>CAJMAX010000021.1 GCA_905211505.1 uncultured bacterium | reverse complement strand
AAAATCAGATTATGGAGGTTAATGTGTCAGACAACAGCAGTACATGTGTAGAAGAGTCCCTAAACTTATCTGAAAATGCAGTAAAAGTTTTGGAAAAAAGATATTTAAAGAGAGATAAGGATGGTAATTGTATAGAAAGACCGGAAGATATGTTTCGTCGTGTAGCAGATACAATTGCAGCCGGTGATTTAAAATTTGGAAAATCAGAAGCAGATGTGAAAAAACTTTCTGATAGATTTTATAAAGCTATTACAAGCCGTTATTTCATGCCAAATTCACCAACATTAATGAATGCCGGAAGAGAACTAGGTCAATTGGCTGCTTGTTTTGTATTGCCGGTGGAAGATAGTTTGGAAGGTATATTTGAGACTGTTAAAAATACTGCGTTGATACATAAATCAGGCGGAGGAACAGGTTTCTCTTTTGCAAGATTAAGACCTAAAAATAGTGTTGTTAAATCAACAATGGGAGTTTCATCAGGTCCGGTTTCATTTATGGAAGTGTTTAACGCTGCAACTGAAGCTGTTAAGCAAGGTGGAACAAGACGTGGTGCAAATATGGGTATTTTGAGAGTTGATCACCCTGATATTATTGACTTTATTAACTGTAAATCTGATAACAATAAATTAAATAACTTCAATATTTCTGTTGCTATTACAGATAAATTTATGGAAGCTTACTTAAATGGAACAGATTACGATTTAATCAACCCTCAAACAAAAGAAGTTGTTGGCAGAATGAATGCTAAAGAAGTATTTGATTTGATCGTAGATGGTGCTTGGAGAAACGGTGAACCTGGTATTGTATTTATTGACAAAATGAACGCTGATAACCCGACTCCATTAGTAGGTGCTATTGAATCAACTAACCCTTGTGGTGAAGTTCCATTGTTACCATATGAAGCTTGTAACTTAGGTTCTATTAACTTAGGTTTGATGATGAAAGAAACATCAAATGGTTGGGAAGTTGATTGGGATTTATTAGCAGAAACTACAAAAACGGCAATGAGATTTTTGGATAACGTAATTGCTGTTAATAATTATCCATTACCACAAATTTCAGAAATGGTTCAAAATAACAGAAAAATCGGTCTAGGTGTGATGGGCTGGGCTGATATGTTGATGAAAATGGGTATCTCTTATAATTCAGAAGAAGGTACAAAACTTGCTGGTCAAGTAATGGAATTCATCGATTATGTTTCTAAAAAAGAATCAATTGAAATGGCAAAAGAAAGAGGTAGTTTTAATAACTTTAAAGGAAGTATTTATGATTCTGATAACTACCTGTTTAATAAGTATAAAGGTAAATCTGCAGGAAAAATTTCAGATGAACAGTGGGCTGAAATTGATGCTGATATTAAAAAATATGGTTTAAGAAATGCTACTACAACTTGTATTGCTCCAACAGGAACAATTTCTATGATAGCGTCAGCTTCAGGGGGTGTTGAACCTTTATTTGGCTTGGTATTCTCAAGACTTATTATGGATGGTACTGAAATGCTTGAAGTAAACCCAATCTTTAAAGATTATATGGTTTCTCATGGTCTATATTCAGAAGATATGATGTCTAAGATTGCTAAAGAAGGTACAATTGCTCATATAGATGGTGTTTCTCAAAACGTTAAAGATATTTTTGCAACAGCACACGATGTTACCCCTTACTGGCATGTAAAAATGCAGGCTGCATTCCAATTGCACACAGATAATGCTGTTTCAAAAACTGTAAACTTTGTAGAATCAGCAACAAGAGAAGATATTAAAGAAGCTTATATTCTGGCTTATAAAAATAATCTAAAAGGAATAACTGTTTATAGAAATAATTCTCGTCAATTCCAGCCAATGAATTTGGATGATAAGAAAAAAGAAAAAACAGTAGAATTAAAACCAGTAGAATCAAAGCCTGCTGTTGAAGATAAGAAAGAGGAAGTTTTTGATGAGTATAATGCAACCGGGGAAATTAAAACAGTAAAATGTCCTGAATGCGGTAATGAAATTCAAATGGCAGAAGGCTGCTTTATCTGTTTGAAATGCGGATACTCAGGTTGTTCATAGGTTATTAAAATATAAAAAACTCAAAAAGGTTCTGAATTTATTTCAGAACCTTTTTGAGTTTTTTTAAACCAGCTCAATTATGTTATTTAAAGGGATATCTTTTAAAATGTTTTCAATATTCGGGGTAGATACTTTACAGCGAATTTTTTGAGTTGGATTTTTTTGAAAATAATATGTAGATAACATAATTATGGTTCGGGTTGCATCAAACAAATTCAAGTTTGATAAATCAATAATTTCTCCATTTGAAGAGTTTAATTTCTTGATAATATCCACAGATACATTATTTTGCATTGATGTTTTAAAAGTCATAGTTCTAATAATCCTTGTTGTAGAGGACGGTTAATAATTAAAAATTTTTAAAAATAATTGTAAAGATACTGTATTTGTAGGATATTTATTGTATAATTTTTTTAAGCTTAGAGAGGTGGATATGGTAACTATGACATTGAGTAAAATTAATGAACTAGCAAAAGAAGTTCTGGAAATTGAAGCTAATTCAATTTTAAGATTAAAAAATAATATTGGCGGAGAGTTTGATAAGGCTATAGATATATTATATAGCTGCAAAGGTCGTGTAATTGTTACTGGAATGGGAAAGTCAGGACTTATAGGTAAAAAAATTGCTGCAACGATGTCATCTACAGGTACTCCTTCATACTTTTTACACCCTGCAGAAAGTACACACGGTGATTCTGGTGTTATTACCAGAAATGATGTTATTATTGCAATTTCTAATAGTGGTGAAACTCAAGAATTAATGAATTTGCTACCGCTTATTAAAAGATTTGGCTGCCCTATGATTGGTATGACAGGTAATATGAATTCAACATTAGCAAAAACAAGTGAAGTTGTCCTTGATATTTCTGTAGAAAAGGAAGCATGTCCTTTAGGAAAAGCTCCAACTGCAAGCACAACGGCAACTTTGGCTATGGGTGATGCTTTAGCTGTTTGTTTAATGGAGAAAAAAGGGTTTACAAAGGAAGACTTTTTGATGTACCATCCGTCAGGTAAATTGGGTAAAGGTTTAACCTATAAAGTTAAAGATCTTATGATTACAGGTGATAGAATGCCACTTGTTAGTGATTCTGATTCATTCCAATCTGTTATAAATACAATTTCAGAATATAAATTAGGTATGGCTATGATATTAGATTCTGAGAGTAAGCTTTCTGGGGTTTTAACTGATGGTGATATCAGACGAACTATTATTAAATACTCAGATTTATCGACTTTAAAAGTCAAAGATGTTATGACATCTAATCCAAAACGCATTACAGAAGATGCGTATGCAGCTTCAGCTTTAAACTTGATGGAAAAATATTCAATTACGGCACTTGCCGTTGTCGATGAAAATAATGTTCCTGTTGGTGTAATTCATGTTCATGATTTGTTAAGAGCAGGTGTAGCATAATGACATTGATTGAGAAGGCAAAATGTATAAGAATGTTGGCTTTTGATGTTGATGGAGTTATGACTGATGGCAGTATTACTTATGATGAAAATGGAGTTGAATACAAAACTTTTAATGCTAAAGATGGTCATGGACTTGCAAAAATGTCTAAAAATGGCTTTGTAACGGCAATTATTACAGGCAGAAATAATGGGACTGTTGATAGACGGGCTACAGATTTAAGAGTTACTGAAGTTTATCAGGGTGTAAAAAATAAACTTCCTATTTTAGAAGCAATTATGGAAAAATATGGATTTAATTTTTCGCAAGTGGCGTATATGGGAGACGATGAACCTGATATTTGTATATTAAATAAAGTTGCAATTGCAGCATGTCCAGCCGATGCTGTTGATAAAGTTAAAAAAGTTTGTAATTTTGAATCATCAAGAGCCGGTGGACGCGGAGCAGTTAGAGAATTGTGTGATTTTATATTTGATTCACAGAATTAGAAATTATAAAAGGGATAAGGGGATATAAATATGTACGAAATTAAAACACAGGCATTTTTTGCAGCAGCGCATCATTTATTGAATTATGATGGAGAATGTGAAAATCAGCATGGGCATAATTGGATGGTTGAAGCTTTTGTTCAAGGAGAGAGTCTAAATCAAAGTAATATTTTGATTGATTATAAAGTGTTGAAAAAGGAGTTAACTGCTGTTCTTGAGACTTTAGATCATAAAGATTTGAATGAACTTCCTGAATTTCAGGGTGAAAGTCCTTCAAGTGAGATGATTTCAGCTTATATTTATTCAAAATTAAAAGAAAAAATTGTTCAACTGAGCAAGGTTACGGTTTGGGAAACTCAATCTTCTTGTTGTTCATATTTTGAAGCCGAATAGTAGTTCTTAGAAAGAGAGATTTTTAAATGAATTTTGTTCAAGCAATATTAATGGGGATTGTGCAGGGGTTAAGTGAGTTTTTACCTGTATCTAGTTCTGCGCATCTGGTTTTTACGTCTAATTTTTATAAGGTTTTTAAGAATATTCCAATAGTAGCTCAATCAAATGAAGAAGTTTTTTTTGATATAATGCTTCATTTAGGGACTTTGATTGCTGTACTAATCTTTTTTAGGAAAGATGTTTTGGATATTTTACGGGCATTGATTTTAGCTTGTAAAAAAAGAGATTTCTCTGAACATAAGGCTAAGCTTGCACTTTATATAATTGCGGGTACTCTTGTAACCATAGCTTTAGCATTACCGTTTAATGAAGTTGCAGAACATTTAGTATATCATCCGGCTTTAGTTGGAGGTTTGTTGATTATAACCGGAGGAGTTTTATTTTTCAGTGAGTATTTGTCAAAGAAAAAAGATAACAAATCTGACAGGGTTAATTTAAAACAAGCCTTACTCATCGGATTAGCTCAAGGTGTAGCTGTTTTACCGGGATTCTCTCGTTCCGGATGGACAATGGCGACTGGATTATTTACAGGTTTAGATAGACAAACATCAGCGAGATATTCTTTCCTATTAAGTATTCCAATTATATTAGGGGCTTCAATGGTTTATCCTATCATTAAAATTGATATTGCAGAGGCTGTGGGTTATAATTGGTTAGCCATCTTGGTAGGGACAGTTGTGTCTGGTATTGTCGGATACTTATGTATTAAATATTTTATGAAATTTATTTCAAAGTTTTCATTGAATGTTTTCGGCTATTATTGTGTGATAATGGGGTTTTTCACACTCGTGTTTTTCAATATTTTTAAATAAAAATATTTGTTAAAATTTGTAAATATAAATAACGCAAGATAACAAAAAAAAATCTTGACATGTATTCTAATGAAAGAAATGCGGAGTTATCATGATTTTACCAATTAGCAATTTTAGTGATAAAAAAATATCTTTTAGTGCAAATGATGGGGAAGGTAAAAAGACACTATATGATAAAGATACGTTGTTGGAAAATAATTTATCTACAAGAACACGTATAGGATTAGACAAATTAACAAAAGCTTTTACTGTGTATCCTGCAAAAGGTTTGATGGGGAGTAAAAATTCTAATTTTTATGAGTTTTTGACAATGGGAACAGTGCCTTATTTGATAGGTAGTGTTACTTTGATGTCAATATTTAATTCCGCGAATAAATACTATGGCGCATTTGAAAAGGCAAAGGCATCTCAACTTGGAAATAAAATGGCTTTGGGCGTATTATTGTACGGTGTTTTTAAGTCAATATCAAAATCTTTTATAAATGTGCCGGTGAAGGCTCTTACTGGTATTGATACCCAGCTGCCTTATGCCAAAGTTAATTATCAATTGCAGGAGAGTCCTGACGATTATAATTTGACAAGTATTGAATATCATAAGGTTGGTGAAAGTGTAGATTTTACCCGTTGGGATTTATTATATGGGGATGTTAGGCACGGAGAAAAACTAAATCGCAGATATGATAAAATTGCTAAAAAGAATGGCCTTGGAGAAAATTTAAATGATTCAGATCAGGAAGTCAAGCCTATTTATAAGGAGGTTCTTGTAAAATCAACTCTTGCAAGGAGTTTTTCATCATACCTATGGGCAGCTGCAGGGGTGGCCTTAGCTTTCCAAAAACCATGGGAAGATTATTTTAAAGTTGCAACAGCAAAATTTTGGAAACTAAAAGATTTTACACATTCGATAAAAGTTTTTGGCGAAAGTTTTGTGAAAAGTGCTAAAGAGTTGTATAATGGTCCGGCAGATGCTGTATCTAAAGTTGAAAAATATTCAGGGAAGGCTTTACTTGGAACCGCATTAGCAGTTACTTTGCTTGGTATTTTGAATACTGTTCATATAACTAAAAAACCCTCAAAGGTGAAAGAAGCTGATGTTATGGATAAAAACAAAGAAAGTGTGGTGAGTTAGATGAGAACAAATTTAATTCAGTCATACGTAAATGGAACACCTTTGGTTCAGCAGTATAACTCTGACAAAGCAGCTAAAGATTTTGATGTAAATAAGGAATTGGCAAATCGTACTTTTATAAAGCCGTTACCGAGTAATGGAAAGTTAGTAAGAAATACAATTTTTGATATGCCTTCTGAAATGTTTAAAGATTTTAAGTATGATTTAAGAGCATTAAAACATTCAATAAAAGGTGAAGCTAATGATCACGAGCTTGGGAGATTAAATGACTTTGGAATGAAAGTCGGAGGTTTAGCTATAGCTTCTTATTTGTTTACCAAGAAACAGACACCAATGACAAAAGCTTTTGAATTTATTGGGTTAGCATCATTTTTTGGCGCAATGAATTTATGGCCTAAATTATTTTTGCAACTGCCTGCATATTTGATTCATGGTGTAAATATAAGACAAAAATACGAAGATAATTATGGCAGGAAAAAGATGTTCTATCAGGATCATCAGTTTATTCCATGGGATTTATACAGCGATAAGGAAATTAATAAGATAGGTGATAGGCTGCGTGTTCCTAAAGATATCCCTAATCGCCGTGAATTTATTCAGGAGAAGATGCGTAAAATTGCTCTCCAAAATAATACTATGTGGATGTTGACATCCGGTTTTTCTACAGCAATAATGAGTGCTTTGATTTGTAATGCTTTAGAAAAACCAGTGGCACATTATCAGGATAATGTAATAGATAAAAAAGCGGATACATTGTTAGCTAATTTTACTCAGGAAATTTCTAAGTATGATTATTCTAAAAATACTAAAGCTTTAGACCAATTGTTGACTGAAAATTCAGGTAAGCCTATTACAAAAGATTTGATAACTTTAATTCATGAAAATATTTCAGATGGACTTGATTATGTTACTTCAAATAGTATTAAAAAAGATTTAAATAATTTAATGTTGTCTTCTGAAAGTTTTAATTTTGATGACAAAGTTCTTGATAGAGTTAGAGATGTTATAAAAATAAACTTTGCTAAGTTGAACCTACCAGAAGAAGAACTTGCTAAAATTTTACCGGATAATGATACTGTTCGTACTCGTTTTTCAGATTTTGGGTTGCTGCATGATGGAGTAAAAGAGTTTTCGGAACATTCAAAAATGATTCAGAATATATTAGATGAAAATATTGCCAGATATATTGCAGATAATTCAGAGAGTATTACCGCAAGAAAACTTGATTTTTATATGAAAAATCTTGTACATTCTCCAGGACATGGTGTTGATTCTGTACTGAGTGAAGCTTTTAAGATGAAACCATCAGCTGTATTAACAGATTCTGTTATTAAGAATATACATAATGTGTCTGAAATCTTAAATCGCTTTAAAGCAAAGAGTGCAGTTCTGGATAGGTTTGCCTATATAAAAACTGCTCAGGCGCCGGAAACTATACTTGCAAATTACTGGAATGATATATCCGGAGAATTGTTAAAAACTTTGAAATTTACCCCGGAAGAAATTGAACGTTCTAAGATGGATAGAGAAGTTGCAGGAAAATTGTTAAGGAATAAATTAGAAAAAGTCGTTTCAGATGATACAGAATATGCAAATGTAGTTGAAGTATTACAGCAGAAATTGTCGTCTTTGCAAAGTAAGATGTCACCTTTAGAGTTCGCAAAAGAAAGTAACGGAAATAATTATCAAAATCTTGTAAATTCTACTTTTGGTGAAACTGCAGAATCTTTAAGAGCTTCTAAGATGAGTTATACTGCTGAAAATCTTGTGGGTTATTCTGATACTTCTAGGACTTCATTGAAGGATTTACAACTTTCATTTGTTGCCGATAGAGTAAAAGGTGTAAAAAGCTCTTTCTATAGATTATTGAATACTCTTGATATGTATCATAGAATTGCAAAATTAGAAAATGTTAATATTTTAAATTCAACCATGCCAAGAGAAGTTAAAGAAGAGTTGGTAGAAATGTGTAAGCAAGTTTTAATTGATGGTCATACTTCAGATTATGCAGTTAAATTTTATTCTGTTCGAAATCCTGAACTTAATCCTTATTTACCAAATGATGAAGCTAGAAGAGAATTTTTCTCACAAATAGAAGTTAAAGATGGAAAAGTTATCAATAAATATTTAGATACGCATGAGTTTACTGAAATTGTTGAACTTTCAAATGATAAAAATTTCTTTGATTCTGCGATGAAATTGATGTATGATGGAGATTTACATTCAGATACAGTAAATAAGATAAAAGATTCTGTTATTATGGAAGACTTTATGAATTATAGGAGAGCTGTGTTAAGTTATCTTGGTGGTGATAAGTATTTTGCCAAACCAAATCATCTTGTTAACGGTCAGGAAGTTAAATCTTCTTCTGAATTAAAATTTTTACTTATGGGCTGCGCTCCGGATGAAATGTTTACAAAATTATGTAAACAATCTTTCAATAGCAATAAATGGTTTAAGATGTTTGGCAGTTTAGGTGCCGGTTTAGTTGGAGTTACTGTTCTGTCTCAATTCTTTATGGGTAGAATGAAAACTCCAAAGATTAAAAAGGAGAATAGTTAAAATGATGAATGTGTCTACTAATCTTATATCACAACGACTTGATTCTCTGAAAATAAACAATAAACAGGATACTCCTATATTGTCTCCAGCAGCAGGTTGTTATGATGCAAAAACAGCTTCTTCAAATTTGTTAACTAATTTTCTTGTAAACCAATCACTCATAAATTCTGCGGCTGTTGCAAAGGTCTCAGAAGTAAAGGCTGAACCAGTAAAACCATATAAAAATGATTTGAGGACGTTGTTTAATACAAATAGTGCTAAAATTCTGGCGATTATACCAAGAACATTTAATGCAAAAGATACAAATGGTAATGAATATATAGAAAGAAATGAAACGCACGGTACTTTTTTGAATGCCATAGATAGACTTGATGAAATTAAGTCTGAGGGTTTTAATACTTTGCATGTGCTTCCAATAAATCCTCCTGGAGCAAATAATGCTATGGGGACAGCAGGTTCAGTTTATGCGCCTGCGGATATTTTAAAGCTTGATCCTATGTTGATAGATAAAAATGATCCTCGTTCTGATAAGGAGCAATTCAAAGCTTTTGTTGATGCATGTCACAATCGAGGTATAAGGGTTATGGTAGATTTACCAAGTTGTGCTTCTTATGATTTGTATAATGCAAAGCCTGAGTTGATGGCGCATGAACGAAACGGGCTTGCAAAAACTCCTCAAGGCTGGTTTGATATCAGAATGTTTCAACCATGGGAAGATGAAGGTAAACGTACTTTAAATCCACAATTGTTAGAATATCATAGGAAATTTGTGGATATGATGATTGATGCAGGTGTTGACGGTATTAGAGCAGATGTTGCGCGTGCAAAACCTGTTGAATTTTGGGATATAATAATTCCGTATTCAAGGAAGCGTGATCCCGAATTTGCCTGGTTGGCAGAAACTTATACATATGAAGATGCATCTCCTCAGGCTAATATGCCTTATGATAGACCTGAAGATTCACTTCGTTCTGGTTTTGATGCTTATTACGGTCAGTACCATATTTTTAATGAGTGGAATACAGCAAAAGAATTGAATGATTATGTTTTAGATAATCTAAACATGTCTTACCGTGTAGAACGCGGCAAGTCCCTGATTGGCTCTTTTGCGACTCATGATGATATTTCCCCTATGTTCCATGGCGGAGAAATCTATTGTAATTTGACATCCGGTCTGCAAGCTACTTTACCTATGTTGAATCCGTATTTTGTTGACGGGTTTCAATCAGGTGATTTTTATAATTATTCCTATAAAGATAAATATTTAACAGAAACTCGAACAGATAATCATGAAATGACTGTTCATAACGGAAAATTGGATATCTTTAATTTGTCAAGAAAACCTGGCGGTCAAGAGCCTGATATTGGTAAATTTATGACCGAATGTTTTAAATTCAGGGACAAATATGCTGATGTTGTAAAACGCGGATCTTATATTATACTTGACAAAAAGAAAGATAAGCTGGATCAGGTTATTGCTTTTGCCCGTCACAGACATGGAAGAACATTGCTTGTTCTTGCAAACAAAAATGTAAATAGACCTGTAGCTTGTAAGGTTGAAGTTCCAACGTTGAAGGCAAATCAAGAACTTGTTAACTTATTGCCATCTTATGGTGAGCAAAGTAAATTCCAGGTTTCACAGGGCGAAATTGCTGTAGATTTGGCTCCGGGTAGAATTCATGTGTTTGAAATTGATACTCCGTATATTGAAACCTATACAAGAAAAGTTTATAAACAACACTAATATTATATAAAGTGTGTAATATTAAGAGGGATAAATAAAGAGCCGATAATTGTATTTTTCTATCGGCTCCTACTTTTGATTTTCTTTTGTTTTGTATAAATAATACTTTATTTATCTGATATATATCCGTTTATAGCTGTGTAAGCTGCAACATAAGGAGATGCCAGGTAAATATAACCTTTTGTATTGCCAAGTCTACCCTGGAAATTTCTGTTTTGAGTTGTCAGGCAAACCTCTTCATCAGCTAAAATACCGGCATGAATACCTACGCATGGACCACAGCCAGGTGGTAATATTGTTGCATTTGCGTCTAAAAATATTTCGAGTAATCCCTCATTTAGTGCTTGTTTGTATACGTCGCGCGATGCCGGACATATTAGCATTCTAACGTCAGGATGAACTTTTTTACCTTTTAAAATTGAAGCTACTGTTCTCATATCTTCAATTCTGCCGTTTGTGCAGGTTCCAACATAAACTTGTTGAACTTTTACATCGTTTAAATCTTTAGCAAGTTTAGTGTTATCTACTGTGTGCGGGCATGATACAGTATGCTCGATAGTTGAGGCATCAATTTCTATTACTCTTTCGTATATTGCATCTGAATCAGGTTTTATTTCTTGATATTTGTCTCCTCTGCCGCGAGAAATCAGGTATTCTTTAGTTTTTTCATCAGGAACGAACAGTCCGCATTTTGCTCCTGCTTCAACTGCCATATTCGCAAGAGTAAATCTTTCAGACATGCACATATTATCGATTGTGTCACCACAAAATTCTAAAGCTTTATATGTTGCACCATCGGCACCTATCATCCCTATAAGATGAAGCATTAAATCTTTTGAGCAAATTCCTTCTCTGAATTTTCCGTTAACAACTATTTTAAACGTTTGAGGAACCTTAAGCCATGTTTTACCAAGTGCCATAGCGACTGCAACATCAGTAGAACCCATGCCTGTTGCAAATGCTCCTAACGCTCCTGAGGTACAAGTGTGTGAATCTGCTCCAACCAAGATTTCAGTAGGATTAACAAAAGTTTCGACAAGTCTTTGGTGGCAAACTCCAGAACCGACTTCTGATAGAACTGCACCATATTCTTTTGAAAAATCTCTAAGGATTGTATGCATATTTGATAGTTCTTTTTTAGGGCTTGGTGAAGCATGGTCTATAAACAGAATTGTACGTTCAGGGTTGTTTAATTTATCCTTCCCAAGTTTTTTATATTCTTGCACAGTTAAAGGGCCAGTTCCGTCTTGTACAGCACATACGTCAACATTTGCAATAACAAGTTCACCGGCTTTAACATCTTTTCCTGCGTGATTTGATATAATTTTTTCAACTAAAGTTTGTCCCATAATTCGTCCCTCTTTTTTGGTTTTATTTTATCACAAAGTGGGCATACGGTAAATATTTATTTTGAAGTGTTTAAGACATATTTTGCCGCAGCAGAAGCTGGGGATGCAGATTCATCATACAGGGCAATTGGGAAGACATCTCCCATGTATTTTGGACTGTTTGGAACAATGCAATTCGCGTTAATGTCTGTTGAGTGAGCTTTTCCATCAGAACACCTAACCTCTTTGTTTGGCAAACTTACTCCATTAACGTCAAGCCATGCAATGCAGTATGTTTGAAATCTGGCATCTTTCATTGCGTCTTCCAATCTGCGATTTTGTAGTGTACAAGATACATCTCCATTGCCAAATGGAGCATGGAAAGCGAATAATGCTCCGTCAGCCATTTGATAATAATATAAATTCACTCCTTTGTTTTGTATTTGGGAATCACTTGGTCTTCCTTTTGATAGGAACTCTTCGTAGTAAAGATTTCCTTTTGGATCCTTAAGTCTGGTGTAATCGGTTACTGCATGTCCTGCGAGTGCCCCGTTAAACATAGCGCAGATGGACATTGTATTCTCGGGATGGTCTGTTGCCGCATTTATGCAGTTTGTGGATACTGAGGCGAAATTGTAGTCGTACTTTGCGACATTCATTCTTACAGCTTGGTTTACTGTTGAAAGGGATTTTTTAAACTGAGAGCGGAATTTATGTCCGTTGATGTTGGCCATAAGTGTTGGAATGGTCATTGCTGCAACTACTCCTATTATTCCGAGTGTAATTAGTACTTCTGCTAAAGTGAACCCTCTATTCATAATCCTCCTAATTTAAACGATAGTTTATGTATTTAAATAATAGTTGATTAATTTTATAAAGTCAAGATTATAAAATTAAACTATGGATAAAATTGATTTGCTTAAGATTTTTGGATTGAATATAAAATTAGAACGTTTAAAAAGAGGATTAACGCAAGAGCATGTTGCAGAGTGTCTTGATTTGAGTTCTGTTTATGTTTCAAATGTCGAAAGCGGTAAGCATAAGCAAATTTCTTTATTAAATGCACACAAATTTGCAAAGTTTTATGGTAAAACTTTAGATTATTTATTGACAGAGAAATCTTAGGAAATCTTTACACAATGCTTGACAACGGGCTTTTTTTTATATATATTTTCTTTGTCAGAAGTTAAAAAGTTCAAATACGATTTCCATATGGCTTTAATTAGCTTTATTTTGGCGTATTTGCTGAAATTTTCAACCTAGCCCGGTTGGAGAATATAAATGTTCTAATAATTAGAAGTAAAATTACAAGAAAGGTAAAAATCAATGGAAAACAATGAAGAATTAAAAGTTACTGAAGCTGCAGAAGAAGTAAAAACTGAAGAAGTTTCAACTGAAGCTGTTGCTGAGGAAAAACCTGCAAGAGCCAGAAAAGGTCGCGGCAGAAAACAAAAAATCGAAACAACTGAAGAAAAACCTCAATCTGAATGGACTGAAAGAGTTGTTCAAATCAGCCGTGTAACAAAAGTTGTTAAAGGTGGTAAAAAGTTAAGTTTCCGCGCTATCGTTATTGTTGGTAACCAAAAAGGTCAAGTTGGTGTTGGCTGTGCAAAAGCTTCTGAAGTTATTATTGCAATTCAAAAAGCTATTGCTGACGGTAGAAAGAACGTAATTACAGTTCCTGTGTTTAAAACAACTATTCCTCACCCTATTACTGGAAAATCTGGTGCAGGTGCTGTTATGTTAAGACCGGCTTCTGAAGGTACAGGTATTATTGCAGGTGGTGCTGTTCGTTCTGTATTAGAACTTGCAGGTATTGAAAATATTCTTTCAAAATCTTTAGGTTCAAAATCTCCATTGAACGCAGCTAATGCTACTATCGCGGCATTAAAAGCTTTGACTCCATTCAATGAAGTTGCTAAAAAACGCGGCTTATCAATGGCTGAATTTTTAAATTAGTTTTTGTATAGAATATTTTGAATATAAGGAAATAATATTATGACAGATAAAAAAACAAACGCAGTTAAAATTAAGCTTGTTAGAAGTTTAATCGGTACATCTGAATCTCAACGTAAAGTTGTTAGAGGTTTAGGATTGACTAAAAAAGATCAAGTTGTAGAGCATTCTGCTAGTGCAACTATTATGGGTATGGTTAACAAAGTTTCTCATTTGGTTGAGATTGTAAAATAGTTACCATTTATAAGTTAATATCATAAAGTACAAAGAAAGAGGAAATAAAATGTCAAATATAACATTAGAAGATTTAAGACCTGCAGAAGGTTCTACATCTAAATCTAAAAGAGTAGGCAGAGGCCGTTCTTCAGGTCATGGTAAAACTTCTTGCCGTGGTCATAATGGTGAAGGTCAAAGATCAGGAAATGCTTCAAAAAGAGGTTTTGAAGGCGGACAAATGCCAGCTTATAGAAGATTACCAAAATTGAAAGGTTTCCAAGTTTATTCTAAGCAAAATTATGCTCAGATTAATGTTGGTAGACTTGATGATTTAGGTCTTAAAGAAGTTTCTTTGGATTCATTGAAAGAAGTTTTGACAATCCATCCATCTTGCGTTGGCTTAAGAGTTTTAGGTAACGGAGAAATTAAATCAGCTGTTACTGTTAAAGCTTCTTATGTTACTCCATCTGCAAAAGAAAAAATTGAAGCTGCTGGCGGAAAGGTTGAGTTAGTATAATGGCACAAGGTGTAAAAATGCCTACTACAGATGATTTGATGTCAATGTGGAATGCGTCAGGATTGAAGCAAAAGATTTTGTTTACGTTTCTGATGATTGCCGTTTGGAGATTTGGTGTTCAAATGCCGTTGTATGGTATAAATAATCAAGTTTTTGCAAATATCGCAAATGGAAATAATATCATAGGTTTTCTTGATTTATTTTCAGGTGGTGCATTGGGTAAAGTTTCAATACTAGCTTTGGGTATTGGACCTTTTATCACATCATCAATTATTGTTCAGCTTGTTTCTGTTGTAATTCCATCATTGGAAAAACTTCAAAAAGAAGAGGGCGAAGCAGGCAGAAGAAAATTGTCGCAATATACAAGAGTATTCACTGTTGTTTTGGCAATTTTTCAATCGTTTATTTTCATGTTGTACTTGCATCATTTGCCGGGTGCAATAATGCCACAGGTTAATCCTGTTGCATTCTATGCAAGTTCAATATGTGTTTTGACAGCAGGTGCAGTTCTTGTTATGTGGATTTCTGAATTGATTACAGAACGCGGTATTGGTAACGGGGGGTCCCTTGTTATTTTCTGCGGTATCCTTTCAGGGATTCCAATCTATGCTTCAAGGACTATGCAACTTGTTAAATCAAGTTCACAGATGCAGATGGGATTGTTTGTTTTGCTTGCAATCTTCTTCCTTGCAATGATTTTGATTGTGATTATGCAGGAAGCTGTGAGAAAGGTTATTATTGTAAATCCAAAAAGACAGATTGGTAATAAAGTTTATGGTGGTATGAATTCTTTTATTCCGTTTAAACTTAATCCGGGTGGTGTAATGCCTATTATCTTTGCTATTGCTATATTGTTGTTTCCATCAACAATATTAGCATTAGTTGGTCAGGCTAATTTTAAGTCTGCAGCGGTAAAATCGTTTGTATTAAACTTGAATCACTACTTGAGTCCAGATGGAATTACATATTATCTTTTGTATGTAGGTTTAATTATTGCGTTAACATTTTTCTATGCTTCAATTATGCCAAATATGCAGCCAAAAGATATCGCTGATAATTTGAAAAAATACGGTTCTTCGATCCCAGGGATTAAACCGGGAAAACCTACAGCTGAAGCATTAGATAAGATATTATCCAAAACAACCTTTATAGGTGCTATGGGATTAGGTATTATTGCATTGGTTCCGTCTTTTGCAAGTTATTTGACTCATATTGAAACCTTGCAGGGTATTGGTGCTACTTCACTAATCATCATGGTTGGTGTTGCACTTGATTTAATCAATCAGGTAAGAACTCACCTGTTAGCTAGAAATTACGAATCTTTTTTAAAGGAATAGATTTAAAGAGTAAAAAAAGCTGCTAGTGTATCTAGCAGCTTTTTTTTATTATTTTGCAGTTTGTAATATATATCTTCCTGCTGCAGTTGCCGGTTCCACGATTCCATCATGAAATCTTATTGGAAATATGTCTGTCATGTGTTTAGCATCATTTTTTACTATACAATCGTTTTTTGCCAGAGAATTTGAACCGCTTGAGCAAGAGACTTCTTTATTTGGTAAAGAAGCACCATTTACATCAATAAAACCTTGACAGTATCTCATGTCTCCATCTGTATTGTATATATCTTCTAGTTTTTTCCCTATAGCTAGAGTGCAAGAAGCGACAGACCCGAGCTTTTTTTCAATCATAATTATTGAACCATCTGATAGTATGTATGCGTGATTCATGTTTGGTTGAATGTTATGTGGCCCTGCATATTCTGAGGTAATTGTATATTTTACATTTTTACCATTTTTTCTCATCGGGATTTCTGATGCTGTTTCATAGAATGTAGCACCCGATAGTGATGCATTTAATATTGCGCAAATGGTACGTCTTTCTTCTGGATTTTGAGTAGCTCCGTTGTTTCCACAGGTTGAATCGATTCCTGCGAAGTCAAAGCCATATTGAGCCTGATTAGTACGAGCAGCTTGACTTAATGTTGATATAGCTTTTTTAAATTTTGAACGATATTCTTGACTTCTTGTGTTTGCAAGTAACGTTGGTATTGTCATTGCCACAACAACTCCTATTATCCCGAGTGTGATTAGGACTTCTGCAAGTGTAAATCCCTTTGATTTTCTAATTTTCATATGACCTCCATTTGTAGTTATATAACTATTATAGTAGCTATATAGTTATTATTATACATAGAGTAATGATTGTCAATATAATATGATATTAGAATGGATAAAGATAAATTTAAAAAAGAAGTTGGGTTTAAGATAAAAATTGAACGGATGCGGCAGAAAATTTCGCAGGAAAAACTTGCTGAAATGGCTGATTGTAGTCTTTCTTATATAGGTTTTATTGAGCGGGGAGAAATGTCTTTATCTTTATATAATTTTATGAGAATAGCTACTGCTCTAAATTTAAATTTAGATGATTTTTTAGCAGAATTTTGTATAAAAAATTAGTAATAACATTTGTTATGTGTGTTGTTTTATGTCAATTCGCCGTAGAGAATGCCGTTATCTATATTTTTAATTTTAACATTGGCATGCTTTGTCGCGGAACTTCTGATTGTCCCTTTTTTGGGTGTAGTATTTGATATTTGGCTTGGTACAGGGGTAATTCGTGCAAACTTAGTATACGGGTTAGTATTTGTATGTTCAAGTGTCGTTTTTGTTGCACATAATGTGAATACTACGATAGGCAACGGTATGTCATATTTTAAGTTACAAATGATTTGGA
>CAJMAX010000020.1 GCA_905211505.1 uncultured bacterium | reverse complement strand
GGGCCCAAGTGGCGGAATTGGTAGACGCGCACGATTCAGGTTCGTGTGGTATAAGCCTTGAGGGTTCGAGTCCCTTCTTCGACATATTAAAAAAGATTTAGGGCAAAAGCCTTAATCTTTTTAAGTGTCAGAGGGCTCGAACATAAATTTTTCTTTAGACAGAAAAATTTATAGGTTCAGTCAAAAGACATACGAGGCTGTAGCTTTCGAATTTCATATTCTCAAGCACACCCTCAGTAGAGTCCCTTCTTCGACATTTTTAAACAAAAAGGGGTGTGTATTGTGCAAGTAAATAAAGTGTCAGGTTATAATTTGAATTTTACAGGCAAAGGGCAGAAATATATTCAAGAAGGTAGAACATTGATTCCAATTCCTAAAGTTTCTGCACAAAATTCTCCTGAACCACCAAAGACATTTTTAGGAAAAGTAGGTCATTTCCTTAAGCATATTATAGATAGATTATATTACTACTGTTTTTGTGCTAAATAATCAGTATACCCAATAATTTTATTTAATTTTGGCTTTTATATTGTACTTTCTTCTGTTTTAGAATCATGAACAATACTCCGAAAAGAATAGCAAGTATTCCAAGTATGATTCTTAATGTCAGGTGTTCATGAAATATTACAACGCCAAAAAATATAGCGGTAATCGGTTCTAATGCTCCTAATATCGCTGCAGGAGTTGAACCTATAAGTTTTATTGAAATATTAATGGTTTCAAGTGATATAATTGTCGGGAAAAGTGATAATGCAATTGTGTATATCCATAAAACAGGGTCAGTAATGATTTGGAGCTGAGTGCAGAATTTTAGGTTAATTATATAAACCAGAAGTCCTGAGAGCATTACGTAAAAACTCATTTTATATCTATTGATGTGTTTTACTATTTTTATATTTTTAACTCCAACAATATATAATGCGTATAGTAATGCTGATGTAAATACAACTGATACTCCGTAGATGTTTAGATCTTGATGAGTTTTCCCTTTGTAGAGTGAGAATATCCCGCCAAGGATTAATAATATTGAAAAAATAACACTTTTTGTAAGTTTTTCTTTGAAGAATATCGCCATAATTATTGCTACTAATACTGGATATATAAACAGAATTGTGCATGCTATTCCAGCTTCAATATATTTAAACGAATCAAATAGTGTTAGGGATGACAACGAAAAAAGTATTCCTAAAATTGAAATAGGAAAAAGCTCTTTCCACGAAATTTTTAGTGAGATTTTTTTGACAAATTTTATCCATATAAAATATATTAAAACTGCCAGAGAATATCTGTAAAATAGCACAGAATTTACCCCAATACCTTTAGCATATAAGGGCAGGGCAAATAGCGGGTTTGTACCATAGCTTACAGCTGCTATGATACCATAAGTTATACCTTTAGTTCTTTTATTCATAACTATCCTCAAAAGTAAGTTAGCTTAAAGAGATAAAAAAATCAAATGTTTATTTTTAATAAATAATAAAAAAAAAGCCGTTTCAAAAAGAACGGCTACCAGACTTGGGGAGGAGGTATGAAAAACTTTCGTTTTCCATATCTATATTTTTTATATCGGAATTATAAAATGTTTCTTTACTAAAAAGGTTTAAATATCCTCCAAATGTATGAGATAAAAATAAGACAAGCGTTTAAATGCTTGTCTTACCTGAGTTTTGAATATTTTATTTTTATATTTTTATGAAACTTGCATTTCTTTTTCAAATCCGAACAATGAACTTACTGATTCATCATCATGGATTCTGGAAATTGCTTGTGCCAGTAATGGTGCTACTGAAACTTGTTTGATATTTGATGGCATTTTACTCATGTCTAGAGGAATTGTATTTGTAACGATACATTCAGTAATAGGTGCAGAACCTAATCTTTCAACTGCCGGCCCTGAAAATACAGGGTGAGTAGCTCCAACATAAATTTCTTTAGCACCTTTTGATTTTAGCAATTTTGAAGCTTCGCAAATTGTACCTGCTGTATCAATAATGTCATCAAACATTAAGCAGACTTTTCCTTCAACATCACCGATAACGTTTGTTGCAATAGCTTCATTATGTTTGTCTCGTCTTTTATCAATGATTGCAATCGGGCATCCGAGTTTTTTTGCAAAGTGTCTTGTTCTGTTTGCTCCACCCATATCCGGAGATACGGCAACCATATTATCCGGATCAATTCCTAAATCTTTTATGTAATTAACAATAACGTTTGTTGCAAATATGTGGTCAACAAGAATGTTAAAAAATCCTTGGATTTGTCCTGTGTGTAAATCCATTGCAAGAACCCTGTCAGCGCCTGCTGTTGTTAATAAATCTGCAACAAGTTTTGCTGTAATTGCTTCTCTGCCAGAAGTTTTTCTGTCCTGTCTTGCATATCCGTAGTATGGGATTACTGCAGTAATTGTTTTTGCACTAGCTCTTTTAAATGCATCGATTATAATGAGTAACTCCATTAGATTTTCGTTTACAGGATTGCAAACCGGTTGAATGATAAATACATCATCACCTCTTACACTTTCTTTAACTTGAACGTATAATTCTCCATCTGCAAAATTTTTAACAATCATTGGACCAACCGTAGTTCCCAGATAATCCGCGATTTCTTGTGCTAATTTAGGGTTTGAACGACCTGAGAATAATCTTATATCGTGAGTTGGGTTTATAGCTTTTTCAAGTTGAGGGTAAGTCATTTCTTCAATTGCAACCATTATATTTAATCCTTTCTACATCCGCCACTATAATTTATTATAGAACTGTTGAGTCGTAAGCTCAATGATTTTTTAAGTTTTGTATATATATAACTAAAACTCGTAAATAAATTTTTTGTTAGTATTGAATTTAAGCGCAAATCTTTTTATTTTTTGTTTTAATAAGAATGTGGAAATTAGACAAGGAGACCAAATGAAAATTAATTTTTATGTTAAGAACCCCGAAATGCATATGGCAAAATGTTGTAAAGTTGGTGATATAGTTGAAGCGATTATTGAAAATGAGAAAGTAAAAATGACAGATTTCAATCCTGTTGTGGATTTGAGAAAAAACTTAGAGAGAAATGCCGAGCAAATTTCTGAATATGAGTATGTTAATGCAAGGCAGTATTTAGATAAAATAAACTATTCGCAAATGTTACATGATACTGAAGATTTAATGTAATGTGGATATAAAAAAGGCGGCGGTACATTTTATGTGGACCGCCGCCTTTTTCTATTTATGATGTTATTTCTTAGTCGGAATTCTCATTCCGTAGAAAGATCTGATAACAAAAATAAGTGCAATTATTAAAAATACTATACCAACATATGGTGCAACTTGTCTAAATGATTCGTTGATTGCAATTTCCATTGCTAACAAACCAAATAAAGTTGTAAATTTAATAATTGGATTCATTGCAACTGATGATGTATCTTTGAATGGATCGCCAACTGTATCGCCAACAACTGTAGCTTCATGTAGTTGAGTACCTTTTTCTTTCAAATCAACTTCAACAATTTTCTTAGCATTATCCCAGCACCCGCCGGCGTTTGCCATAAATACAGCCTGGAATAGACCAAATACTGCAATTGCAACAAGATAACTTACAAAGAATGATACTGCTAATTGAGTTTTAGCACCTGGAGCTGACAAACAAGCAAGTGCTAAAGCAAAAGTGAATAATGCTATAAAGATATTAACCATACCTTTTTGTGCATATTGAGTACAAATTTTTACAACTTCTTTTGAATTTGCTACGTTTGCACATTTTTCATCAGCATCACCTAATTTGATGTTATCTTTGATGTATTCAACAGCACGGTAAGCTCCTGTTGTAACAGCTTGCATAGACGCTCCGCTGAACCAGTAAATAACTGCTCCACCTGTTAATAATCCTAATAATGTATAAGGATTTAGCAGGTTCAGAATCATTTCAGGTTGAATACCTAAAGTGTTTCTAATAACAAGAATCAAAGAGAAAATCATTGTAGTAGCACCAACAACAGCTGTTCCGATAAGTACCGGTTTTGATGTTGCTTTGAATGTGTTACCAGCTCCATCATTTTCTTCTAAGTATTGTTTAGCATTGTCAAAGTCTGCATCAAATCCGTATTGTTCTTTAATTTGACCTTTAACATCAGGAAGTTCTTCAATTAATGATAATTCGTAAACAGATTGAGCATTGTCAGTAACCGGACCGTATGAATCAACTGCAATTGTTACAGGACCCATTCCTAAGAAACCAAATGCTACAAGACCGAATGCGAATACTGAAGAGTATCCCATTAATGATTCAGGAATATAAGTGCTTGCAAAGTAAGCAAGTCCCATAAGTAGTACAATTACCATGCCAATCCAGAAGCCAGAGAAGTTTCCTGAAACAATACCTGAAAGGATTGTAAGAGAAGCTCCGCCTTCGCGAGAAGCTGTAACGACTTCTTCTGTATGTTTTGCTTTTGGAGATGTGAATATCTTTGTAAATTCCGGAATCAGGGCTGCACCTAGAGTCCCGCAAGAAATAATACAAGATAATACTAACCAGATGTGGTGTCCCATTGAATTCAATAACCAGTAACTTACACCAAAAGTCATACCGATTGATAAGATTGAAGTAATCCAAACAAGTCTTGTTAATGGAACTTCAAAGTCGAATTTTTCTGTTGATTTTGCGTAGAATTTATCTATAATTCCGTTAAACCAGTATGCAACAACAGAAGTAACAATCATTAAGAATCTCATAACGAAAATCCAGGCTAATAATTGAACCTGATTTTCTTTACCTAAAACTGCAAGTAAAATAAAACTTACAAGAGCTACACCTGTTACGCCGTAAGTTTCAAAACCGTCAGCTGTAGGTCCGATTGAGTCTCCTGCATTATCACCTGTACAGTCCGCAATAACACCAGGGTTTCTAGGGTCATCTTCTTTGATACCGAATTGGATTTTCATCAAGTCTGAACCAATATCTGCAATTTTTGTGAAGATACCGCCTGCAACACGAAGAGCAGAAGCACCTAAAGATTCACCGATAGCAAAACCAATGAAGCAAGCTCCTGCAATTTCTCCAGGGATAAATAAGAGAATTACAAGCATCATAATTAATTCAACAGATACCAGTAATACACCAATACTCATACCAGCTTTTAAAGGAATATTTAAAATATTTAAAGGGTTTCCTTTAAGAGCTGCAAACGCAGTTCTTGAATTTGCTAAAGTATTCATTCTGATGCCGAACCAGGCAACAGCGTATGAGCCTAAAATACCGATAATAGACCAGCCAAGAATTGTTAATACTCCGGCAATACCCATTTTTTGGAGGTACCCGAAGTAGAATGCAATACATAGACCGATTAAAACTTCTAAAACTAACAAGAATTTTCCTTGTTGAACCAGATAAGTTTTACAGGTTTCAAAAATAGTGTTTCCAACTTCGTCCATAGCTTTATGAACGTCTAATTTTTTGATTTTCAAGAATTCAACAAGTCCGAAAATCAATCCGATAATAGAAATTCCAAGTCCAATTAATAATAGTGTATAACTGCTTGGAGAAATACACTTGATGCTTGGAACAACCAAATCGGCTTCACTTGCAAATGCAGGTGAAATACCAATGGCAAACATTGTGAAAAGAGCCATTAGTGAAGTAAACTTTTTAATCATTGTTCTCTCTCCTTTTTTCAAAAGTTTGTTCACTCTCTTATTATAGAGAATAAATAGATATTTAACAATAATTTTACAATTGAAATATAAAGATTTTTGTTTACTTATATCGTGAAATCTGTTATCATTTTACTATGAATGGTTTGTTGCATAAAATATGGGTTGTCTTATTTGTATTCATGATAATGGGGTTATTAGCATTGGCTCCTGTAAGAAAATATCAAAAAGCGTACATAAATATGTATCGAAATGTTCAAGCAAAGCCTCAAAAACATCTTGATGCCAATTATAAGTATGCGGATTTTGTTGAAGATGGTGGCGATGTAAAGGTGGCCAATAAATTATTTAAAAAATGGGCTAATGAACCAGTTATTGATGTCAGATTAAGATGGAATAATTTAAATAATCCAAATAAACAGAAAATAAGAAAGCCTTATTATATAAGAGATAAATATAATCCAAATATTTTACATCCGTATAGAGGTTAGTAAATATATGCCTCAGTTAGAAGTTTAATTTCAAAATTGCTGCCGGCAGGAATTGAGATATTACCGCCTTTCGAAAATATGGCTAATACCGGAGATGATACTGTTGTTACTGCATACCCTGCAAGTCCAAATATTGTTGGAATTGGTGAGATTATCCAGCCAACAGGGTTGTCTGCAAGTTTTTTAGATGTTCGTCTGGTCTTCTTGAAGAAATTTTCACCTTTATCTATTTGTTTGCCAACATTTGCCCAGTATTGTCTTTTCCCTTTCATATTATTCAAAAATATTTTTTTAGTATTCGCTTTGGTAATTTTAGCATTCAGAGGTACTGTTTTTCCATTATAGTTCATGCTGGTAACTCTTAATACTACAAGTCCGCCGTTCCCTGACATTTGAGGTCTGTGAGAATCTGCAATAACTCCTTTAAAAACTGTTCCTGCAGGAATTGTTATATTTTTTTTATAAACAGGGGCGTATGATGTAAAAGAAACTGTATTACCCTCTCTTAACCAATCTGATATAACCTGATTTGAGCGAACTTGAAACTTTGTTCTTGATGGAATTCTCAGTGCAGTTTTTTTATCAGTTTTTGTAATTATTGGTACAGTTGTAGTGTATACAGGAGTCGTTGTTGGAACTTGTGTTGTTGTAGTTTGTTGTGGCTTTTGCGGAGCTGACGGTTGTTTGTCGACTTTTGGCAGTGGTGGAAGCGTATCTTCTTGAATTTTGTTTGTATTATATTTCTTTTTTATTTCTTCATCTACGGATACGTCAAAATTTAATGCTAAAACCGGAGAAGTTATTATTAGCGTTATTAAAAATGATAATATAAACCTTTTTGCATAAGAAATTTTATTCATAAATTAAATATCTTTACTACTGTTAACAAGTTCACCTGGCATAAAAATCATTGCAAAATAGAAAAATAATATTGCAATAGGAAATAAAAATATGCATATAGAAGAGATTGCAAATAATCCTACTGTAAACCATAAACCTCTATGAAAACTGCCTGTGATATCCCACATTCTTTTTGTGTAATTAACGAAGTTTAAATATAGCATAGGGATTCCGAAAATCAATAGAAAAATTCCTAAAAGAGCTATGTAGGATTCGGGTGTTTTTGTCATAAAGTATATTAGGCAATATAATCCTATAATTACCAGATGTATTGCAAAAAGTATGATGGAATTTACAAAAAATTTAAGTTTACCGATAGGCATGTCTAATTTAAATAGTTTTGAATCCGAATCATTCTGCGTGATTGGTTCCGCAATTTGCTTACCTTCTTCGTCAAAGCTCATTTTTATTCTCCTATAGCTATACTGTATCATTTTTTTTAGTTATTCGCAAGATGTTTTACTTGATAATAAAAAAGGGTGAAAAGACTTACCATTCCACCCTTTTTTATTTGATTATTCTGTTGTGGTTATTTTAGCATATCATTAATTGCTTTTGCTGCTTTTTTACCTGCACCCATCGCATTAATTGCATTTGAAGCTCCAACAGGTGCAACATCACCGCCTGCAAATACGCAAGGAATGTTTGTAGAACGTTTTTCAGGGTCAACCTCAATATAGCCTTTTGCATCGGTAATAATTTCCATGCCTTCGGCTTCTGCTGAACGTTGAATAATAGGATTAGGGCCTGTTCCAAGAGCTACGATTACTGTATCAACATCTTCGACTACGTATTCGCCTGTGCCGACAGGTCTTCTTCTACCAGAGGCATCAGGTTCGCCAAGTTCCATTATTTCAAATTTCATGCCTGCTACATATCCTTCATTTTCTAAGATTTCAACAGGTGCGTGTAAGAATTTGAATTGAACCCCTTCTTCTTTTGCGTGTCTGATTTCTTCAAGTCTAGCCGGTAATTCTTTTTCTGTTCTACGGTATAAAATTGATACTTCTTCAAAACCTACACGAACCGCTGTACGGGCGGCATCCATGGCAACGTTTCCGCCACCGATTACTGCAACTTTTTTACCTATTTTTAGAGGTGTCGCACAATCTCCTCTACCTGCACCCATGAGGTTTACACGGGTTAAGAATTCGTTAGCAGAGAATACTCCGTTTAAATTTTCTCCAGGTATATTCATCATTTTTGGAAGTCCTGCACCTGAACAAATAAATATCGCATCAAAGCCGTCATCTTTTAATTGTTTAAGAGTGATTGATTTTCCAACGATGACGTTTGTATGGAATTCAACCCCCATTTCTTTAAGGTTTTCGATTTCTCTATCAAGAATTACACGAGGTAATCTGAATGGTGGGATTCCGTAGCGAAGTACGCCGCCTAATTTGTGTAAAGCTTCGAATACAACAACTTCATGGCCAGCTTTTCTCAGGTCTGCTGCTGCAGTAATTCCGGCGCAGCCTGAACCAACAATTGCAACTTTTTTACCTGAGGGTTTTATTTCTGTTTTTTCAGCTGCTGTGTTATCACCAACATATCTTTCTAAAGCGCCGATTGCAACAGCTTCTCCTTTAATACCGAGAATACAGTTGCCTTCGCATTGTCTTTCCTGAGGACAAACTCTTCCACAAACAGATGGAAGCATACTTGTTTTTCTGATAATTTTCCCAGCTTCTTCCAAATTATCTTCTTTCAAAGCTTTAATGAAATCAGGTATTTGGATATTAACAGGACAACCTTGAACGCAACGAGGGTTTTTACAATTTAAACATCTTGAAGCTTCCAGTTTTACCTGCTCAGGTGTCAAATTGCTCTCTACTGGTTCAAAATTTGAACGTCTTTGAATTTTATCTTGTTCTTGTACTCTTTGTCTTTCCACAACCATAATTCTATCCCTTCTTCTAAAAAATGATATTAATAGATTAACAATATTCTAATTAAAAAATATGCATTGTGCAAGTTTTGATATATTTGAAACATGTTTAGCTTCACATATCTTCTAATATGTTAGTAATATTTGTAAAATATGTTAGAATAAGAAAAAGTTTGCAGGTAGGTTATAAAATGGTTTTGGAAATAGTTATTTTGATTTTGTGTATATTGATTGCAGGTCTTGTGACCTGGATTGCGGCTGCAAAATTTTATCAGAATAGAATTTTAACTTTGCAGGTTGAAAATCTGGAATTAAAAGCTCGAACAGGGCTTAATGAAAATGTTTTGAATGAGGTAAAAGTTGCGTTTTCCAAAATTGCGCAGGATTCTTTGAAAATGCAACAGGAGCATATGCTCTCACAGCATTCTGCTGATTTGAATCGCAAAATTGAGTTGTTTAAATCAGAAGAAATAAATCCTATTAATAAACTTTTAAAAGAATTCAAGGATAGTATTGAATCTTATCACAAGGCACATGCACTTGAATCTCTTGAGATAAAGAATGCTATTTCAACTGCAGAAAAATACGCAAAGGCTCTTACTACTAATCAAAATCTAAAGGGAGAATTTGGTGAAGAGTGGCTTGAACAAATTTTAAAATTTGCAAATTTGGAAGAAAATGTACATTATACAAAACAGTTTGTTTCGGATGGAGTAAAACCTGATTTTCTGATAAAACTTCCAGAAGATAAACATTTGATTATTGATTCTAAAGTGATTTTAAAAAATTTTATTGAATATAAACAATCAGACGATGATAGTATTAAAAAAGTATTTATTTCTGATTTGAACACCTGTGTTAGTACATTAGCAAAGAAAAACTATGAAGATATTCCGAATACTAATCAACCGGGGTTTATATTGATGTATATTCCGATTGAAGCATGCGTTAATTTGATTTATACTGATTATGATTTTCGCGGTGTGATTGAAAATGCCAACTCTAAAAATATTATTATAGTTGGATCTTCGTCTTTACTGGTAACTCTTAGATTAGTAAATCAGCTATGGGCTTCAAGGATATGTTATGATAATGTACAAAATATAATTAAAGTTGGTGAATCTTTATATAATAATATTGCAGTTCATTCGCAGCGTCTTTTAAATATACAACAGACAATTGAAAACGCTTCTGAATCTATTCAAACGGAAATTAATCGTTTTAAGTTAAAAAATAATGGCAGTATTTTTAAAGACGCTGAAAAATTAAAAGAATTTGGTATAGAATCAAAAAATATAAAATCTGGCAGAAAACTTTGTGAAAATTCTATACAATCAGAATTTCTAGAAGATACAGATACAGTAGAATCAGCAAAGAGAGGAGTTTAAAATATGGATGATAATTATTTTGCAGAATCCAATAAATTTTTAGGTGTAAATGGGGTTCTGGGGCGTAGAAATTTTATTATTAATGTATTATGCATACAATTATTTGAGAGTCTTTTTTGGGTGACTCCTTTTATCTATTTATTGATGCTAAATCCTAAATTTATGGCTGATTTTTCTATTACGGCTTCAAAAACTGCCGCAATGCCGATGTGGGCAACTATTTGGATTGCGGTTATGGGGCTTGTTTCATCAGGACTACTTTTCCAGAGTATTGTTCGAAGAGTAAGAGATATTATCGGGGAAGTTGATGATAATAGGGTCTATCTTATATCTTCTATTTTAACTGTAATCATTTTTATGGGGTATACCCCTGTCGGTGCCGGATTTTTTGGTAAGTGGTTTTCGTTTTTTGTAATTTTAATTTTAATATTTACAAAGGGGAAAATTACTTCTCAAAAACCGGCAAACAATTTGATAAAATTTAACTGGGGCGCGTTTTTGGGTACCTGGATTTGGGGATTGTTTAACAGAGCGTCTGCTACATTATGGATGCTGCCTTTATGTTTAACTTTTGGTTGGTTTCCGTTTATGCTTATTTGCGGTATGAAGGGTAATGAATGGGCAAGGAATGAAAAGTTTGATACTCTTGAGGAATTTCATAAAAATCAGGAAAAACAGACTGTTGTATGGGTTCTTCTTGCTCCAATTTTAGTAGTTATCGGCTTTCTTGTAGTACCAATTCTTTCCGGTATAAAGCTTTATAATTATTCTCAAGTTCATCCTGAATTTATGAAAAAAATGCAATCCCGGTCTGCAGAATATCGACAAATTGCTGTAAAATCTAATTTTACAAAAATTGAACTTGGAGAAGATGAATATAAATTTTATATTGAACCTGAAATCTGGTCTAAATTCACGGCTGAGCGAAAGAAACGAATATTTGATACAGCTGCTAATTATGCTGTTGCAACTAAAAAAAATGCAGATGAACTTGCTCAAAATAAAGATTTTCCGATATAATTATAGTTCCAGCATCTAATTTACAATTATCAAATGAATAAAACAAAAATTTATAGCTCTTTTAATAATGAAGTTCTTGCGGAATTTTATATTACTCCTGAACAATATTATAAACAGTTAAGGTCTGCAAAAACCGTGAAAGACTTTTTGACAATTGCTGATAATGGATATAATATAAACGTTCATCCGACATTGCCATAAGTTGTAATAAACAAGAGTTAAAGATTAAAAATCAGGTCAATTCTAATTAGACCTGATTTTTAGTGTAAATATTTTATTTATTTATTTATTTATTTCAGCTGTTTGTTGTGTTAAATATTTATCGAGGATTTTACAGGCATTTGCCACAAATTCTTCACAAGGTCTGTCATGATAATATTGTGCAGTTCTCTTAGATGGTACAGGGTTATCCTCACCATCTAATCCTAATAATTCTCTGCATATAATAGAGCCGTTTTGAGCTTGAAATTCGTGTGCCAAATTTTGGATTCTAGTGTAATGCCTACCTTTTATTTCATCATTATTGTTTTCCGTATAGCCGTCTTTCAGACCCGCTATCATAAACATTGCACTCACAGCTCCACAGACTTCTCTTAGTCTGCCCATCCCTCCACCAAAAGAGGAGGATAATCTTAAGGCCGTTTCTGGTTCAAAACCAAATTCTTCGGCATAAGCTAAAAATACAGATTGTGCACAGTTATAACCATTTGTAAATAATTCGCGTGCTTTTTGTTCGTGGTTTATCATTTTTATATACTCCTATACAAATAATTCGTATAAAATTATTGAAGCAGAAGATGCTAAATTCAAAGATTCAACGGTGTTTTTCATTTCTATTTTGACCGAAGTCGTTGAAAAATTTATTAAATCTTCAGATAGGCCGTTGGCCTCGCTTCCAAACATTATCAGGCATGGAAATTTTGGCTTAAATGTTTTTAGTAGGTTATTTGTTCTTGGTAAAGTAGCAACTCTTTCAAAATCTTTGAATGTTTTTTCCAGTTCTTTAAATTCTTTTAAGTGTATCACTGGCAGTTTCCAGAGGTTGCCAACAGATGCTCTGACGCATTTTGGATTGTATATATCTACGCTATCACCGTATAAAATAATTGCATCCGCTCCGAATGCAACAGAACTTCTTATGATAGTTCCAAGGTTGCCCAAATCTTTAATATCTTCTAAAAGAACAACTTTTTTTGTGTTTTTTAGTAGATTTTTGTCGTATTTTTTTTGAAAGCCTACAGCAACTGATTCCGGTGCAGACTCAGTTGTTGCAAGTTTTTTTAATACAGACTCAACTGTTTCTATAACTAAATTTTGTGCAAAATTATATTCTTGCAGATGTTTTTTTTCGACAAAAATATTTTCTATTTCTATTCCTGCGTCAAAAGCTTCTTTGATTGCTTTATATCCTTCTAAAAGAAATTTACCACTTTGACTGCGGTATTTTTTTTGTTGTAATTTTACGGTTTCTTTTACAAGATTGTTATTAACACTTGTTATTTCCATTATATAACCTCAAATTCTTCAAGCCATTTTTTTTCTTGTTCTGATAACATATTATAATCTATTAATTTTTTTTCATAATTCATGTTAACAAAAGAATGAATATTGTTATCTTTAAAATAGCAGGAGTTTTCCAGACGAACTCCAAAAAAGCCCTCTTTATAGAGTCCGGGTTCTATGGAAAAGCACATACCATCTAATATTGGCGTTTTTGCAATCTCTCCTGAGCTTAAATTTGGCGGGTATTCGTGCACATTTATACCAATGCCGTGTCCAAGGCCATGGTTAAATACAAATCCTTCCAGATTTTGACTGTCAAAAAATTCATGGACTGATTTATCAATTTCAAATCCGGATAGAGGCTCTTGAGGATTTGTTTTGGCATAGTTATAAGCTCTTAAAAATGCTTTTAACACAATAGTGTAAATTTTTATTTGAAGCTCTGACGGTTTTCCCTTTACAAACACTCTTGTAATATCTGTAGCCAGTCCGCCTTCAAAATATCCACCGCAATCAATAAGGATTAAAGAACCTTCTTTTATTATTTCATTTTTTGCAGATTTTGAATAGTGCGCGAGGGCAGAATTTTTATCTTTTGCGACAATAGAATTGAAGCTCAATCCTACAGCTCCGTTTTTTTTAAATTCTTTTGCAAGCTGTACGGCAATATCAAATTCTGAAATGTTATCATTTGATTCTATGTAATCTCTTATTGCGCTCATTGCTCTATCAGTTTGAGCAAATGCGTATTTTAAATGTTCAAGTTCAGCTTCGTTTTTTTGAGCTTTTATTTTTTTTACAGGATTATTTTTTAGCTCGGTAGTTTTACCGTCCAGTAGTTTGTAATCATATCCATTAATTGATGATTTATCAATATTGACTTTTTTTGTTGTGCTCTTTAAAAAAGTTTCTAGGGCGTGCATTTTGTCTTGTGTAAACAAGATTGCGTTATCTTTTAAAATGATTGCTTTAGCTTTAATTTTTGCTGAATAATTTTGTGAAAAATTTCTCATGTTAAAAAGGTATGAAACCTCGTCTAAATCTGTTAAATAGAGGGCTTCATTTTTGGATAAAAGATGTGAAATTTTTGATATTTTTTCTTCACTGGTACAGCCTGTATATTTTGTGTCTAATATAATATCAGATTTTGACTCAGCTTTAATTGGAGTATCAAGCGGATCAAAATCAAGAAGTTTGGTGTTTCTTTTTGCAGAAATGTTTTCGATTTTTTTTTGAGAATTCTTTTTTGAAAAAAGTCCAATAGTGGCATGTTCCGGAATTTTTTTGATTAGTTCATCAAGATAGATTTGACCTTGTTGAAGTTTAATTACGGTAACTAATTCATGGTTGACTTCATTATCTGCTTGTATGTGATATCTTCCATCTACAAAAAGATAAATTGTTTCAGGAGTGACAAGAGCTTCTCCTGTTGAGCCGGAAAAGTGTGTTAACTTATATCTTGAGTTTTCTTCAAGTGAATTATATTCTACTAAAAATTCGTTAGTAGAATTAACAAGAAGATATTTTAGGTTGTTATCAACCATGAAATTTTTTATTACCGTAATATTATCCATTTTATTTTTTATCAGTAACCTGTATCAAATGCCAGCCAAATTGAGTTTCTACAGGTTGAGAAAGTTCTCCTACTTCAAGGTCAAAAGCTGCATCTTCAAATGGTTTAACCATCATGCCCTTGCCAAAGAAACCAAGATCTCCGCCATTTTGACCAGATGGGCATAATGATTTTTCTTCAGCCATCTGCGCAAAAGATTTTCCGTTTTTGATTTCATCGAATAACTCTTTTGCTTCCTGTTCTGTTTTTACAAGAATGTGACTTGCTCTAACTTCAGTTGTCATAGTGTTTACTCCTATATATTTTATACAGAGCGATTATAAAATAAAAAGGTTTGTCTTGCAACATTGCTAAAACAAACCGGAAGTTATAAAACATGAAAAATTTTTTAAGTAAGGTGTAAGCTCAAAGCGTTTTAAACCAAACCGCAAAAAGAAAAAATCTTGTCGCAACCCCGAAAAAGTGCTTGGACGTTTCGAACTTACATTTATATCATAAACTGTCATGCCTAACTTTTGCACCATTCTAGAGAATAAATTTTGCTTATAATATATGGATATTTTTGACTACTACTTTAGAATTAATCTAATATTTTGTTGTATTTACAGGATAATTAATTTGTCATGCTGAACTTGTTTCAGCATTTCTTGAGCTAATAAATTCTGGGCAGACTTTTAAATGGTAAATATGTTTGTACGTTATATTGCCAACTTATTTAAATTTAATTATATATAAATTCATAAAAGCTGCTTGATTTTAAAAGATGGTTATGTTAGTATTTTCTTGTAAAACTTTATAAGTTTTGCGGAAGTAGCTCAGTTGGTAGAGTATCTGCCTTCCAAGCAGACTGTCGCGAGTTCGAGTCTCGTCTTCCGCTAATTAAAAAGACCTATCGTTAGATGGGTCTTTTTAATTAGTTATGAGACGAGACTAATTGTGCGAAAGCACAAATGTCTCGTTGCTATAGCTCAATGCGAAGAATGAGCATATGAGATATAGTACCTACTTGGCTTCCGCTCCATAAAGAGTCAGATGTATATCTGGCTCTTTATTTTTCACTGATATAAATCTTGAATAAAAGCTTTATTTATGTTATTCTCATATGGTAATTTGTATTAGGGGTATTATTTTATGAAAGTTTCTGCAATTCCAAAATCTGGAATTTCTTTTGGACGTGAGCTAACAAAAGCTGAACTTGTAGAGTTTAATAAAGTTAAAGATGAAGCCAAGAAAATTACAGGACAAACCGGAAAGTCTGTTTTGATAGTTCATGATGCATGTCTTCCGCAATCTTTAAATTGCAATACAGGTGTTGGAAATTTATCTACAGATGATTCTATTAATTTTTTTAAATATATGAAACCATATTTGGATTTTAATTTTGTTGAAGTTTTGCCGCAAGGACAAGTTTCACCTTTTAATAAATTGTATTGTGCGTATACTGCAACTGCTCTTTCTTTGGGAAATCATCAAATTAATCCATATTTGTTGGCTACTGATGAATTTGAACATATAATGACTATTCCTGAAGTTGATCAAATAGTTTCTGCTAATGATAGAATAAACAAAGACTCCTTTGTTAATTATTCAAATGTTATGGATAATGACGGTGCTCAAAACAAGGCCTTGAAAAAAGCATATGATAGATTTGTTTCTTTAGATGATAATTCAAAGTTAAAACAAAAGTATAAAGCTTATATAAAAGAGAATTCCGAATGGTTAAATTTTCCAAGAACCGGAGAACCTGATTTGGAATTTTTTAAATTTAAACAATTTTTGGCAGATGAACATTTGAAAATAGGTAAGAAAAAACTTAATGACATGGGTGTTAAACTTTGTGGTGATTGTTTAATTGGCTTTTCGTCAGATGAAGTTAAAGCTTTTCCGCAAGCTTTTAAAAAGGATTCATTTATCGGATTGCCAGAATGGAGATTGCCTGCATTGGATTATGATAGTATAAAAGATCCGGATAGTGCAGCTGCAAAACTTTTGAAAATGAAAGTTCAATTATTTGCCAAACGTTATGATGCTGTTCGTTTTGACGTTGGTTGGGCTTATGTTTGCCCTGTTGTTACTCCAAATAACGAGCGTAATATTTTACCTGAAAATAAAAAAGATATGGGAGCTTCGCTTATTGAATTTATTGAAAATGCAGTTAAGGAAGTGAAGGGACAAGATTATGATTTGAATAATTTGATGTATGAGTTTGAAGCTGATCCTTCTACATTTTCTATGTGGAAACCGAATTCTAATGAACTACGCGACGGAGTGCGAGGAAAAGTTAAAATTTTAGGCAGTACATACATGAATCAGGATAGTTATGAGGGGTGGGGGTATAATGAGGCTTACTTGAAACGAGGTTTCTCTCCGGATGAATTTATTCTAGGCCCAGGAAATCATGATCCTCAGCCATTGAGACAAATAGCTCTGAATATGCCGGATAAAAATATTTTACCGGATGGAACTGTTATTGAGCAATATCATAAAGCTCCAGCTATAAAAGCTCTTGCGAATATATTTCATGTCTCAGAAGATGCTTTATGGAATCCTGTGACTTTTGCAAAATATAAGTGGGCAGATCCTATGAGTGCTAAGAATCGTCAAATGTTCTATATAGATGTGTTCGGACGAGAGGACCGTTTTGATAAGCAGGGATTTAATACTACAGTTGTTCCTGAAGAAAATTATGCGTATAAAATATCGAAAAATTATAAACATGATTATCATAAGGCTGTAGAAGAAGGTTTTGGTTTTAATATAATGGATGCACTTGAAAAAGTATTCTCTTCAAAAGGTTATGATAAAGTTCATAGTGATTTGTATCAAAAAATATTAAAGTTTAGAGATATTTTACTTGAGCCGCAAATAACGTCATTTGATGATGTTGATAATACTTCAAATTTTAATGTTGTAGAGTCTTCAAGTCCAAAAAATATTGGTCGAAAAACTATTGTTCAGCAGGGAGAACAGTCCGTAAAAAAGTCTTTTGTTAAAAAAGGACCTTTAGCTCTTGTCGTATCTATGCTTGTAACAATTGGAGCTGTTGGTGCATATACTTTTAATAATAAATCTAA
>CAJMAX010000019.1 GCA_905211505.1 uncultured bacterium | reverse complement strand
CTTCCAGCTATTCTTAAATTAACGAGTCTCGCATCCGGGGCTCTTTTTATTCGCTAAGTCTTTAGGAAATACTTAAATCAAAATTATTTAAATAAAATAAACTATTTTGTTTCTTTTTGATAAGCCCAGGCTGAATGATTATGAATACTTTCAAAAGCTTCACAATCAACTTCAAAATCGTCAATAACAGGATATTCGCGAAGCTTAACAACAACTTCTCTTAAAACATCTTCTACAAATCTTGGATTTTCCCAAGCCTTTTCTGTTACAAATTTTTCATCCTGACGTTTCAAAAGCGGATAAACAGGACAAGAAGCACAAGACTCAATAAGCTCAATCAAATCTTCTAACCACACATGCTCCGTCTCATCATAAGAAACTTTCACTGAAATCATAGCTCTTTGATTATGTGCTCCATACTCTGAAATTTCTTTAGAACAAGGGCAAAGAGTCGTAACAGGAACTTTCACACCCAGATAAAACTTATAATCATCCCCATCCATAATTCCTTCAAACGAACAATCATAACACATCGGTGCAGATAAACCTGTAACCGGAGATTTCTTATCAACAAAATACTTAAAATTAAACTCCAATTCTCCACTTTGCGCATGTAATTTTTTTATAATTTTTTCAAGACAACCTTTTATATCTACTCCAAGAAGATCTTTGGTTCTCCATTCATTTAAAACTTCTACAAAACGGCTCATATGAGTTCCTTTGTAATCTTTAGGTAAAGATACACAGACTCTGGCTTCAGCATAAACTACCTTATTAGATGCATTTTTTCGCTGAATAATTAACGGCAATTCAACATGCTTAATGCCAACTTTTTGAATATCAACATTTCTATTATCTTGAGTATTTTGTACATCTTTCATTATTTTAAATTCTCCAGCTCTGATTTAGCTTTCTTCCACAAATTATCAAATTCTTCAAATGAATATTCTGTTAAAGGTTTTTCTGCCAAATCTTCCATTTTTCTAAAACGTTTTTCGAACTTTTTATTGGCTTTCAGTAATGCCTGCTCTGCATCAATTTTATTCCAACGAGCTAAATTCACGGTAGCAAAAAGGATATCGCCAAATTCTTCTTCCATATGAACACTATCACCTTCTTGCTTTGCTTGTTTGAACTCTTCAAACTCTGACATGATACACTCGTATAAAGATTCTTCGTTCGGCCATTCAAAACCTGTTTTAACTGCTCTTTTTGAAATCTTTTGAGCAGACATTAAAGCTGCCTGACACCTGGAAACACCATCCATCACAGATTTTCTGTGAGTTTTTTCTTCTGCCTTTAGCTTATCCCACGCTTCTTTTACATCATCTGGAGTTGTTAAATTAGCATTTCCAAAAACATGCGGATGACGATGAATCAATTTATCTTTCAATTCTTTTGCCACGTCATCAAGATTAAAATCACCATTTTCTGAAGCAATTTGAGAATGTAAAAGAACCTGTAATAAAACATCTCCAAGTTCTTCTCTAAGATGCTTCATATCATTATCATCAATTGCATCCACTGCTTCATAAGCTTCTTCAATCATATTTGGACGCAAAGTAGCATGCGTCTGTGCTCTATCCCACGGACAACCGTCAGGAGCTCTCAATTTTGCAACTACTGCTATTAATTCTTCTAAATTTTTATATTCCATATTACTATTCTAACACAAATCATACAAAAGGTGGATTTAAAAACATCTCACTATGATAGACTAGGTACGTGGATAGTCAAGAAAGAGGTTAAACATGTCAACAGTACAAAAACTTACACAGTTAAGCCATCGTATATTCAATACGAGCGTAACAGAAAAATCAGTAGCTAGACATTCTAATCCTTTTGCAGCATCTAACTTTCAAAAAAACATTTTAACAGAAGATGTATTCGAATCAAGTGCCAGCAAAAGCAAATTAAATTTAAATGATAAAATTACAGCTAGCTCAAAAAGAATTTACTCTACATTTGTAGGTTCAATCAACGATTTTGGAAACAAATTTTATGAAGGTATTGAATCAATCAAAGCATTCGGTATGAGAATGAAAGATAGCATTGTAAATACCTGGAACAAAATCCATGAAATCGGGAATAGAGAAGTTAGCTTTGATGGAGCTAAAGAAGTTCTATCTAAAGATATTACATCTTTCTTTATAAACAAACACGATAGAGAAATTAATAAACTATCCAAAATGGATCCTCATATGGAAGTAAAACCAATGTTAAAAGAAGCATTATCAGCATTAGAAGCTGATATGGCAGCGTAGGAGGCAAATAAATGATGGATAGCAAATTTAAAAATAATAAAAACTTCAATAAAGTAAGCAACATTATTGAATCATTAACAATTAATCCAAGCCCTGATTCTGTTGCTGTTTTAGAAGAAATAGGTACAAATTCTTCTATTGACGAAGTTAGAGAAATGACATCCCGTGCATTAGTAAAAAGAAACGAACATGAGTCTTTATCAGTAGTTATAAGCAATAGAGGAAAAGGTATCAATGATATGTCTACTATTGTAGCAATGAGTACTATCAATGAATTGCTTTCTCTGGAAAACAAAGAAGAAGCTATGAAAATTCTAGAAAGTACTATTTCTTCTGAAGGATTTGATGAAGAAGTTAAAGAAAATGCTCGTTCAGTAAAAGCTTTGATGGCACTAAGCTAATTTGGATGACAGATTTAAAATATAACTTATATAAAAGGGTTTCATAGTTGAAACCCTTTTGCGATATAAAAAATATTTATAACTATGAATTAAGTTTTGCAATCTTTAAACCAAAAATTTCTTCAACCTTAACTCGATTTAAAATATCTGCAATCAAAACTTCCGGAGCTAATTGGATAGCATTATCATAATGAGGAATTAATCCAAGTACATTCACATCTGTATATTCTTTGATTAATTGAGGAAAGTATTTTTCTTCAAGATTTTCAGAATTTTCATCATAGTCATTTACTATAACTCCAAGAAGATTTAATTTTTCAGTCTTTACAAAATTGATTCCGGCAATTACATCACCTATAGCTGACATTTTCGGATTAACAACCAGCAGTAATGGAAGCCCTAAAGATTTTATAATATCAGCCTCAGTTCTATGCTCATCTACCGGAGAAAATACACTATTTGCACCCTCTACAATGTGACATTCCGTCATTGCTATATTTAATTGAAAATCATTATAAATCTTAGAAACATCTATTTTTGAATTATCAACATATGCAGCAACCAATGGAGTCAATGGACTTTGAAAAACATAACTTGCACTGGTTTTTATATTTGAATCAATGTTATTAATTGCCTGTAAATCCTGACTAACAGGGATATCATTAACAACAACAGCATTTGTTTGAACAGGTTTAAAGACAGATGTAGAATAGCACAGACTCTGCATTGTTCCTGCAAGACCGGCAGTTACCAAAGTTTTCCCTGATTGCTTAACTAAACCTGATATAAATATACTTAGCATAATCTAATACTATCATGAGCCATTATTTATTGCAAAATAAACCTCTTTAAGCCGTTTCTTTGTAATATGCGTATACAATTGAGTAGTAGAAACATCACTATGCCCGAGCAGTTCTTGTACAACCCTTAAATCAGCACCATTTTCCAACAAGTGAGTGGCAAAACTATGCCTCAAGGTATGTGGAGAAATATGTTTGTGAATTTTCTCACCCTGATGGCGAATAAAATTGTAAACATCTTGCCTTGTTAAAAATTTCCCATTCTCTTTTAATAATAAAACTTTAGTATCTGAAAGTTTATTTTTCAAAATTATCATATCCCTATCTTTCAGATAATGTTTAAGCGCATTTTGAGCTTTCTTTCCAAAAGGCACAATTCTTTCTTTAGAGCCCTTTCCATAACACTGGATATATTTGGAGTTTACATCAATATTATTCATTTTTAAATTTACAAGTTCCGAAACCCTTAGCCCGCATCCATACAAAAGTTCAACCACAAGCTGTTCTAATTTAGTCAAACCTGAATTTAAAATTGCTGAGATTTCATCCACAGTCATAACTTTTGGCAAACGTTTCGGTAATTTAGGCTGCTCGATTGTTTGGGCTGGATTGCTAATTATATATTCATTTGCGCTTAACCATTTGAAAAACCCTCTTATTGAAGCAATTTTACGAACAACACTACGTGGATTGAAATTATTTTCCCGCAAGTTCAATATAAAAGAATTTATTTGAGTCCTTTTAATTTCGTCTAAACTGGAAATACCACTTTCCGCACAGAAATCAATAAAAGAAGCCAAATCTCTTCGATACGCCTCTAAAGTATTAACAGATAAGCCTTTTTCGACTTCAAGATAATCCAGATATTCAGACAACAATTGTATATCCATAAATTTGATTATACTCTTTATTTTAAAATTATCAATCTCTTATATTTGCAAGCTTGAATAAATAATCATCTCTTGTTCCGCATTTTAAACCCATTGGTATAAAATTTTCTTTAAATTTTTCTACAGCATATCTATCAGTCATTCCAGAAATATAATCTGTAACAATTCTAACAATTTTTTCCGGTGGGCAGATTGGTTTTAGCATTTCAACATATAAATAAAACAATTCTTTGATAACCCTGCGAGCCTTCTTTTCTTCAAGCTTAGCCGGAGAATCGATATAAACATTCTCAAACATCCAATCTCGCAATTTTGTTGTATACGCCCACCCCTCTTCACTCATTGAAATATCATTTTTACCTATAGAATTATTTACAACTTCATGTATCATTTTGCTCAAGCGCTTACTCTGATTAGATGTAAAATATTCAATACAATCTTTTGGCAAATCACTTTCAGAAATGACACCTGCCCTTATTGAATCTTCAATATCGTGATTTATATACGCAATTTTATCTGCAAGCTGAACAACTTTTCCCTCTGGAGTAATAGGATTAAACCCCCATGTGTGAGTTAAAATTCCATCTACAGTTTCTCGACAAAGATTCAAATGTTCTAAAACTTCCACAACTCTTACACTTTGAATATTATGATGGAATCCGCCGTCAACAAGTTCGTTTAATACCCCCTCACCGCAATGACCAAAAGGAGTATGACCCAAATCATGTCCAAGAGAAATAGCTTCAACTAAATCTTCATTTAAATTAAGAGCCCTTGCAATAGTTCTTCCAATCTGAGAAACCTCAAGTGTATGAGTCAAACGGGTTCTAAAATGATCATCAAACGGAGATAAAAAGACTTGCGTCTTATGCTTCAATCTTCTAAATGCCTTTGAATGAAGTATTCTGTCTCTATCTCGCTGAAAATCAGTTCTCAAATCAGATTTTTCTTCCGGTAAATTACGCCCTTTTGTTTCTGCTGATTTTGTTGCAAACTCACTTAAATATTCATATTCTCGTTTTTCTAAATTTTCTCTGATGGTTAATGTCATAATTCTCCCCTTAATTGTGATTTTAACAAAAAATTAAAATATCACTATACTTTTTTTAGGGGATATTAAACAGTTTTTGCCATTTCTTGTCTAAACATTTCTAAAGTTTGCGCATCTGTCAAATCTAACACTCTAGAATTATTGGAATTAGAAGCTGCAATATTAGAAGCCCCTGCTTGATTTTGAGCTGCAGCCTTTTCTTCTTTTTTCTTTTGTCTAAAAGTTTTTAACAGGTCATCTGCCAAAACACCTATTTTATTCAAAATAATAGTTGAAATACCGCCGACAAGCAAAGATTTTGTTCCTGCATACAGTTTAGCATTACAATATAACGATACACCAATACCCGCAATCGTAGGAATACCATATTTTAAAGAAATTGACACCCTTTGCTCATTATCTTCTGATTTGCCCAAATTATACCCGAGAGTAGCAAGAGAACCTAAAATGGTAAGAATATCTGTTGGAGCACCACCCAAGGCCAAATCCCTGACTTTGCTGACAAATTCTTCAGTTTCTATATTTATGGATTTATCTAACGATTTTACAGAGTTTTTATAGGATTTTTCTAAAATTTTATAATCTTCATCGGACAAGAGCTTTTTATAAATATCCAACATATCTTCAACTTTACCCTGCTTATAGTTAACAAATGAATTCTTTAAATCTAAAATTCCATCTAATAAATCATTTGCAACCTTCTCATCCATTGTTTTATTTTTTACAGAGTCAGAAACCGAATTTTTTAAACTATCAATACCTTCAATTACTTTCGCTTTTAGCTGCAATGCTGAAGTGTCATTAACACCTTTTGTATTAATAGTTTTTACCAAAGTCTTTATATCATGACGAACAGCTCTGAGTTTATCTATTTTGTCAACATCTTTATAACTTATAGCTCTGGACATCTTAATAATCTTTTCGTCTAAAACCTTTGCCAAATCAACAATTGAATATGATATTTCTTTCCTAAAGCCTCTAACGTTATTTTGTAATGCCAGTTTTTCTTTTGATATTACATTTTCTGCCATAAAAGAATTAACAAGATCTTTTGACCAAAAAGCTTTTAAAGAATCAAATTTATCATTTAAACCTGACAATGCTTTTTTTATTCTCAAATAACGACTTGTTAAAACATTTCTTCCAAAATATGTATCGTAGGCACCAACAAGGTCATCATTCATTTTATCAAGCTGAGAAACCCACTGAGCTTTAGTTTGACGAACACCATTAATTTCTATAATCTTATAACTGTCTTTTGATAACAAATTTCTGCCAAGATTTAATCTGATTGCCTTCGCTTCTGCAACACTACCAGCAGTTCTGCTATATGAATTTATTACAGCTTGACGTCCAATTTTTTCAAACATTCTGGTAATGCTGTTATGAATTTTTGCTCCAATTGCTGTTGTACTCATTAAAAACTTAAATGACACATCCTTAACAGTTGCAAAATTATTAACTGCTTCAAATTTTTGTTGAGCCTTGTCTAGAGATTTGATAATAAAAGTATACGATTTAATTAAATTTTCATGACCGACATTATTCAATTTTAACTTTTGAACTTTTCGATCTAAATAATCTCTAAGCCTTTGAAAATTCTTTGATAACCCTTTTGGACCACCTTTTAAAAGTAAAAACAACACAGCTGCAGTCAAAACAGTTGCCCCTGCAATAGACATACCTAACACCTTAAAATTATTACTTTTTCGAGCCTCATCCGGAGTAACAATTTTAATTTTATATTTATCTTTATTCTGCTCTTTATTAGTATAAGTATCCTGTATTACATAATTTTGACAAAGCCAATAATCACTCGGATTGTGCTTGATTGTCACGTTTCCGAATGGTTTATTATTTTTATTATCAATTGTTGGAATAGAATTTATCATAAAATCACTAACCTACAATTATATTAAATTTCAAGAACCTGCAAAATTGCTCACAATGACATATTATCTAAAGATATGTTACGAAAATAATTCAGTATCAATTACTTTAGCCACTTCTAATGCAGAATTTTTATCAGATAATAAACTTTTTACATTTGCCAATTCTTCTATTGTTTTTGACCTTTTTTCAGAATTATAAAGAAGTTCTTCAATTTCATAAGTTATATTTATTGGAGTAACTTTATCCTGAATAATTTCGGGCACAATTTCTTTATCCGCAATAATATTTGGTAAAGACACTCTTTTTATACATCTTACCAACAAATAAATCCAATAAAACAATTTTGGGCCGCGGTAAGCAATAATCATAGGAGTTTTATACAAACAAGCCTCTAATGCTACTGTCCCAGAGGCTAAAATTAAAGCATCTGAAGCACTCAACAGTGCCTGATTCTCACCTTTTATAACCTTTATATCAAAATCATCACCTAGATATTTTTTATAAACATCATCTGACAAATTTGGAGCCTGAGACATACAGAATTGTAAATCCGGATGTTTTTGTTTCAGTTTTTCTACAGATTCCTTAAAAACGCTCATCAGCTCTTTTAACTCGAAAACTCTTGATCCTGGAAATACGGAAACAAGTTTCTTATCAGGGTCAAAACCATGTTTTTGCAAAAACTCCTTTCTATAAACAGCAGGAGGCAATTGAGCAACAAGAGGATGACCACAATAATGAGCATCTATTCCATACTGTGCATAAAGAGGTTTTTCAAACGGAAAGATACAAAGGACTTTATCTACAAATTTTTTAATAAGCCTTATTCTATATTTTCTACTTGCCCAAACTTGCGGTGGAATATAATAAAAAATTTTAATCCCGGCAGCATGCAAAAACTTTGCAACGGATAAATTAAATGCGCCATAATCAATTAAAAGTACTAAATCCGGCTTAAAATCATTTTTCAAATAGTCAACTAATGACTTTCCCAGTTTATAATGGTCAATTAAAATTTTTGGAGAAATCCCAACAGCAGACATTTTATCCTGATTTGCAAACAGTTTAACTCCTTCAGCGGCTAGATTATCACCGCCAATGCCTTCAATTGCCACATCAGAATTCAACGCTTTTAGTTCTCTTACAACATTGGAAGCATGTATATCTCCAGAATATTCACCTGTTATAATAAATATTTTTTTCATCTAAACTGCCATTATAACTATATTATGCTCATCAGCATACTTTACAACTTTTTCCTGATCAACGATAATTGTTTCATTTGCCTCTACAGCAATTAAATTTGCATGCCTGTAACTCATTGTTCTTAATGTTTTCATACCAATAGCAGGGATATCAAACCTTTTATCCTGCTTAGGCTTTGCAACTTTTACAACAACAGCTCCATCCTTAGCAAGTTTAGCACCGCGTTTTATACACATGTCAGTGCCTTCAATAGCTTCTACAGCCATTATCATTTTATCTTTAATTACAACGGACTGACCAACATCAAGTTTCCCCATTTCTTTTGCAAGCCAGAAGCCATAATTAACATCTTCCATTTGTGCATCAGTCGGCTTATGTTTACCCAGCACACCGGCAGGAATCATCAAATTCTTTATAAAGATTGTCTGATCTAAAACTTCTACACCTATTTTTTGAAGTTCTTCAACTATCATCAACATAACCTGATCATCATTCAATCTTGAAGCTTCTTTTATCAAATCAATTGCTTTTTTATCAAATTTGTGAAGTTGCAACAAAACCTTCTTATGAACTTTTCCTAAAAAAGTCATTTGCTTAATTTGTTCGTCTTTTAAAATTTGTTCAATTTTATTAACTTCACCAGGATGGCAAGAATAAACCTTAGAACAGTATTTTTTCAAATCCCTAACATTATCTTTTGCAAGAGAAATACAAACCACATCAAAGCCGTTTTCTTTTGCATACTGCGCCATTCTAACCGGTAAAATACCATCACCTGCAATTAAACCCTGTTTATTTTCTAATGTTATTGCCACAATAATTTTCCTCTTTTACTTATTTCTCAGTGAATAAATTTTTTCAACTTCTATCTCTGGTAATATTTTAGCACCACCAAGAATTTTTGAACAGATTAAAGTTTTTGCATATGCTTCACATAATTCTAATTTCAAATAAGCCTGTTCTACATCCCGGTCTCCAACAATAACCCCGTGATTTTCCATCAAAACTACATCATAATCTTTAAAATATAATGAAGTATTTTCAACAAGGTCAACGGAACCTGGAAGTGCATATTTTGCCAGCGGAATCTTTCCGAAACAATAGACTATTTCTGCTAGCACATTTTCATTCATTTCCATACCTGATGCCGCAAATGAAGTTAAATATGGTGAATGAACATGAAATATATAATTTATCTCTGGTCGAAGCTCATAAAACTTAACATGCAACATTTTTTCGCTTGATGGTCTTCTATCTCCCTCAACCACATTTCCTGCAAAATCTATAACTGCGAAATCATCCTCTTTTAAATATCCATTTGCCGTTCCCGTTGCTGTAATAATTATTTTATCACCGCATCTTGCAGACAAATTTCCCGAAAAGCCAGGAGTAAAGCCTTTGACTCCTGCTAATTTACCATATTCAATTAATTTTGATTTCAAATCATCCAACATACTATTCAATCGTTTCCTTATCAGGATCTTCTATATCAATAACCTGAGCATATTTTAAAACGGCCGGGGTAGCTTTAATATCCTTTTTACCCCATCTGCTATTATTTACCGGAACCTCTTCAACTTTTTTGGCAGGTGCAAAAGCTAATTGGCGTTCTTCTTCACTTTTCTTTTTCTGACCAAGCCTTTCCGGATTTTTTATTTCCATTTTTTTGTAATTTATTGTAGTTCCTTTTGTATCAAACGCCACATTAAAACCAAAATAGGTAGTTTGTCTTACAAAGTCGTAGCCCAAACTAATCTTACAATCATCCGGTCCAAATGCCACAATAAATCTGTTTTCCTGGAACATTTTACCATTAGGAGCATCATCAGAAAGATTAATATTACCAGACCAGCCGACTGAAATATACTTATTAATTCTGAAAGCCTCGGTTAAATATACACTCTGATGCCCGTATCTATACATATCATATCTTGGCAAAGGAGTATTATCAGAATATCCGGCAATAAAATATCCTAAATCCTGCATCCAATTTTTATATTGAACATGGAATCTTGGACCAACCCTGGCAACAAATTGAGTATCTCCAGTACCATATACTGCTGCAGAACCCTGCATTGCCATACTAAAATCGAAAGAAATTCTTTCTTCTTCGTTTGTATAATTATAAATAGACTGCCTTACTTCTGCCATATATCTTAATCTTGTTGTAGAAATACCATTGGAATTAATTTTTTCGCCATAGAAGTTTCTATCATTATCTTCCATGATACCAAGCCCGAATCTATGACGGAATTGCATATCTTTTCCTTCTGCTAAGAAATTTTTGTTTACAAATTTCTTATCATAGTAAACTTCAGCTAAATACTTTGGCATTCTTGCGCCTAAAAACCATTCATCCATATATGAATTAGCCGCATACTGCAAGAATAAATTATCATCAAGTCTTTGTCTACCACGCATGAAGAAAATTTCATTTGCAGAACCATAACCCAATTCAGTACTATTGTATGTATTTCTATACTTCAATGCACCACCAAAACCAAACCCGTGGTTATAGTTTAAAAATGGAATAACCTTAATGACAGACCCGGCCGGACCTCCAAAAACAAATCCAGGACCAATAAACATACCTAGCTTTCTACGAGAACCGAATTCCGGATAATTTGCCTCAAAATAATCTCTATCTTTATTCGTGTAAGCTGTTAAACTTGGCCATGTAAATAAATATTTATCCTTATGATAAACTTCAATATGTTTTGCCTTTATTACATCATGATTTTTCCTAGCATCAATATACAACTCTGCAATATTAAATGTCAGATTATTACCTGTTGGAGTCCCGAAAATCAAAGATTTAGCATCTTCATCAACTATCATATTATGAAAACGAGGTCCTATCATTCTTGACGTTAACCTATATATTTCAGATTTATCTGAATGAAAATTCCCATCATGCAATATCAATAGTCCATCTCGTTGAATAACTTTTTTGGCAACAGTATCCATAGTTTGAGTTTTGGTCAAAACATTATCCATTACCATAGTTTCTTCATTCATATCAATTTCTAGATAATCACCCATCGTAGGCATACCGTCTTTTATAACAACAACATTACCAATCCCTTTCAAAATATTTGATTCGTCATTGTATGTCATTTTATCTGCAATAATTTTTGTTTTTTGAGGAGGCAGATATAATACAGGATTACCTGTTGCAACCATATCACCGGTATCTTCATCAAAAGTAACATTTTCAGCATCCAACATCATTTGCTTTTCTGTTTGTTGCTTATTAATTCCACCTTCTAGTGATATAGTCTCTTCAGGGATTTGCATATTAGAAGCAGTTTCAGACTGTATTGAATTGGTTAATGCACTTTCACTATCAAGAATAACCTCTTCTTCTGCAGATTTTTTAGCAGATTTCTTTTTCCAGAATTTAAACCTATCAACATTAGTTTCCAGAGAACCATCATCAGAAATCTCGTACTCAGAATCTGAACCAATATTTATAATAGCATTCGTCGCCCGCAATCTCATTTGCTTGAAAAATGGCATATTATCGGGGTCAATTTCCTTGTAAGTTCTACCATTATCATCAAAAGAATAACTATCATAACCAGAATAAGAATTACCATCTTCATCTGGAACCAAATCAGTTAATGAAGATCTAAAAACAGCATTTTCTACATTTGCCACAGGAGATTGAGTAATATCTTCCGCAAAAGAAGAATTTGAAAATGAGAATATTACAAGTGCTGCAATTAAATATCTTTTCAATGTTTTAATTCCTTATCTTAAATGTAACTCAACGGATTGGTAGGTTTACCATTGACACGAACTTCAAAGTGACAATGCGGTCCGGTACTATAACCTGTAGAACCCTCTCGTCCTATAGTCTGACCTTTCTTAACATTTTGCCCATTTGAAACATTGATAGCGGACATATGTCCATACAGGGTTGTAATCGGCTGCCCATTAACAACACCGTGATCCAAAATTACAACTTTCCCATATCCGCCATACCATCCGGCATAGATTACACGACCATCATTGGAAGCTGCAATCGCGCCACCGTTTGGACCACCAATATCAATTCCTGAATGGAATATACGACTCTTAAATATAGGATGAGTCCTCCAACCAAACGGAGAAGTTATTGGTCCGGATATAGGTTTTATAAATCCGGATGAAGAAACTTTTACCTGTGAAGATGTTCCTCCACTCTTACGTGTCATATTTTCAATCATTGATTGAATACTTGCAGATTGCCTTGCCAATTCTCGTTCAGAACGCTCATAATAATTTTTATCCTTCTGTAAACGAGTAATCATAGTTTTATTTTCAGCAATTGAGTTTTGAATAGAGGCACGCTGATTATTAATATCCCTTATTGATGCTTCTACCATTCTTCTTTGACTCTCAACCTGAGCTTTCAACTGAGAAATTTCATTTGCCTTATTCTTTACAGCCTGCATTCTTTTATAATCATCTTTTATAACAATTTTTTCAAAATAGAACGTATCCATCAATGTATTTACATCTTTTGCCGACATTATAAGTTCGAACATACCTGTACGTTGATGCTTATAAACCTGCCTTATTCTTTCTTTCATTGCAGAATCAATACTTCTAAACTCAGCAATAGCCGCATTCAGTTGTTGTTCCATAGATGATAAATTAGCAAGCAAAGAATTATATCGAACTGTTGTGGTTTGAAGCTCATGATGAGCCCGTTCTAATCGCTGCTGGTTATTATTAAGCTTGTTACGTTCGTTTCTAAGCTTCAAATCAGCTTGCTGTTTTTTCTGCTGAAAATAATAACGTTTATTATTTGTTTGCTTCAACTTTTGATTCAAAGATTGGGCTGCAAACGCATTACAATGGACTCCCAGCATTCCGGAGATTCCAAAAACAATCCAGCATATACATATATCTTTTAAAACATTTCTAATCTTCATCATTAATATTATTTATTTTACAAGCAGCGGCAATAACATCAAGCCAACAGTCCAGGCAACAAAAGTAACAGCTATTATACCAACTATCAGTTTTTGATGTTTTCTGAAAAATTCCATAATTTCTCCCCTTATATATTTGACATTCTACTATCAAAAAAATCTTTGTGCAAGGAATTGATAAATATTTTAACTTATTTAAACACAATAGATGTTACAAAAAATAATATTTATGAATATTAAAATACAAAAATGAACTTTTTTATTTTAAAATCGTTATAAGAGTATAGAGGTTGATATATTATGAATAACAAATGCTCAAAATACGAAGCTCTATTTACTTTTAGAAGTGAAGAAGAATTAGAACAACATATTCTTGAATGCGAAGATTGCAGAAAAGAACATGAAAAAATGCTGAAAATTTCTGAACTTATCAAAGAAGTTAAACCTTATTACAGAGAAAAGCGTAAAAATTTTGCTAAAGTAAAAATGGCTTGCGCGTTGTGTATGATAATGCTTAGCGGAACAACTTTAGGCGTAATAAACCTCAACACTGATGTGTCTGATACTCTCAAATACGGCACTACTCTAAGTTCAGAAGATCTTGGATTACCTGTAGATTCTTACGGACTGATTTCGGTTGAATAGATGGATTTAAAAAAAGTAATACTTGAAAATAAACATAATATTAAAAACATTATACGACTTATTACCAAAGAAGAAAACGATGATCTGGAGCAGGAAGTATATCTAAAAATATGGAAAAATTCAGATAAATACAAAGAACAAGGTTCTATAAAAAGCTGGATAGCATCTATTACAAAAAACACTTCACTTGATTATTTAAAATCTTCATATAAAAAAATATCAGATACAGCAACCTCTGATGATTTAATTTTAACAAACATCAAAGATAAAAAAGCATCACCTGAATTAAATATAATAAAACGGGAAAGACAAAAACGTATAATTGATGCAATAAATCATTTAAAACCAAAATTTAAAGAAGTAATAATGATTTGCGAAATTAACGGATATTCATATGAAGAATGCGCGCAAAAACTAAAATGTCCACTCGGCACAGTTAAATCAAGAATCTATAATGCAAAAAAAGAATTAGCTCAACTATTACAAGATTTACTATAAAAAAGAAAGGTGACAATAGAAAAATGAAAAAAATATTTTCATTAATCTTAACATTAATAATAATTACTCTAGACTGCAACTATAACCAGGCAATCGCAAATTGCAGTGACAATTTCCAAAACAGACCATCAAAAGAACAAATGAGACGTGAGTTTGAAAAAAGGCTAAATCTGTCAGAAAAACAAAAAGAAAAAGCAAAAGCAATTCACCTGCAAGGAAGGGAACAAATGAAACCTATTATATTGCAAATAGAATTCAAAAGGCAAGAAATAGAAGCTGTGAGACGCTCAAGATTAGCTGAACGTGCTCAAATAGAAAAAATAACAAAACTCGAAGATGAAATTAAAAAGTTAGAAAAACAAGCCAGAGAAATCCGCCAAAAAAACACTCACGATTTTGAAAAAATATTAAACAAAGAACAAAAAGCTGAGTTAGAAAAAATGAAAGCAGAAGGCCGCGCAAGATTTGAAAGGAATCATCCGGCAAGGCCTCCGTTTAACGGACTTGGAACACCAGGTTTTTTAATGCCTAAACCATTGTTTCCAACATTGCCACAGCATCACCACGAATTTGAAAAATAAACAACAAAAACAGAGACTTAACAGCTCAAAAGATAGTTTTTATCTAATTAAAATCGATACTTTAACTTATAATCAGATTTAATTATCAGTTAAAGTATTTTTTCGAGCCTCTTCATCTTTAACAAAATTACAAAGTTCTTCCAGACGTTTATCTTCCATTGCATCCATAAGCGATTGAATATCTTTAAATTTGCCAAGTGCAAAACCTGTTTCTGCAAGCAGGACACAATCATTACATAATCTGTAGTCGCCGTACTGAATTGAACCGGCAAGACATTTATTTTTTCCACAGCAGTCACAATCAAAATATTCATTGACTAAATCCGGATTTTCTTCCAAATCATCCAAAACCATTTGATTAACTACTTGCTGCATTTCTTCAACAATTTCTTCATAAGATTTATTCATAATGACTTACCTATTTTACAAGCGCTGCCATTTCTTGTACAGCTTTATCTATCCCAACAAATACGGCTCTCGATATAATGCTATGACCTATATTTAATTCATGAATACCATAAATTTGACGCATTCTATAAACATTTTCATAGTTCAAACCATGACCGGCATTAACTTTTAACCCGTAAGAATGAGCTAATTCGGTTGCATCTTTAAGTTTTTCAAATTCTTCGGCCTCATCTGGAGTACCAAAAGCTAAAGAATATTGACCGGTATGAAGTTCTATAAATTGAGCACCTGATTTTGCTGCAGCATCAACCTGGTCTTTTGTAGGGTCAATAAATAAACTTACTAAAATTCCGGCTTCTTTTAAAGGAGTAACAAAATCACAAATTTTATTTAATCTGCCAACAACATCAAGCCCCCCCTCTGTTGTTACCTCCTGGCGTTTTTCAGGAACAAGACAAACTGAGTGCGGTTTTATTTTTAATGCAATTTGCTGCATTTCAGATGTCACAGCCATTTCCAAATTCAAATTAGTTTTTATTACTTTTTTTAAGGCAATAAGGTCTTTATCTTTGATATGTCGTCTATCTTCACGCAAATGAGCAGTAATAGATGTGGCACCGTTAGCTTCACACACAAGAGCTGCCTGGACAGGATCCGGATGTTCTCCTCCTCTGGCATTTCTCAATGTTGCAACATGGTCAATATTTACACCTAAAAGCATAATTATATCCTTTCTAAAACTTCATTTTACTAATTTTTAACAAAGCCGTATATGACGGCAGAATAGTTATCCTCTCTTCTATATTATCAGATTTTGCAGCAATTTCAATAGCAGATTTAATATTCTCTTCTACGATAATTCTATCTTGAGGAATCCCCGCATATTTCAGCCTCAATGCCATATCATTTGCTCTGGAGCCTGAGGTAATAACCAGTCCTTTTGCATTTTTCAACTGTTCAAAATCACTATCCCACAACCAGGAGATATCTCGGCCGTCTGCGTAGTTGTCATTTATTGCTATAATGATATTTGATGATAGATCTACTGTTTTAAGAACTTCACTTGCACCTGTCGGATTTTTTATAAGTTGTATAAGGGTATCATGTCCATTAATAACCCTTTTTTCAGCTCTGCCAAAAATTGATTGATAAGATGATACAGCATCTTTAATTGTATGATAATCTATTCCATTTTCAAAAGCGCATGCTATTGCGGCGAGGGCATTATAAGCATTATACAACCCTACCAGATTTAATTTAAATTCATAAAATTCACCATTTGATACCGAATACACTTTCAGCTCAGAATAATCAGAAAAAACTTTTACATAACCTTTATAAGTAAGTTCCGGACGTTTATAGCCACATGATTTACAAAAATAATGCCCCTGCTGCGCAAAAAATTGTTTTGAATATTGCAAAGGTTCTCCGCAAATACAGTTAAAAACTTCCATTGGAGCGTTAGAAATTGAATTATGGATATCAGAACAAAACTCAACTTCTTCAAAGCCATAATAAACAGCATCTTTATCTTTTCCCAAATTTGTAACTAAAGGATCATCAGCATTCAAAATAAGCTTTGCCTGACTTTTATCAATAGCATTCTGTATAAAACTTGCAGTTGTAGATAATTCCCCGTATCTATCTAATTGATCTCTAAATAGATTCGTAACTACAAGAAAATCAGCCTCAAAATAATCATACAATTTTGTTAAATACGCTTCATCAGATTCCAGAACAGCATAATCAAACTTTTTAAAAGGTAAAACATTGAGAGCAAATACATTCGCAATCCCTGTAAGCATATTTGCCCCCTTAACATTATGTATTATTCTGCATTTATCAAATTCAAAAATATGAGAAATCAAACCGGATGTTGTAGTTTTACCATTTGTTCCAGAGATTGTAATTGTAGATTTTTTTATATACTTTTTACAATATGCCAAAAAATTAGGGC
>CAJMAX010000018.1 GCA_905211505.1 uncultured bacterium | reverse complement strand
TAATCAGTATTTTTATATACAAAGTTAAACATCAAACACTGTCTTAAATAATCAAAATCCCTGAGTTCAAGAGTTTTTTTTAGCAGTTTTTTTATAGCAAGCGAGGCCTCGTCTGAAAAACCTTCTTTTAGAATTTCTGCCCGTTCATCCACATCTTTTTGCGACAAATTATTTTGAACAATAAGAGAATATCTTCTAAAAATTTGATGTAAAAGAGACATTCTTGAATTATAACCTCTGAATTGAACATCCTTCAAAATATCTTTTAATAAAAACTGGGAAACCTCCAACCCTGCAAGATTAGGCAGAATCACAGGATTGTCAAAAATATTTCTATCTTCTAGAAATGCCCAGTTGTCAGAAATAGTATTGTATACAAGCGAAAAAAAGGAATGTATCTGTAATTTTTCAACACAATCAACAGAGAGCAATTCAAAAACTCTTTCCTGAAACTTGTTTTTCAATGTTGAATTTTGTACAAGAACAAGGATAGACGAAGCCGATACGCCGTTATTAATCAACTCAGCGTACTTATGAATCAAAATATCAGTTTTTTCTGATGCTATGCTACCCTCAATCAGCAAAATCAATACTCCTTATAATGTATTTTAGCATAAAATAGCATTAAATTTACATTATTAAAATGATGTTTCAATTTTGAAAATAAATTATTATTTGAATATCGAAAAAGTGTTGTACAAACAATAATTACATTACGGAGGAAAGAATCATGGCAACAAAAAGAGTAACATTATCACAAGAAGAACAAATCGGATTTGCAGCTGGAGAAATCTACAACTACTTACACCAAAATGGCACTACTTCATTTGCTAAAATGAAAAAAGAACTAGACCTAAAAGGAAACTTTGCTGATTTAGGCCTTGGTTGGTTAGCAAGAGAAAACAAAGTTGAAATTTCTCAAAAAGGACCTGCTGTAAAAGTTAGCTTAAGATAATATCAGATTTACATTTTTATAAATAAAAACGAAAAGGTATTTACAATTTGTAATACCTTTTTTGTTTTTAGCAATTATGCGATAACAAATTACTTTATATACATACAGGGGATATCAAATTAAAAGGGAATGTTATGAATATTGCTAAAGCAATAACATCTGTTGCTAAAAAAAGTGAACAACTCGCTATAGGCTTTGGAAAATCAAAAGTTAAGCCTAACATTTTAGTCAATGGAGAATTAGTAAATTACAAAACAGGTAAAAAATTGCTTAATTTTAAAAGCAATAATTTTGAATTACAAGTAAAACCGGATATATCAATTCCAATCTCCCCGTGGACAATCAAGCAAACTAAACCCGAAGTTAGAATTTTTAAAAACATTAAGACAGGTAAAATTAATCAAGACGGACAAGCTGAACTTGGCAATGTATCTGTACGCCTTGCCGAGCAATATGCAAACGTTGTTAAAACTGCAAAAACAGAAATTGGCGAAATTTTTAAAGGCTATGAATTGAGTGTCCGTTCTAAAGGTGCAAATTCTATTTATTCAAAACTTGAAAAGAAAGTTCTTGAAAAAGGAAAAGTCATCAGATCAGATTCAGCTGCATCTAAGATGATTGGAGATGCAATTGGCGGAAGAATTCTTATGCCGGATTTAACAGCTAAAGACATTTTAGAAACCTTAAAAACATTACAAATTAAAGGAAAAAGCTTAACAACAAATGAACAAAAAGTTATGCAAAAATTCTTTGCAAATGAAAAATTAACAGCTGAAGAATTAAAAATTGCTCAAACTTATTCAAGACCTGTAAAATTGGCATTAGCAGAAAAACAATCTGCTCCGGTTGTTAATCAAATATTGGTTTCATCTTTAAAATCCGCATTAGATAGAGGTGTTACAACTATGGAACAAATCGAAAAAAGCGGAATTAACAAAGAAGTTATTGCTCGATTAAAAGCAGGTAAAGATATTACACCTCTAAGAATGACAGAATTAAACAACTATACCGGCAAAAACGGTATTCCATATTTTACAGATTCACAAATTGCACAATTAAGAGAATTGCAAATTGTTACCGGTGAATCTTTCGATATAATTACAAGACCGGAAATAGCTCGTTTTAAAGACGCATTATTGCCGCTGGAAAATAAAGCAATTAAAGAATCAGGATATACTACAGCTCAATTCAACGCAGTTTTAAAAGACGGAACACTGGCGGAAATTCAAATTAGAGGTAAAGGTCCTTTTGGAGAAGTTGAGCATATTGCATACGATTCAAGACAAGGCAAAAATACGTTAAGCAAAGTTTATGATGAGTACAAAGAGGCAGTTGGGAAATTAACAGATGCTGAATATAAAGAATACAACGAATACTTAAGTGCCTGCTATGATTACTATAGAAATATTGAACTTGGTATCAAATCTATAAAACCGAAATTGCCTGCAAAATTCAAAAGCATTTTGAGCGAAGATAGTATGATAAATCTTCATTCTATTGATGATGCAGAACAAACTTTAAAAAAGGCTACATTTCAGCAACACTTAAAATTAATCGCCTAAAAATAGATTAATTGGAGAAAATATGATAAAATACAATAACAATATGAAATTTCCAACAACAATGAGCGTTATAAAAACTCAGAAAGTAAAAAAAATGGATTTAGATGAAGAAGTTACAAAATTAATTCAAAAAATTACAGAAGAAGCCAAAAATTATATTTCTGACACAAATCAATATAGAAACATTAATGCAAGTGTAAGAAATACTTTCAATAATATTTATGGAAAAGCATTTGGATTAACAATTGAGCAAACTCCCGATAAAACAAACAGACATTTTTTATCAATGAATTTACTGCACCCGTCTATGGAATTGCAATCAACAAGAACTCTCACTGCTGGAGATAAAGCTGAAATTATAAAAACATTGGAAAATAAAGACTTTATCAAAGCCTTTAAAAACAATTTACAGCAAATGAGCGAAAAGATGGAAGAAAGATAATCTTATTAATTCATTAAAAAATAATTAAAAAACAATAAAAATCTTCTATTTTATATTATCATTAGTATAGGAGATTTTAATATTATGAAGTACAAAGATTATTATGAAACTCTGGGTGTTAAAAGAGAAGCAACAGACGCTGAAATCAAATCAGCCTATAGAAAGCTGGCAAGAAAATTTCACCCTGACGTAAATAAAACAAAAGAAGCGGAAGAAAAATTTAAAGAAATAAATGAAGCTTATGAAGTTCTTGGCGACAAACAAAAACGCCAAAGATACGACAGCCTTGGTGCAAACTGGCAGGGAGGAGCAGATTACACTCCACCTCCAGGTTTTGAAAACTTCAACTTTGGCGGAGGTCAAGGTTATCAACAATTTAATTTCAATGGGCAGGACATGGGCGGATTTTCTGACTTTTTCAGTTCATTATTTGGCGATATGATGGGAGCCGGTACATCTGGCGGAACTCGTGGCGGATTTTCTGGTTTTGATTTTAATGACATTAGCTCCATGGGAGGAACTCATGGATACTCAAGACAAAACTCAAGAGGGAAACGTCAAGCTGCAAATAAAGCAGAAGATTTAGATGTAACAAAAACTCTCAATGTAACAGCTAAAGACTTATTTTCAGACAACCCTATAACCGTTAAATTTACAGACATGCGCAAATGCACCCAATGTCCTGGAGGTGGAGGATATTGCAGTGCCTGCGGAGGAACAGGAATTATCAATGACAACAAATCCATAAAAGTAAAACTTCCAAAAGAAATCAAAGAAGGACAAAAAATCAGACTAAAAGGTGAAGGCAAAGTAGATGCCTACGGTCAAAAAGGTGATTTATACCTTGTAATAACTCCTAAAGATTCTGAATATGAAATCAATGGTTCTGATTTAACTAAAGAAATCGAAATAACACCTCCGGAGGCCGTTCTTGGATGCAAAAAAGATATCGAAACCCTTCATGGAAACATTGGAATCAAAATTCCACCGATGACCTCAAGTGGTAAAATGCTTCGACTGAAAAATCTGGGTTTACCTAAAAAAGCAGGTGGATACGGAAATTTAAATGCAAAAATCAAAATTGTTCTCCCTGAAAAATTATCTCAAAAAGAAATAGATTTATATAAACAAATGATATAAATAAAAACTAAGACCACAGACTATGCCTGCGGTCTTAGTTTTTATATCCTAACTCAAAAAATTTCAGAATAAAACTATTAACCCTTTTCTTGTATATCAAATTTATAACCAAGAATTTCAAATATCAACAATGCTTCGTTAAATCTAACTCTATTATTTTCTAATTTAGCTCTTAAATTAAAACGAGTATAATTATTCCCTGATAACTCAGACATACGACGAGCAAGCTCTGCTATTGTTATTTTATTTCTAAATAATAACAACCTGATTACTTCATTTAAATTCGTCTTTGAATCTATATCAATATTTATACCCATAAAAGTATTTTAATTTACTTTTATAAATATTGACACTTTGTACAATTAACAAAATAACATTAATTAGAGCAAAATATTACTTTTTATGAAGAAAGGGATAAGATGAAAAAGGAACTTGCATTCACACTATCTGAAGTTCTTATAACACTTGGAATTATCGGAGTAATTGCAGCTGTCACTATTCCCGCAATAATGACAAAGTATACAGAAATAAGAACCGTGAACCAGCTAAAGGCTGATCAATCTATTCTTTCACAAGCAATAAAGTTAAGCGAAGAAGAACATGGAAATGTAGATGGCTGGGGATTAACTGGTGCAAACGAAGCAAGTGCAAAAATTATTGCAGAAAAACTAAAACCGTCTCTAAAAATAGCAATAGATTGCGGAACTTATGATAAAGATGGATTCTGCGTGACAAAAAAATCATACAAACAATTAAACGGCACAAATCATGGCGAATACGCAATAACAAGAAGAGACACATATAAAATTACTCTAAAGAATGGAAGCTCTGTCTGGTGGAAAGGCCCGCAAGATTCTTTTAGAATAATTACATTCTGGGTTGATGTAAACGGAAATAAACAACCAAATACATATGGTAAAGATTTATTTGTCTTTTCCTATGAAAATGGAGGAATAAGACCTCTCGGAGCTCCAAATTCAGATTCTCCATATACAAAAAGCTGCACAAAAAACGGAAATGGCTGGGGGTGCGCTTATTATGTCTTGCTTAACAGTAACATGAATTATCTCCACTAAAAATTTAAACTATCTAAATATATCATTGACAAACCCAGTGATAACGTGAAAAAATAAAAATATAGAGGGGATTATTATGGTTAAAGAAACTTACTTGCACGAAAAACACGTTAATCTAGGGGCTAAAATGGTTGATTTTGCAGGCTGGCACATGCCTGTACAATATTCATCCATTATTGAAGAACACAAAACAGTAAGAGAAAATGTAGGTTTATTTGATGTCTCCCATATGGGAGAAGTTTTTGTATCAGGAAAAGATGCAACTGAATTTTTAAATAAAATTGTACCGCAAGATATCACAAAACTTGATTACGAAAAAGCGGTGTACTGCCAGCTTCCTAACGCAGATGGCGGATTAATCGATGATCTAATTATTTATAAATTAGGAATCGAGTCATACCTAGTTATTTGTAACGCCTCCCGAATTGACGAAGACTTAAATTGGATTGTAAGAAATAAACGAGGTCTGGACGTAAAAATAGATAATCAGTCTCACAATTACTCTCTGCTTGCAATTCAAGGTCCGCGCGCAATAGATGTAATGAAAAAAATGGGTTATAACATCTCAAACCAAAAATCATTTACAATAAAACCAGCAATTATCAGTGGGATAAAACTACTTGCTTCTAGAACTGGTTATACCGGAGAAGATGGATTTGAACTACTGGTAGAAAATGAATATTCGGAATTTTTATGGGATAAAATTCTTGAAGAAGGCAAAGAATTCGACATTAAACCAATAGGACTCGGTGCCAGAGATACACTAAGACTTGAAGCAGCCCTCCATCTTTACGGCAATGATTTAGATGAAAAGACAACTCCTGTTGAAGCAGGACTTTCATGGTCTATACCAAAAGACAAAATTGCATACTATAACGGTAAAGAGATTATAATGAACCAGCTTTCAAACGGGGTGTCCAAGAAACTTATCGGACTGGAAATGCTTGACAAAAACATAGCACGCCACGGTTACGAAGTTTATTATAATGGAGAAAAGGTTGGACACATAACCAGCGGATGTGTTTCCCCTAGCACGGGTAAAAATATTGCTTTAGCCTATGTAAAAAACCTTTCTGAAATTTGCATTGGCACAACCATTCAGGTTATGATAAGAGAAAAATTGCACGACGCAAAAATTGTTAAGCGTCCATTCATTGAAAAAAGAAACAGAGTAGTCTAAACAAATATTAAAACAAATGTAAAATATGAAAAGGAGAAATAAAAATGGGTTATAAAGAAGAAATGCTATGTTCAAAATCTCATGAATATATTGTAAAAGAAGACGAAAACTATGTTATTGGTCTTACTGATTACGCAATAGAACAATTGGGAGATATCGTATTTTTAGAACTTCCTACTGTTGGTGATGAATTTTCAAAAGGTGACACATTCGCAAATATAGAATCAGTTAAAGCAGCATCAGAGATTTATATGCCAATTAGCGGCAAAGTCGTAGAAGTTAACGAAGCATTAGTTGATGCCCCGGAAATGCTTAACGAAGATTCCTATGAAAACGGATGGCTAATTAAAGTATCTTCAGAATCTTTCGACTCTGATAAATCAGATTTATTGTCATACTCAGATTATAAAGAAGAATTGGAATAATAAATGAAAAATTTTTTAGTACATAACAAAGATTCAATAAAACAAATGTGTGAGAAAATTGGAATAAATTCTGTAGAAGATTTATTTAAACAAATTCCTGAAACCGTTAGAATGAAAACTTTAGATTTGCCGGAAGGCTTGAGCGAAATGGAAACCCAACGTAAGGTAAAAACTATTGCGAAAGAAAACGAATCAGATTATATAAGTTTTCTTGGCGGAGGCATATACAACAAGTTCGTGCCGGCATGTATTTCCCAAGTTGCGAACCGTTTTGAATTTAACACGGCATACACTCCATACCAACCTGAAATATCTCAAGGAACACTTCAAGTTATGTACGAATTTCAAACGATGATTTGTCGATTAACAGGAATGGATGTTGCAAATGCCACTGTATATGACGGCGGTACCGCCTGCGCAGAAGCAATACTAATGGCTTGCAGAATAACTAAAAAATATAAAGTTTGTGTACTTAATTCTTTGAATCCTGAATATAAAAAGGTTATAAAAACATATACAAACGCACAATCTATCGATGTTGACTGGGTTGACAAAATTCCACAGGATACAAATGATTACGCTTGTGTACTTATCCAAACTCCTGACTATTATGGAGAAATCCTTACCCCACAAAAGCCCGATTGTTTGTTTGTTGTTTGCACAGACCCGTCTACATTATCAATACTAAAACCTCCGTCTGAATACGGGGCAGATATTGTCGTAGGAGATATACAGACACTTGGTATTCCAATGAACTTTGGCGGTCCTACTGCGGGATATATGGCTTGCCGTGAAAAATTCATGAGACAATTACCAGGCAGACTTGCAGGAAAAACTGTTGACAAAAACGGAGAACAGGCATTTTGTTTAACAATCCAAACAAGAGAACAACACATAAAAAGAGAAAAAGCAACAAGTAATATTTGTTCAAATCAGGCTCTTATCGGACTTTGTACAACACTTTATCTTTCTGTAATGGGAGAAAAAGGTTTCCATCAAGCAAGTTATCTGTCTGCTAAAAATGCCCATGAATTATCTAAGAAATTATCAGAAAAAGGAATTAAAACTTTAAATAAAAATTTCTTTAATGAATTTGTTATTGAAGTCGAAAATTCCGACAAATTTTTAGAAAAATTAAAAGCAAATAATATTCTAGGTGGGATTAAAGTTGATGAAAAAAATTTACTTGTTGCAACAACTGAAATGATTTCAGAAGAAGATATTGACAAATATATTTCATCAATTTAAACAATTATTATTTTTAATTAAAATTAGGCGAAAATATTCACATTTTCGCCTTTTTAAGTTATAATGACAACAGAGAGTTTAAATTATTATTTTGAAAGGTTATTTTATATGAACAAAAGTCAATCAATGGGTATGTATGTAATATTAGCTATTGTAGTGCTTGTATTTATTTCAACAATATTTATGTCAGGCCCGACAACCAGCACTTCAGAAATTTCATACACTAATTTTTTACAGAAATTAGAAAACAAAGAATTTTCAAAAATTGAAAAATATGAAGACATGATTATTGCAGTTCCAACAGAACAGCCTAATCAACAGAATACAACAGGAAAAGCTTCGAACAAAAATGTTGTTTCGCCATTTTTGACACCTGACTCAAAAAATATGCAAGCTCCATTATTCCAATATAAAGTACAAATTCCTGCAAATGACAATGAGTTAATGGATAAATTAAATAACTCTCAAGCTGATATCACTGTAAAAAAAGCTCCGGAAACTAATCAATTAGCCGGAAATATCGGAACATTTATAATAATATTATTCGCAGTTATCTCACTTGGTTTGATGATAAAAGCTATTCAAGCCGGCGGTTCTCAAGCTATGTCCTTTGGAAAAAGTAAAGCAAAAATGCTTCTTGATTCTAAAGTAAAAACAACATTTAAAGATGTTGCAGGCATTGATGAAGAGAAAAAAGAACTTGAAGAAATCGTTGACTTTTTGAAAAATGGTGAAAAATACATGAAATTGGGAGCAAAAATTCCAAAAGGAGTCCTTCTTGTAGGGCCTCCGGGAACAGGTAAAACTCTTATGGCTAAAGCTGTAGCCGGAGAAGCCAGCGTTCCATTCTTCTCAATTTCAGGTTCTGACTTTGTAGAAATGTTTGTCGGTGTAGGCGCCAGCCGTGTTAGAGACTTGTTTGAACAAGCAAAAAAACACCAGCCGTGTATAATCTTTATTGACGAAATTGATGCTGTAGGACGTCAACGTGGAGCTGGACTCGGCGGCGGACATGATGAACGAGAACAAACACTTAACCAGTTATTAGTTGAAATGGATGGTTTTGATGTTAACACAAATATTATAGTAATTGCAGCTACAAACAGACCTGACATTTTAGATAATGCCCTTTTAAGACCCGGTAGATTTGATAGACAAATTTATATCAACGCACCGGATGTTAAAGGCAGAGAACAAATTCTAGAAGTTCATGCTAAAAATAAAAAACTTGATAAAGATGTTGATTTAAAAGTACTAGCAAAAAGAACACCTGGATTTACCGGTGCAGATTTGCAAAACTTATTAAACGAATCCGCATTACTTGCTGCTAGAAACGGTGAAGACAAAATATCAATGAAAGATATTGACTGTTCTATTGACCGTGTAATTGCAGGTGTTGAAAAGAAAAGCAGAGTTCTAACAGATGAAGATAAAGAATTAACATCATATCATGAAGTTGGACACGCTCTAATTGATAAATTACTACCTGAAGCTAACGAGTTACACAAAGTTTCAATTATACCAAGAGGAATGGCACTTGGTGTAACTTGGACAAGACCAAAAGATGAAAAAGTACACGTAAGCAAAGCTAAATTGCTTGCTAAAATTGCAGTTTCACTTGGCGGTCGTGCTGCTGAAGAAATTGTTTACGGTAAAAATAACGTAAGCACAGGCGCTTCTCAAGACTTGATTAATGTTACTGATATTGCCCGCAAAATGGTTACTGCATGGGGCATGTCTGATAAGTTAGGTAACATGGCTTACGGTAAAAATCAAGAAAACGTATTCATGGGCAGAGATTTTGGACACCAAAGAGATTACTCAGAACAAGTCGCATACGAAATCGACCAAGAAATTAAAAATATTGTTGACGAACGTTATGAACTCGCAAAAAGATTACTTACCGAAAATAGAGATATGTTAGAAGAAATTTCTAAAGAATTACTAGATAAAGAAACTATTGACGATAAAGAGTTTGAACAAATAATGGACAGAGTTAGAAGTGGAAGACAAGTTTAATATAACAACCGATTCAAAACTTTTTGCACTCGAAATAAATATATTAAATCCGAAGGACAACTTTGAAATAACAAAAAAATATTTCAAATCCGAAAATCCTTCGGATTTAATTAAACAGGCGCAAAATACAAACTGCGATATACTAGCTTTAAAATTTAATATTGAAAATAAAGAACAAATTTCACAGGCTACAAAATTATTAAAACTGCACTTTCCAGAAATTAAAAAACCGCTTATGATATGCGGAAGCGAAAAAAATGAACTGGATGAATTATTATTACCAGAATTAATAAAAATTTTAGACAGACCCAATTGTATTATTTCATACGCAACAGAACAAACATATAAAAAAATTATACCGTCGATAATAAATGGAAATCACTATATTGTGCTGAAAAGCCCTATTGATATAAATTTAGCAAAAGAACTTAATATTTTATCAATTGATATGGGACTAAATAAAAACAAAATTATAATGAATACAGATATTGGCGGACTTGGCTACGGTTTTGAATACGGGTACAGTATTATGGAAAAAGTTATACAAGAAGGGCAAAAGGGCGATACATATTTAAACTTACCTTTACTTTCGGATGCGCCACTAGAATCTTTAAAAACAAAAGAAGCTAAATCTGATAAATTTTCTAAAAATTGGGGAGATTTAGAAAACCGAGCCAAAATGATAGAACTCAGCTCTGCTTCCAGCATATTAGCAGCAGGCGCCAATGTTATAGTAATGGCAAATCCTGACAACATATCAACTATGAAAGGGCTTTTTTAAATCAATGGAAATGACAGGCTTACAAATTTTTAAATATCTTCCTGCAGCAAAAAAAGAAGAATATTCTAATTGCAAACAATGCGGTTGTCCTACCTGTATGGCATTTGCATTAAAATTAGCAAAACAGAATATAAATATAAAAAAATGCCCATATATTTCACAAGAACTAGAAGAAAAGTATTTGCATAGTGTAAAACACGCACAGAAAACAATATCTATCGGAGATTTAAAAATCGGCGGCGAAAATGTTCTTTTTAGACATGAAAAAACATTTATAAACAGAACAGCTTTGGCAGTCATTGTAGATTGCAATTCTATATACTACCAAGAACAAATTAAACGAATCAACGAGTTTGAAATAAAAAGAGTAAACGAAAACTTAAAAGTAGATTTAATCATCCTAAAAAATTTTAATAATAAGACAATAACATCTCCTAATATAAATACAATCACTTTTGAAGAATTTCAAAAACTGGAACTTGATTTTATTATTAATTCTGAGTTCAAAAAAACAAAAGATTATTTAATTACAACACGAACCAAAGCTATACTTGAAAAAGATGATAAATATTCAACACCAGTCTGTGTTTATATGAAAAAGACAACTGATATATTCACAACCTGTACGCAAGCAAGCTTTTTTATATGCAAATATGCCAACATGATAATATTTGAAGAGTTTGATGAAGCAATGTTTTCAACTTTGCTAACACTACGCCAAAACATCTTTACTGATCCGCAAAAATCACTACAGGTTGAATCAAACTTATATGAATTTAATAACCCTGATAAAAATTCTATAGTATTTCTTACTACAAACTTTGCCCTGACATTTTTTGCAGTAGCAAATGAATTAGAAGATTTAGACGTCCCATCCTATTTAATAGTTATACCTGCAGATGGAATGAGTGTTTTAACAGCTTGGTCTGCCGAAAAATTTACAGCAAATATTGTTGCTAAAACCCTTTCAAACTTAAAAATAAGAGAAAATCTAAACACACGAAAAATTATAATACCGGGCTTGTTAGCTCATATTAAAGATGAATTAAAAGAAGCCTGCCCCGATTTTGAATTTATCATAGGGACACACGAAGCCTCAGCAATCAATGAATTTGTGAGAAAATTACAATAACTCATGCACTATCAACACAACTATCTCACCCGGCTGCAAGGTCAATGAAACCTTTCCTCGCTTATTGACATCCGGCATTGATGAAATTTTTATAGGCAAAACATTATATCGTTTATTATATTTTGGAATTTTGACCGTTGTTTTTACTGGAGTTTCAAAATCTAAATTTCCTATAGTTACAACTCGTTTTACATTATTCCCAAAAGTATAAGCAAACACTTTTTGATTATTTGTTTTTATTGGAGTAAATACACCATCATTCAATACCGGCAGCAAACTTTTTTTAACATTATTCGCAAGTAAAAAATCATTTCTCAGTATATTATTATTACCTCCAGGCTTTCTTGAAAAATTAAAGATGTCGATCTTACCTCTGTGCGTAAAATATGTATTATCATCAGTATTTGAATGTTCCGCTAACCTATTACCTTTCCTGTAGGAATAATCGTCACCTGTTTGAAAACCATCAACAAAATAAGAATCAACAGGTAACGTTGCATTAAGCCATATTATCATATCACTCATTGCTGGACCTTTTAACAAAATAGGACTAACTTCATCATGAGTCGTGAAAGCTCCAATTGAAGATTTTGCCTCTTTGAATTTTTTAACCTCATTCAGCGTTAAAGAAACATCCCTATATAAATCTTTGGCATTTTTCCAGTCTTTTATATTAAAGAATGAGCCATAATAACCATCAAAACCTGCCTCCAACAACTTATTGTACGGAGTGAAAACACCATAAGAAGATACAGCCTCATGCCAAGATTCAGAAGATTCAGCAAGCCATAAAAACTCAGGGTCTTTTGTACGCGAATATGCAATCAACTCTTTCCAAAATGCAGCAGTTTTGCAGTGGGCAACATCAGCCCTAATACCATCTGCACCCAAATTAATTACATATTTTACAAAATCCTTATATAAACTATAAACATTGGTATCAATATTATCTTCCGTACCAACTGATAAAAGTCTTACATCTGTCCAATCTGCAGGAACTACAGGTTCACCCAACTGGTTTGTTACAAACAAATCCGGTCTCTGCAAATACAAATCATAAGAACCACAAGCCGGAACATCTACAATTACCCGAATATTTCTTTTATGTGCTTCTTCAATAAACTTTTTTGACTGTTCTTCTACTGACAAATCTGAAGTTTTATCTTTCAAATCCTCACTGATTGAACTAAAATCTGATGCAGCATACAAACTTCCTGCAGTCCCTAGAGCTTTGAGTTTTCCAGTCGGTGTTACTGGCAGAATATGAATCGTATTGATACCTAAACTTTTCAACTCATCAAGACGTTCTATTGCATTCAGGAAATTACCCTTTATCTCTAAATTTTCTTCCTGAATAAATCCATCCCCATTCAAATCCTGAGAATTAAAGGAGCGGATATTTATCTCCATAATAACAGCTTCGTTTTCTAAAAATTTGGTTCTTAAATCATTTTTCCAAACTTCCGCATTGGCTCCAATACTGGAAAAACAACACATTGTTAGTGCTAAAGAAAGAATTTTTCTACATAACTTCATAATGTCACCACCAAATTTTTAAAATTAAAATCTATTCTACCGGAATAATTATTTCTTGACCAATATTTATTCTATCAAGATTTTTTAGATTATTTGCTTTCATAATTATTTCAGCTTTTTCAGGAGAATAAGCTCCAAAATAATGTTTAATTATACTTTCACCAGTATCGCCTTCTTTTACTATGTAAACTTTTGAATTTTTTAAATCGACATTAGATATATTTTCAGAAGAATTTTGAACTGAAGCTTCTAAAACATTATTTTGAGATGTTTCATCTTCAGAGGGAACAGAAACTTTCGCATTAACGGTCTCTTCTGCATTGTCAGCTTGCTGCTCAAGAGTTGGAACCGTAGTTTTCTGTGGAAAGATTACTGATTTAAGTTGAGTTAAAACAGAATGTTTAGAAGTATTGACATTAACATCAGATTTTACAACAAATACCCCTAACCCGCCTAACATCAAAAATGTAAATACAGCCCCGCAAACAAAACCAATAGATAAATACGCCACAGGTGATTTTGTATTAAATTGTGAATTTTTAAAAGTTTGCCACAACAAATCTATCTCCTGTGCTTTTTCTTGCGCCATTGAAGAAAAACTATCAGATGATGAAGACTCTACCACATCAGGTCTAACATATTCATTTAATCCGTTTGGATCTTGTTCTTTTGCAAGATTTTCAATTACTTCCATTGTTTCTCTTGATAAAGTAGATCTTCTTATTGTAGAACTTTTCATTTATTACCTCACTACCCAAAATTCCTTACAAATAGATAGTAACACGAGAAACCGCATTATTCAAGCAAATGTAACAGGAACGTATATACAAAAATTCCACACAGCACGCCCAAAACATAATCCTATCGTCATTCCGAACTTTGTTCGGAACCTATTTGGCAGAGTTGAACAAAAAAACAAGTTCAGCTCATGATAAAAAATTGAGCCGTAAATATTATAATATTTACGGCTCTAAACTTATTTATATAATCAAGAAAATTACTTAACAAGTTCTTTGAATTTTTTACCAGCTGAAAATGCAGGAACTGTTTTTGCAGCGATTTTCAAAGTTGCACCTGTTTGAGGGTTTCTACCTGTTCTAGCAGCTCTTTTGCGAGCTTCAAAAGTACCAAAACCAACTAGAGTAACTTTTTTACCTTTAGAAACTGTTTTTTGAATTGTTTCCAATGTTGCTGTCAAGATATCAGCAGTTGCTTTTTGTGAAACTTTTGCTTTTTTAGACACTTCTTTTACTAATTCTTCTTTGTTCATTACGAACCTCCTTCTTCCTTTCCCACGGAGTTATAAACCATCTTCCGCAGTTGTATAATCGACAAATTTATTATATCACTTTCTTCAATACTGTCAAGGGTTTTCAAGATTAATTTTCTTTAAATTAAGGATATAAGAGATATTCACTAATATATACCCTACAATATTCAGTTATATCAATATTTTTCACTAATTATTGAGTTTTGCAAATTTTATATCCTGATAAAAATATTGTAATATTTGATAGGCATTATACCCTTGTTTTGCTAAATTATTTGCACCATGCTGAGACATCCCGACACCATGCCCGTTTTTCTTAACTTCATCGTCAAAAGACGGAACAGAACGAACATATGGAACATAACCACCCCAAACCGAAGTATTGGTCATTCCACCTGCAGAAGCGCAATAATATGCAGATATTATTTTCATATCATACGTCAAAACCAAACCTGAAGTTTCATCAATAGCCTTATTAGTTCTGTTAGTTTCTACAGATGCTCCGCCATACGCTTGGTCTTCAGTATTATCTTTCAAATCAAAACCGTACTTAGACTGTTTACCCAAATTTGCAAGAGCAAAACTTCTGGCAGCAATAGCCTGCGCTTTTAACGCTTCATACTCCCAACTTGGTGGCATTTCAGAAGGGACGACCCCTCTCAAATAATCTTCCAGTTCTACATCATTTATAACAATTAATTTGCCATTAAAATTTCTTACAAGTAAAGTACCGCGGTACCACTTTCCCTTTGTACTGACATAACCCTCTGTATCAGGCTTTAGAACGATTGAATCTGCACCAAGAGAATAATAATGACCGCCACTTTTCACCGCAATTTCGTTTTTATAAGGAACAAGCTCATAACCTTTCATAGCATCAAGCGTACAAACAGTTTTATTTGTCCTAACATCTATCATACGACCATTTACATTTGTTCCAACACCGGCTTGTTCAACTTCAGTTAATAGTCCTATTTTTATTGCATAACTAGGATTTGCAATAATTAAATTCACAAAAAATATGGTTAATATAATTAAAATCTTTTTCATAGTCTTATTTTATCACTTTATCAAATAATGTAATATATCAAATGTATGATTTTTCTAGTGCTGGTAAATCCTTATATAATTCCAATAACTTTTAAATACTTTCTTAACATAATTCTTAGTTTCCTCATATGGAATTTGCTCCACAAATTCATCGGTATCAGAATATTTTAAAGTAGATTTCCATCTTGTTACAGAACCTATTCCGCCATTATAAGCTGCTATAGATGAAACATCTTTATTATTTAGCATTCCTCTTATTGTAGAATAATATAAATTACCAAGCCTTATATTTAACTCTGGATTAACCAGATAACTTGTGTTAAAAGATATACCATGCTTAGCGCCAATATCATGCGCAGTTGCTGGCATTAATTGCATTAAACCTATAGCACCTACACTACTCTGTGCTTCAGAATTAAAATGACTTTCTTCTCTTACTATTGCCATCATTAGAGCTGTGTCATTATTATACTGTTCTGCATACTTTTTAACCTGCATATAATAATTTTGAGGATATACAAGACGCCATCTTAAATCATTTTTTGGCGGCTTTAAAGACAATTTATCCATAGCTTCCTGAGCCAAATAAGCTGAAACAGAATAATTTCCCTGCTGATATTCAACCCAGCTTTTTATAAAATCATCCTGAGTATATTTTTCAACCATATCATAGTCTTTAACTTTCAAAAGACTGTATAAAGCAGATGACCTAGCAGGATATTTATAAGGATAAACTACAGGCTTATAATCAATATTTGCAGATATAGTTGCAGTTTCTAGTCCATTAAGCAGCCAGAATGCTCTATATGCATAATAAGAATCAGGATACTTATTTATTACTTCCTGATAATATTTTATAGAATTTGAGTTATTATAATAACGCTGTTCAATTTTTCCCAGCCAATACATTACCATTGGCGCCTGTTCAGCATCAGGGAAACCTGCAACAAAATCTAAGCCGATTTTCTTTGCACTTAAATAATCTTTTTGACGAATTCTATCAAAAAACATGTTCAATAGCGCTATACTTGAATATTCTCCTGATGGATAATTTACATACAAATCCTTGTAGCATGCAGCCCTGCTTGATACAGGGGAATTATCACATTTTAAATTCCAAATATAATCCTTGCCTTTCCCTTTAGCAGTACTAAACAATTTTAAAATTGCAGGAAAAGCATTATCATATATTTTTAAATATACATCAACAGCTCTTTTATAGTCATCAGCATTAACATTCTCGGAATATTTTGCAACGCCCTGTTCGGTTATTGCTTTCACTTTTGCGTAATCACCTTTTTTATATAAATTTGCAGCCTGAACAGCCCAATTATCTTGTAGCTTTGATTTTGAAAATACAGATGACGCATCGTCATACAATCCTGCAAGATAATACGCTCTAGCTACCAGCACTGCATCTTTCGAATTTATATTCGGATTAAATTTCAACCAAGTATTTGCAGCATTAACAGCAAGCCTTCCGCCTGGTGCCTCTTCCAAATATTTCCTAAAAGATAACTCAATATCAGATATTTTCGCTCTTGATGAAATTCTGTTAGAGTACCTGATTTTTGCTGCAGCTATTCTTGCTTTATAATACTCTGACGCAATTTTATAATCGGAATCACCTGTTGTTTTGAAAACAAAATCAAAATATCTGCGAGCCAAAGAGGGATCAGTATCTATCAGAAGTTGAGCTGCTTGATATTTTGCCTCTAAACTCAATTTATTTGACGGGTAAACTCTAAATAATAATTGATACCTGTTTAATTCTGATTTTTTATCTGCCAAAGCTCTAGCACAAAGCGCCTGTCTATATATAGCAAATGGTTTTAACTGAGAGGTATACCCAATTTTCGAAAAAAGAAAATAAGAATTTGAATAATTTCCATTATCATAATCCCTTAAAGCCTGCTGATAAATGTTATAAGATTTATGTTTTGGTTGAAAAAATTTTGCAGAATAAATTCCACCAAGAAGACATACTAAAAAAATGATAAATATTATTATATTTTTATTATTCT
>CAJMAX010000017.1 GCA_905211505.1 uncultured bacterium | reverse complement strand
ACTACAATGTATGATATACAAAAGTTTACATTAATTCGCAAAACAATTTTTCTATATTAAGTTTTGTAACGATTTTTATAAGTTGTGAAATTAGAGTTAATTTATATCCTTTATATATATGTAAGATGTAAATGACATAAATCAGATTTAATCCCTAAATCCCTTCCTAACTAATTTTCCTAGCTTCTCGTCCCCCGAGAAGTTTTTTTTGATTATGTTATTATTGACGTTTTTCCAGCCTTTTTAACTCATTAATCAGAAGTGTTTTACGAGGTTCCATCTCAATAATATCCCAAGGAAGAGGTTGATCTAAATTAAAACTTTCGTTTACTTTTATATCTAACTCTTTTAATGCAGATTTATATGCTCCTATTTTTGCACCACGCCTGTATACTTCAACAAGAAATGGAGCAAGCTCTTTTCCGCCTCTGGATAATACAGATTGCCAGTAATCCCATTTTATACTCGAAAACTTAGCAGAAATACCGAGTTTTGAAAACTCTTTTTCAAGATATTTTTGTTTTTTCTCAAGAGATTTAGTATCCTCTCTTTTCGCCCATTGAAAAGGTGTATGAGGTTTGGGTACAAAAGAAGAAAATGAAAATTCTATATTGAAACCTTTATTTTCATCTTTGATTTTTTTGCCGAGTTTTAAAAATTCATTTATGTCATCTTGCGTTTCAGTAGGAATTCCAATCATAGAATATATTTTGAGTCCTTTGAGCCCATTCTCGCGTGAGATTCTAACTGCATTCAAAATTTGCTCTTCTTTCAGATTCTTATTAATATACTTTCTCAATCTTTCACTAGCTGCTTCTATAGCAATTGTTGAGTGTTTTTGTCCGCCTTTAACAAGGGTTTGCACCATTTGCGGCGAAACTGCATCTGTCCTCAAAGACGAAATTCCAAGCTCTATATTCACTCCGTTATCAATTTTATCTTCAATGTATTTCATTATCGCATCAAAATTCGGGTGTGCACTTATTTGCGCTCCGAGAAGTGCAATTTTATTTGTATATTGAAGACCTAAATCTATTGCAGCTATAATTTTGTCATATTCATAGCTCCTGAAAGGAAGGTTTATATATGAAGCAGTACAAAAGGCACAGCGATTCATACACCCTCTTTCAACTTCTATAATAAAAGTATCTTTGAAATATCCTTTATCACTCAGAATAGGCGTGTAAATAACTTCATGAAGCGGAACTACAGCCTTTTTGACCGTTTTATTTTTTCCCGGAATATACACACCATCAACATTCTCAAAAAGTTTTAATGCCTCACATCTAGAATTACTCTTTAAAATATCAAGAACCTGTTTAAAACTTTCTTCTCCATCACCAATCATCAGAAAATCAAAAAAGGCCTCATAAGGACAAGGATTAGTAGTAATTACAGGCCCTCCTGCAAATATTAAAGGATGATTTTCATTTCTTTCTGCAGAATATAATGGAATATTTAATTTTTCCAAAATTTCAAAAACACCAGCATAATCAAAATCAAATGACATTGAAAATGCTATACTATCAATCTTTTTAGAAATAACTACATTGTCAGTAGAACATCTTATAGCGTTAATACCTTCATGAGTATCAGCAATTTTATACAGCCATAGATATCCGAGTGATGCCAGCGCAAACTCTTCTATTGCCGGATAAGCCATTAAAAAATTATAGTTGCCGCTACTAGATTTATATAAATATCTCTCCATTAATTCACATTCTTTATATAAAGTTCCTCAATCAACACGCATACAGTTGCAGCAATGGCCGGAGCAAAAATAACTCCGATAACCCCCAGATACTGCGCTGTTACAAATAAGAAAAAGTATATTATAAGAGGATGTAAATCCAAAAATTTACCAAAGATATATGGTCTTACAAGATTATTTTCAGCCCATTGGGCAATAATGAATAATAATATAATAAGAACAAGCGTTAGCGGCCCCATTTTATATGCAACCAGCAGTGTAATAACTAAGGCAAGTCCCGGACCAACAACAGGAATTATATCCAGCACAGCATTAAGCACCCCGAGCAGAAGCGCATAATCTACACCTAATAACATTAAACCTGCTGTCATTATTAGTCCTACACAGCCGATTGTAACAATTAACGCAAGCATATACCCGCCAATCTTAACTGATATAGTATCAAGGATTTCTTCTGCTTTAGCCTTCATCGGGCGCGGAAATAAGCTGCTATAGGTCTTTTTTACAGTTTCTTTATCTACTAGAAAATAGTAAACAATAATACAAGCAGCAAGAAAATAAACAATTGCAGAAGCAAATTCCATACTTAAGTTGATAGAATCATTTACAAACTTGGTAGTAAAGCCGGAAGCTGTCGACAAAAGCTCCCCGATATCAAGCTGTGCTATAGTAGATTGACTTACCAGCGGAGTATTCATTAAAAAGCTTTTTACAGCTGTTACATGTTCCGGCAGCATAACCAGAAAAGATTTTATCTGTTGGCCGGCAACTACAAATAATGGCAGAATAAAAAGAGCAGATATTAATAAGACTCCGCATAAAACTAGCGTAGAAGCCAGTGAACGGCTCATTTTCTTTGTCATTTTATCTACAAGAGGATTTAATGAACAAGCAATTACATATGAAGCAAAGAATAGAATTGCAATATCTTTAATCTTAGTTATAAAAATTATGAAAAGGATTGCAATAATGAAAAATATAATATTCTTAACTGTCACAAACTTTTTTACAAAAACATCAAACATTGAAAACTCCTTATCCTCTTCGACGATTTTATCATAAAAAGAACCGTGGTAAAATATATACGTGGGTAATTTACTAGAAATAAAAAATTTAATTGTTGAATACAACAGCTTAAAAAAACAAAAAGATGACCTTGTTGTCGCAGTAAATGACGTTTCTCTTTCAATAAAAGAGGGAGAAATTTATGCATTAGCAGGAGAATCCGGATGCGGAAAATCAACCCTTGCAAAAGCAATAACTAAGCTTGTACGGCCAAAATCAGGTGAAATATTATTTGAAGATAAAAATATTCTTGAACATGATAATTCTGAAAAAAAAGAATATCCAAAGTTAGTACAAATGGTTTTTCAGAATCCATACTCAAGCCTGAACCCTAAAATGAAAATTGGCGATATACTAAGAGAGCCGCTGGATATTAATACAAACTATTCTAAGAGCAGAAAAAATGCTTTAGTAAAAGAGGTTCTTAATGATGTCGGACTGCAGCAAACAAGTCTGGAACTTTATCCGCATGAATTTTCCGGAGGGCAAAGACAAAGAATTGCTATTGCCAGAGCTTTGATATTAAACCCTAAGCTTATTATAGCAGATGAACCTGTAAGTGCCCTTGATGCAAGTATTCAGGCACAAATAATTAACTTGCTTAAAGATTTGAAAAAACAAAAGGATTTAACAATTCTTTTCATATCCCATGACTTGAATGTTATCAGATATCTTGCAGACCGTGTAGGAATTATGTACTTTGGCCGGCTTATTGAAGAAAATACTACTGATAAAATATTTAATTTTCCAGAGCAGGAGTATACAAAAATTCTGCTGGAATCAGCCCCTACACTTGCCTACTAAATTTACTTTGTATTATTGATAGTTTTGAGCGGAACTTTCATTGTACTCACAAGCGTTTTGTATTTCTCATCTTTATAAAGATAGATATCAATTAAGTACTGGCTAAGTTCATTTTTAGTAAAAATATTTTTATCAAAAACTATTTTAATTTCTTCAGTAACACCACCATTAGAATACAGCGGTGCCGATTTGCCTACACACTTAACAGATATGGTTTCAAGCACTTTATCCTCACGCCTCAGAACAAAATCAGCAGACATATTTCTAATATTAGTATGTGATACATTCTTAAATCGATAAGCTGCTTTTAGTCTGTATGTAAACCAGGGCTTGCGGACTATAAACTTATCCAGCAGCACTTCTATATCATTTTTATAAACAACTTTCTGATTGACAAAAATATCAATCGAATGTATTTTATATCTGTAATACTTAGCTCTTGTAGGCTTGCCTTCCAAGTCCATAATATTAGCAGATTTCATTAAAGCTTTTGAATATACGCCGTAATCTATTTGCTGAGGTTTTTCTTTTAAAAGAGGCTCAAAATACTCTACTGATTTAACAGGATCTAAATCAGAATATATGATAGCAAGTTTATATTTAATATTGAAATTGTCAGGCAAGTATTTTTCAGCCTTTGTAAGGAACCTTACAGCATCAGAATTTAAACCGCTTTTCACCATTATATCAGCGGTTTCAATGTATGCATTTACAATTCTATTCTTTATAGAACTTTCTACTACAGGGTCTTTTCTTGTAAATTTATCATAATAAAATTTAGCTTTTTCATAGCTCTTCGCTGCACTCAAAAATTTGCCAATAGAATAGTATTTATCACCCATTTCTATATAAGCACGTGATTTATACTTGATAAGATTTTTATCGCTTATATCTTTTACAGATTTTATAACATTCTGCGCCTCATCGAATTTTTCCTGCGCTATCAAAACTTTAGTGAGTTTATAATAAGAAGAATAACTGCCGTAACCAGATTTTTCTAGAGCAATCTCGTATGCAAACTGTGCATTTTTATATTCATGCGCAAGCTCATATATATTTCCGACCTGCATGCACACAGCATAGCTCTTCTTCTTCAAATCCTTTGTTAAGTCCGACTGCATTATAAGCTGTCTTGCAATCTGTTCATTCATTCTGCGTTGTTCATTTGAATTTTCATACAAATTTTTTATCATTTCGCTTCTTGCATGAATTGAAAGCAGAATAGTAAATACAAGAGCAAGTAAAAAAGAAATCAGCACTGTACGGCCATATTCAAGTAGAATTTGCCTTTTTGTTTTCTGTGCCCCAAATCTATCTTTCTTTTTCTTTTCCTTAATCATTTAATTCCTGAAGCGTTATTGAATCAAGCTCTGCAATATTGCGTAGTTTACCGTATATTTCCTTCATCATTCTTTTGTTATTCAAGTCAAATATAGAAGACACTTTCGATTTTTCCGGATTTTCAAGTAATTTTTTAGAAGAAAAATCCGTCATATTATCAACATATGAATTTAAAAAGTTATAAATTTTTTCAACATCATTTCCATTAAGATATATAACAATTTTACAGCGTCTTACCTGCTTACCGCTAGACGGGAGTAATTGTCTTTCCAAAATTCTTATTAGTGTTAATACAGCAACACTTAACACTGTTGCAATAATAGCCACATCGTACATTCCGGCACCGCAAGCCATACCTATGCTTGCTGCAATCCATAGTGTTGCAGCAGTAGTAAGCCCAAAAACCATAGGCCCGTTTCTCAACACCGTACCTGCACCAATAAAACCAATCCCGGTAACAATCTGGGCTGCAACCCTTGATGTATCTCTTATGCCGGTTGCTTGAGCAATGTCAACGTTATCGCCGGTTGCAAATGTCGGAAATGCATATATTGAAAGCAAGGTAAAAATGCAGGCACCCAGACATACCAGAATATGAGTTCGTAAGCCTGCATACTTATTAGTTAATTCTCTCTCTAATCCCAGTGAAAAACCAAGTGCCAGAGCTAGAAATAAACGTATTATATACTCTGCATTAAAAAAAGTTTCCATCAATTCTCTCCCTTATTGTAATGATACAATAATTAATAGAAAAAGACAATGTATTGCTGTAGCCAAACGTGTTTATTTTAGTTATAATAGAGCTATGAATACTGAATGCAAAACAATTAAAGAGCAGCTTGAAGAACGCGAACTTGAACAGTTAAGTCCGTACGCAACAACCTGCAGAAATTCTAAGGGCAGAAAACGCCCCAGAAATGAACAATTTGAGATTCGTACAGAATTTCAAAGGGACAGAGATAAAATACTGCATTCAAAATCATTCAGACGCTTAAAGCATAAAACACAGGTCTTTCTATCACCATATAATGACCATTTCAGAACAAGACTTACACATACCCTGGAAGTTGCACAAATAGGAAGAACCATGGCACGCGCCTTAAGGTTAAACGAAGATTTGGTAGAAGCGATTGCTCTGGGGCACGATTTAGGGCATACTGCCTTTGGACACTGCGGAGAAGGAACACTGGATGAACTTTTGCCTAACGGTTTTCATCACAACCTGCAAAGCGTTAGAGTTGTAGAAGTCCTTGAAGATATGAATTTGTGCAAAGAAACTGTTGACGGTATCTTAACCCACACCTGGGGCTATAAGCCTAAAACTCCGGAAGCACAGATTGTACAATATGCTGATAAAATTGCATACATCAACCATGATATTGAAGATTCAATTCGTGCAGGAATAATTTCCGAGGCAGATTTGCCTGCTGACTGTGTAAAGTATTTTTCCTCCAATCAATCAGCAAGACTTGGGAAAATGATTACAGATGTAATAACAAGCTCGATGGATAAACCAAAGGTTACAATGTCAGAAGAAGGATGGTTTTACGTTACAAAACTCAGAACCTGGATGTTTGACAATGTTTACCTTGACCCGATTGCAAAAGCAGAAGAAAAGAAAGCAAAAAATATTATAAAATCATTATTTGAGCATTATGCCAAAATGATGGAACCATTCTATACGGAAGAAGAAATTCCACAAATTGTAACAGACTACATTTCAGGCATGACCGACCAGTACGCAATAAGACGCTACAAAGACTTATTTATCCCTATGCCGCTTGCTGAACGTACAAATGACGATGCTCTGCTTAAGAAAGCACGGGAAAGAAAATGATTTATTACGGTTACAGCATAAATTCAGGTGCTGATAATATGCGCATTGACTCAGAAATTTTAGACAGAGCCATTGAACAAAAGTCAAAAGAGCCGGTATTTAGGCTTTACGGCTGGTCGCCAAAATGTATCTCGCTGGGCAGAAATCAAAAAGATACTTTTTTAACAGGCGAAATTGATTCCGTAAGAAGATTAACAGGAGGAAGGGCGCTCCTGCATGATAACGAAGTCACATACAGCTATGTAGCTCCGATTAAAGAAGGACAGAGTGTAGTTGAATCTTATAAAGAAATTTCTGGAATATTAATTGACTTTTTTAAAACTCTGGGTATTGAATTAGAGTTTGGCGGCGGATATAAAGGCGGAATGAAATTTGATTACTGCATGCTTATATCTACCGGTGCTGATGTGTGTTATAAAGGTAAAAAACTAATCGGTTCCGCTCAATGCAGGAAACAGGGGTACGTTCTCCAACATGGTTCTATTTTGTTCGGATATGACAAAGAACTTCTGGAAAAACTTTTTAATGAAGAAGTTAAAGGCATAACCTGTATGAACGAGATTTTAGATATCACAAAAGAAGAGTTTATACACTTATTACAGCAACATCTTCAACATGATATGTATGCGGAAACATATCAAAAGGCTGAATAAATTCGACTTTAGCACCATGTTCGGTCAAATATTTTAAATCCCTTGCAAGAGTAGCAGGGTTGCAGGATACATAAATAATCTTTCCTTTAGTAAGTTTCAATGCATAATCAAGACTTTCTTCAGAACATCCTTTTCTGGGAGGATCAAGCACAGTTACATCAAAACTCCTGCCCTTTGTGTTAAGCTCTTTTTCAAAAAACTTTCCGGCGTCCATGTTATGAAGCTCAACATTTTTTATTCCGTTTTCTTTTATAATTTTTGATGCTAAATCTACTGAAGCTTTAACCTCTTCAACACTTACAACTTTTGCAGCAATATCTGAAAGGCAAATTCCAAATGCGGTAATACCTGCATATGCATCCAGTACCAAAGGATTCTCAAAATTTTCAGAAATGTAATTCTTTACATATTCAAATATGTTATTGGCGCTCGCAGGATTTACCTGAAAAAAGGTATTAGCACCTACTTTGAAAATCTTATCGCACAATTTTTCTTCAATAAACGCCTCTCCTGCAATTATTTCAGTATTTTCTCCCATAATAAGATTGGTTTTCTTAGGATTAAAATTAATCCCGACACCTGAAACATTTGCAAACTTATCATAAACAGCTTCTGCCAGCTTCTTTATTTTCTCCAGCATCTTAACAGAGTTTATAACAAGTATAACTAAAGCCCTATTATTATAATTAGAAGCTCTAATTACAACATGCTTTAAATCTCCGGCATGTTTTTTCTCATCATAACCTGAAACACTAAATTTCTTTGCAGTAACTCTTATGTAATCTATAATTTCGTCACAGTACGAAGGCTGAATAGGACAGTATTTTATATTTACTATTTCATGGCTTCCGGTCTTAAAATATCCTGCGAGAATACGTTTTGACTCTTTTGTTTCAGCTACAGGGTACTGAATTTTATGCCTGTATTCCCTGTTTTGCGGGCTTGGAATAACATCTCTGACCTCAACTTCCTTACCATAGATTGAATGCATAGCATCTTCAACAATTTGTTTTTTAAGTTCAAGCTGGTAATTATAATCAATAAACTGCAGCTGGCATGCCCCGCAAACCTTTTGCATAGGACAAAACGGCTCTACCCTGTGCGGAGAAGGTTCTATGACTTCGATAATCTTAGCATTTGCAAAGTTTTTATTTTTTTTCCCGACTCTTACTTTTACAATATCCCCGGGGCATGCATTTTCTACAAAAATTACATAGCCATCAAGCTTAGCAATCCCCAGCCCTAGATTAGAAAGTTTTTCTATCTTTAAAGTAATGGTTTCAGGAATATTTTTTTTGTTTATTGTTTGCATGGTTTTATTACTTGTATATTTCTTGTTTCCGAGAGTTCCTGACGTGCATCGCGGATAATCTCTTTGTACTCTTCTGATAAGCTAAGACCGTTGCAAAGCCTGTCGATAAAGCCGTTGTTAACCTTTACAGCTTTTTCAAGTGCCCCTACATTTTCAAGAACATCCTTAATATCAGCTAAATCATATCCAAAAGATTGTTTTGACTGATAAACCATCATCTCGCCGGTTTCTGCAACAAGCGGCTCGCCGCCAAGTTCAAAATGCAGTTTAAATACAGATTTCAAATCCTGTAACTCTGCCTGCATTGTCGCAATACTCTGCTGTATTCTCAAATACCTGTCAAAAAGATAATCAACATTCCCAAGCTGTTTTTTCTGCCAGTCAAGTCTTTGCAGATACAGTTTTTTTAATTTTGGATAAGCAAGCGCAAGCCCCATTGTATCAGCCATTGCTCTATGATGATTGGTCAAATCTACATTAAACCTTTTAGTTAAGGCTTCCAGCCCGTGCGATTCCATATCAGGTGCAATTTCTTTAAACATTGCCTGCGAATCAATTCTCGGGTTTTCAAGTTTTTCTCCGAATACTCTCAGCTTTGCTTCATTCAAGAAAGAATAATCAAATATTACATTATGAGCAACAATCGGATAATCGCCGATAAATTCAAGTATTTTTGGAAGAGCTTCTTCTTCTGACGGAGCATCTTCCACCATTTCCTGAGTAATACCATGAACAGCCTGACTAGATTTCCTTATATGCTGGTGGGGATTTATCAAAGTCTGAAACTCGTCTTTAATTTTCCCGTTTTCCAAACGAACAGCAGCAAACTCAATAATTCGCTCTCTGGTATAATCTAACCCCGTTGTTTCAGTATCTAAAACTATTTCAATTTCTTTTTTTCTCGGCATCCCTGTTTCTCCCTATTTGTATAATAGCATAAATATCTTGCATATGGTAATATAGGTTTATAAAATTTAAATAAGGAGTTTATTTATATGGTAAAAGAAATAACTGTAGACAGCTTCAACACAGAAGTAATTAATTCAGACAAATTAACAGTTGTAGATTTTTATGCAACCTGGTGCGGTCCTTGCAGAAAACTCTCCCCTATCCTTGAGGAAGTTGAAACCGAACTTAATGACAGGGTTAACTTTGCTAAAATTGATACTGATGATAATATAGACGCGGCAAAAGAATATCAGGTCAGTGGCCTTCCTACCCTTCTGGTATTTAAAAATGGGGAAGTTGTTGAACGAATGGTAGGCCTAATGCCTAAATCATCTATTATTACCAACATTGAAAAACATATATAATTAATAAGCCCTCACATAAAAGAGGGCCTTTATGTAAAGAAATTTTATAAATGACTTTACTAAATCAAACGTTTGTTTTATTATAAAAGAATGAGCGATATTAATTCAAAAGAAAAAATCTTAAAATCTGCAATAAAACTATTTGCACAAAAAGGATATGATGCGGTAAGTATAAGAGAAATCTGTAAGGACGCCGGCTGCAATATCTGTATGATTTCATATTACTGGGGCGGAAAGCAGGAACTATATAACGGAATAATTGAAAACTTGCTTGAGGCTCAAATGCATTTTGCCAGCAGCTTTATTGACTTCAATAAAAAACCGGAAGATTTAAGCAGAGAAGAAAAAATTAAACTGCTTGAACTTATTCTGGATAAGTGCGTAGATTTTTTTTATGCAAATATCACAAATGACTTAATATTAATACTTCTAAGAGAACAGCAAAAAAATAATATTACGTCACCTAAACTTCTTAAATATTTAAGAAAACTTTTAGCTTGTATTCTTGGAAAAAAAGAAACTGATAGAGAAGTTATATTAAAAACCGTTTTCATACTTTCACAGATAAACTCTCCTAAAATTTTGCCGGCATTTTCACTCAGTCTTCTCGGGCAGGAAGATTTTACGCAGGAAGATATAAAGATTATAAAAGAAAACGTAAAATTATACGTTCAGACTCTTATAAAGGAGGCTGAAAATGCTTAAAAGATTTATTTTCATAGCAGTATTTATGATGTCAGCCGGATATGCCGGTGCCGTTAATGTTAATGAACTTAATCCGGAATTTTTCACAAGATTTAATGATGACTGTCTTGTTTATTATATAAATCAGGCAATAGAGAACAATCATAATGCTAAACAGGCAACATATCAGGTTGAGCAATACAGACAGCAGGCAAAATATTCGCTGGGGAAAGAGCTTCCGTCATTCAGCGTCAGTGCAGATTATCTTGGGATTAATACTCCAAAAGTCGATTATTTCAAATTAAGTAAAAGCGCTTTTGTGTTACCGTTTCAGGTAAATTATGAAGCAGATTTCCTGCTAAAAAACAGAGATAAAACAAGAAGTTATAAAAAGGCATTTGAGGCAAGCCGGTTTGAAGAAAAAGCTGTTTATATATCTCTATTGTGTGATGTTGCGACGGTTTATACAAACATTCTTGAGTACGATGCGCTTATCAGCAATCAGGAAAAAATCGCTGAAAACAATAAACAAATACTCGATTACAACAATAAAAAATTTGCAAGAGGCGTAATTAGCACAAATGAATTAAATAAATTCAAGCAAAAATATGAAGACTCCGAGAATAATTTGTTTCAGTACAGGAAAGAGCGTGAAATTCTTGCAATGCAGCTTGCAGTTCTAAGCGGAATATCAGCTCAAAATGCAGGGACACTGAACACAGGTGAATTCATAAATTTTGAGTACAATGGACAGATCCCCCAAACTGTTTCTTCTGATGTTATTTTTGCCAGACCAGATGTTCAATCAGCAGAAAAACAGCTTGAAAAAGCAAAAATTGATGTTCGTGTCGCAAGAAAAGAATTTCTTCCGTCATTCAATATTACAGGTATCTGGGCATTTAATACAATAGCTCCCGGCAGTTTCTTTTCCTGGAATAGTTCACTTGCTCTGCTGCTTGCAGGTGCTACACAGGATATTTTTACCGGCGGAAGAAAAATTGCAAATTTAAAATTCCAGAAAGCTAAATATGAAGAGCTTTTTGAATATTACAGACAGACTGATTTAGAAGCAGTAAAAGAAGTGAACACTGCACTCTGCATAAATAAATATGACAAGGATATTGAAATAAGTACAAAATCAAAACTTAATTATGAAGCCGTTAACTTTAACAATAATACTAAGAAATTTTCAAGGGGCGTAATATCATCCCCAAATCTTTTACAGGAACAAAATAACTATCTAGCATCTGAAAACGAATACATAAAAGCTAAGACTCAAAGGCTGGTAAATTATTTTACGCTTTACAAAGCTGTAGGAGGTAAATTATGAAGAAACGACTTATTGCATTAATTGTAATAATATTGATTATTGGTTTAGGATGCGGATTATATTTTACGCTGAGAAAAAAAGCTAATCCTAATGAGCTTATCTTATACGGCAATATAGAAATTCGTCAGGTTGATTTAAGTTTTCAGGTTTCCGGACAAATACTCAAGATGCTTAAAGAAGAAGGCGACAGTGTTAGCTCTGGAGAACTTATAGCTGTATTAGATGATAAGGATTATAAATCAAATTTTGAAAAATCTTCTGCAGAAGTAAAGCGCACGCAGGCCTTAAAAGATGACGCGGCTTCAAAATACGAAAGAAATATTCCGCTATGTTATGACAATATAATTTCAAAAGAAGAATGCGACACACTTACATACAATAAAGATAAGACCGCTGCTGATTACGAAGCAAGTGTTGCATCAGAAAAATTTGCAAGAAACCAGCTTGCATATACAAAAATTTATGCACCTGAGCCAGGTATTGTCACTGTTAGAGTTCAGGAACCCGGCGCAATTGTCAATAAAGGGCAGCTTGTTTATACAATGTCAAAAAATAAACCTGTCTGGATTAGAGCATATGTTAACGAAAAAGATCTGGGTAACATTAAATACGGAATGGGAGTAAATGTTTACACTGACACTACCAATCCAAATACTGGCAAAAAGCGTGAGTACAAAGGTTATGTAGGATATATCTCGCCAGTTGCAGAATTTACGCCAAAAACTGTTCAGTCTACTGATTTAAGAACAGATTTAGTGTATAGAATAAGAGTCTATATAGATGATATTGATGAGTACTTGCGTCAGGGAATGCCTGTAACGATAAAAATTAACATAGGTAATAATGCAGACAGTTAAGATATTAAATTTAACAAAGTCTTTTGGGAAAATCAGAGCAGTTGACAGCCTTTCACTTGATATTGAAAAAGGAAAAATTACAGGATTAATCGGGGCTGACGGTTCAGGAAAAACTACACTCATAAGACTCATCACCGGACTTTTGATTCCTGATGGAGGAGAAATAACTGTACTCGGACTAAATCCGGCTGCACAAAAAGAAGAATTATCAACAAAAATCGGATATATGCCGCAAAAATTCGGACTATATGAAGATTTAAGCATTGAAGAAAATTTACAGCTATATGCTGACTTAAAAAAATTACCTTACGAGTTTGATGAACTTTTAGAGTTTACAAAACTCATGCCTTTTAAAACACGCCTTGCTGGCGCATTGTCAGGAGGAATGAAACAAAAATTGGGTCTTGCCTGCGCTTTAATGGGTTCACCTGATTTCTTAGTGCTTGATGAACCTTCTGTTGGAGTTGACCCTATTTCCAGACATGATCTGATGGAAATGGTAAGAAAACTCATAACTCCAGATACTACTGTTTTATGGTCAACGGCATATTTAGATGAAGCTCATAGTTTTGATACCGCTGTTGTTTTAGATAAAGGCAAGGTTATTTATAACGGGAAACCTGATGATTTAGCACGTGATACAAAAGAGTTTGAGGAAAAAGTTATTGATTTGATGGGCGGTTATAAAAAAGAACCATCAAAAGTTGCGCAAAACTATGTAATTCAGGAATCAAATCTTTCTTGCACAGTAGAAGCAGATAATCTGGAAAAAAGATACGGCAATTTTTATGCAGTAAAAAATAATTCTTTCTGCATACAGCGAGGAGAAATCTTCGGACTTCTTGGGCCTAACGGCGCAGGGAAATCAACTTCATTCAAAATGATGTGCGGTCTTGCTAAACCAACCGGAGGCACCGCAAAAATTATGGGAATAGATATACTTGAAAACCCGAGTAAAGCACGTTCTAACCTGGGTTACATGGCGCAGAAGTTCTCTTTGTACGGTAATCTTACCCTCAGACAAAATCTGGAATTCTTTGCTTCTGTATACGGTATAAACTTTTTGAACAAAGATAAAAGGGTTGACGAAATTATTGATATTTTTAACTTCCACGATATACAGGATATGAAATCTCAGGATTTGCCTTTAGGTTTTAAACAGCGTCTTTCACTGGCATGCGCTGTTATTCATAACCCGCCGATACTTTTTTTGGATGAACCTACATCCGGAGTTGACGTTATTGCACGGCGTGAATTCTGGAATCACATCACATCGCTTGCTAAACTCGGTGTTACAATTCTTGTCACAACACACTTTATGGATGAGGCCGAATACTGTAATAGAATAAGCCTGTTCTATAAAGGAGAAACTATTGCACTGGGTACACCGTATGAATTAAAGACAAAAGCTAACGCCGACAATATGGAACAAGCTTTTGTAAATCTAATTAAGGAGAGCGGAAAATGAGCACCCTCAAGGCTTTAATAAAAAAAGAATTTTTGCAGATTATACGAGATCCCAGCAGCATAATTATAGCTTTTGTTCTACCGTTAATCTCTATTTTAATTTATATGTACGGGATTAATCTGGATACGGTTAAAGTTACAATAGGAATAAAAAATGATGACGCAAATCCTGAAATAGCAACACTCGTAAAATCTTTCGGACATAGTAAATATGTAAACTCTATTGTGTACGATAATGAAAAAGAACTTGAAGAGGGAATAGTCCGTTCAAGGTTAAAGGGAGCTGTTATTATTCCAAATGACTTTTCCACAAATCTTTCACGCGCAAAAACAGCAGAAGTTTTGATTATAACAGACGGAAGCGAGGTTAACACTGCTAACTATGTTCAGAACTATTCAATGCAGATAATTAATCAATGGCTTGCAAGCAGCCGTTATAGCAATGCCACAAAAATGCCTCTTGTGAACCCTGTAGTAAGAACCTGGTACAATCAAGATTTGAACAGTCATTATTTTATCCTTCCAGGCTCAGTCGCCATCACTATGACGCTTATAGGCATACTGCTTACTGCACTTGTGGTTGCAAGAGAATGGGAACGGGGAACAATGGAAGCACTCATAACAACGCCGGTAAGAAAAATAGATCTTGTTCTAGGAAAATATATCCCGTATTTTTGCCTTGGAATGTTATCCGTAAGTTTTAATGTTGCTCTCTGTATTGCAGTATTCAAAATACCGTTCAGGGGTAACTTACTAATCTTAATGTTTGTAAGCGGTCTTTTCCTGTTTACTTCATCCGGCATAGGGCTCTTAATATCAAGCAAATTAAAAAATCAGTTTCTGGCAAGTCAGGTATCGCTCGGAATTGGTTTTCTCCCTGCTTTAATGCTGTCCGGGCTGATGTTTCCTATAAATTCTATGCCGGTATTCTTTCAGCAATTAACAAGGATTTTACCGCCCAGATACTATATTACTTTTATCGAAAGTGAATTTATGGCAGGTACTGTCTGGGAAATAGTTATTATTAACTCATTATTTTTAACAATTCTCGGCTCAATTCTTTTTGCTGCTGTGTACAAAAATACTGATATGAGGCTGGACAAATGATTAGAGAGTCTTTACGCAGAATTATTGCTCTTATAAAAAAAGAATTTATTACAATATGGAAAGATCCTAAAAGCAGAGGAATTATTATTGCACTGCCTCTAATGCAGCTGTTTGTATTCGCAAATGCAATTACAATGGAAGTTAAAAATATTGATGTAGCATTAATTGACAGTGCAAATACTGTTGAATCAAGAGAATTATTATCACGTTTTGAGCACTCTCCGAGGTTTAGAAAGTTCTATTATGCAGAGAATGAGGCTGATTTAAAAGAAAAAATTGATAACCAAAAAGTCCAGATAGGAATTTATATTAATAATGATTTTTCAACAAACATTAAACGTGGTAATCCGGCAAAAGTTCTTATTATAGCAGACGGACGTCAGACAAATTCAGCCTCAATAGCATCAGGCTACGCAAATCAGATAGTCAATGAGTATAATAACTATATCACAGGCATAGCACCTCAAATTGCACCGAGTATACGTAATTGGTATAATCCTAATCTTGAATATAAATGGTACATCTTAACCGTAATTGTTGCAATGCTGGCTCTTGTAATTACTTTGCTGCTTACAGCTCTTTCAATTGCAAGAGAAAGAGAAATGGGAACTTTTGACCAGCTTATAGTAAGTCCGCTTACCTCCTTTGAAATCCTGCTAGGAAAAACTATCCCGCCACTAGTAATTGCAATGTGCCTTACCTGCATAATGACACTGATAGTTATAACTGCATTTAAAATTCCTTTTATGGGGTCATTTCTGCTATTTTTTGTTTCAATTTTTATTTCATTATTATCAATAGTAGGGGTAGGACTTTTTATATCATCTATCTGTAAAACCCAGCAGCAGGCAATTTTGGGTGTAATAACATTTCAAATGCCTGCCATACTTCTCTCTGGATTTATATCTCCAATAGAAGATATGCCAAAATTTTTGCAATATTTAACCCTAATTAATCCAATAAGATTTTTCATGCTTCTTACAAGAGGCATATTCCTCAAAGGAATGAGTTTTCATGATGTTTTTATAAACTGGATTCCTTTAATCTTAATTGCAATAATTACACTTTCACTTGCAATGTTTACATTTAAAAGGAAATTGGATTAATCCCTCCTCTTGACTTAGAGCAGCTATCAAGGTGTAAAATTCTAATGAAAAGGAGATTATACAATGAGCAAAAAAGTATTAATTATTGGAACAAGCCCAAGAAAAAATGGAAATTCTAACAGATTGGCACAAGAATTTGAAAAAGGCGCCAGGGAAGCTGGAAATGATGTAGATGTTGTATATTTATATGACAAAAACATTAATTTTTGTAAAGGCTGTCTTGCCTGTCAAAAACTTAATCATTGTGTAATTGATGATGATGCGAATTCTATTACAGAAAAAATCCATAATGCAGAAGTTATCGTATGGGCAACGCCGGTATATTATTATGAAATGTGCGGTCAGATGAAAACAATGATAGACCGCTCTAATCCATTATATACAATGGATAATAAATTTGAAGATATCTATCTTCTTGCAGCGGCTGCAGAACCAGAAACCTCTGCTTTTGATGGTGCAATTAAAGGGCTGCAAGGATGGCTTGACTGTCACGAGAAAGCCCATTTAAAGGGGGTAATTCGCGGCCTGGGTGCAGATGTTATTGGTGCAATAGAAGGAAATCCAGCGTTAAACGAAGCTTACGAAATGGGCAAAACTATATCTTAATAAATAAAAAGGACAATGATTTTTTCATTGTCCTTTTTATATGGGCCGCAGTGGACTCGAACCACCGACCTCACCCTTATCAGTGCGAATTTAAAATTCCACTGAATGCTATTATTTCACATTATACTTGGATTTGAACCACTTATGCAAACTGGGTAAAACATAAAAATATTACATAAAATTACATAGAACTACATAAATATTACATAAAAAATGGCAGGATTTGTTTTGTCCTGCCATGTATATGTTTGATATATTTATACAGATTTTAAAAATCTATGTAAATTTGCAACTGATGTATTATATTGTCTGGCAATAATTGTTTTAGGGACTTGCAAATCAACTAATTTTAAGATTTCTTCTGCATGTTCATCAAGTTTTGATTTCCCTCTGCCGTTTGGTCTGCCTAATTTTGTTCCGTTTGCTTTTTTTGCTTGTAATGCTTCAATTGTTCTCAAACTTATCAAATCTCTTTCGATTTGTGCTACAAGTGCAAATATTGTGGTTGTTACTGTTGATGTAATGCTTTTATCATTGTTGGAAAAATCTTCTTTTATTGAGTAAAGTGTTATTCCTTTTTGTTTTGTAATGTCTATTACCTCAAAAATTTGCGTAATTGAGCGTGCAATTCTTGAAAGTTCAGGAACAATTAAAATATCTCCTTGCTCCATTTTTTCCAACAACACACCTAATTGTCTGTTTTTAAAATTTGATTTTCCGCTAATCTGTTCTTCAACAAATTCAACATTGCCTAATTTCTTTTCATTTGCAAACTTTAAAACATCAAGTTTGTTTTTCTCTGTGTTTTGGTCAATTGTACTAACTCTTAAATAGCTGTAAGTTGCCATGTTTTACCTGCCTTTCTTGGTTAAATTTTGTACAGTATCGTAAAAACCTATCTTTTATATTTTTATTATCCAACCCCATAAACTAAAATTCACCCGTTTTTAGTTTACTGATGAAGAAAGTTTAAACGGTCGTTTTTTTGATACTTATTGCAATACAGCTACAACTGTTTTTATTAAAACAAAGGAGTAGTAAATGGATATTGAGAGTATAAATATACAAATACAGGCAGAAAATGATAACTACAACAGACATTTAAACCGATTACAGCAAGAAATATTAGACCTAAAAAAGAGACATCAACGCAGAATATCCGATTTGCAAAGCCAAAAACAACAGGCTACAAGCCAAATTAAGCAAGAAAACTTTAAACCAAAATCAAAAGCAAAGCTGATTTTAGAGCAATTAACAAAATTTGATTAAATATTTTGTTTTTCTTTGTCATTGTCAATAAAGAACGCATACATTTTATCGGCATCTGTTCTTAAATTTTTTATAATAGGTGTAATATTCTCTAATTCTTCGATGTATGGCTGATTTTGGCAAAAGAAATCTACAACAACAGAAATGTTGCAGACATTATAAGCCAATTTATAAAGTTTTTTAAATTCTTCTTGTGTTAGTGTATAATTTTTTCTTTCTTCCATATTTACCTCCGATTTTTTAATGTTATTCCAAACCGAAAGCAAAGTCCCGAAGGTAAAATTATCATTTACAAAATAAAAAATAAGACTTAAATCGATTCTTGCATTATTCCCACATTTTTGTATTCAGTGATTTTTTCTTCCATCATTATAGCTAGTTTATTTGAAAATTGCTTTAAATATTGTATATAACAAATAAGTTCTTCTTTTGTAAATGTGATAGATGTATCGTTGTGTATAATGGTATTTCTTTTATTTGTTATTTCATTAATTTTTGCTTTAAAATCTATTTGTTCTTCTTCATCACCATCAATTGTTTTAATTTTTTCTGTTATTGTTATTTCATCAAGAATATTTTCAAAACCAATACGATAAAATAAATCATTTATCGCCTCTTGTCCATGTTTCCCAAAATTAAATTTGTTGCTAATCTTTATGGGTTTTGCACTTGTATCATTTTGCCATAACAATGATAAATCTTTCATGTAATTAATTATTTTATTTCTTTTATCCTGTTCTTTTGTTTTTTGAAAGCAAAAATAAAAATTTTCCATTTGTTCTTTTGTATGATGAACTTTAATAATCTCAGGAAGTTGTTCGACAGATAATAAATCATTCAATTTATCAATATATTCAGAGACAACATTTTCTAAAAATGCTTCAAATTTCGATGTTAATAAAATTAAAG
>CAJMAX010000016.1 GCA_905211505.1 uncultured bacterium | reverse complement strand
GCTTTGACATCTCCACGCTCATAACGTATTAAATAATAACCACCATCTCTTATGTATTCTATTGAAGCTTCTTGATATATTTCATCTTCCTGTGTTATTAATGGTAAACCTTTTCGCTCCCGCTTCTTGTTCGTTTTTGCAATCTCTTTTTCTTCTTTTTTCTTTTTTTTCAAAGCTTTTTTATCTCTCACAATTTCATATTGGGACATATCAATATCAATCTTAAAAACAGGAATAATAGCAACTGCTTTTTTAGACTGAATTAAAATTAAAAAATCATGTTCATCAGAAAGCGCTAACTCATAATGCCCCGGAGGAATAACATGCCCTTGTCCATCCGTAAGCTCATCAACCAAAGATAAAGTCGGATACGACGACTCACGAAGAGAATATTTATAAAAGGATTGAGACCCGACAATAAGCCCCGCTGTTATTTGAGGCTCTGTAGGATAAACACGGGTTTCAGAATGCATCATTATATTATCAACATACAACCCCTCTATCATTTAAATCTTCTCCAGAAGTTTTTGAACACTTGATTTGACTTCGGAAAAGCTCTTTCCTAATGCCCTATCAGTGCCAACAAATACTAATGACATAAATCTCTGCGAATTTCCAAGTCGATTTTCTTTTAACAAAAGCCTGTAGCTTTCCCGCATTAATCTTTTTAAACGATTACGCTTAACTGCCCGTTTATGAACCTTTTTACTCACTACAAATCCTACTTTTGTAGGCGACTCATTTTTCTTTAAAATACCAGCAAACAAAGTTACTCCACCCTTATGGGAGGAGTTTTTAACTTTATATATCGCCTTAAAAGCGGATCTTTTTTTTAACCTATACTGCTTTGGTAACATTTCATCTCCGTAAAAGACTTACAGCTTAACGGCCATTTGGCACAAACCAAAACTCAGAAAGCAATACATTAAGCACGTTTTTTAGCAGTAATTGATAATTTGTGACGACCACGAGCTCTGCGTCTGTTGACAACTTCTCTACCGCCTGGAGTAGACATTCTTGCTCTGAAGCCGCTTACATTTTGTCTTTTTCTTTTTGTTCCTTCTAGTGTACGTCTCATTTTTGTTATTTCCTTTTACTATTTATTTGTCGTATAATTCAGATGTTATAGTAAACAAAGAAATTAGTCAACAAAAATAGAAGGGAATGATTAAATATTATGAAGAAAAATATCGGATTTATCGGATGCGGGAAAATGGCTAGTGCCATAATCAGCGGAATTTTAAATTCTAATAAAGCAGAAAACTTTTCTATCACTGGTTCAGAAGTTAATGATGAAATTGCTAAATATGCATCAGACAGGTTAAACATTGAAGTTCACACAGATAACAAAAAACTTGCACAAAATTCAGATATCGTGTTTATCGCAACAAAGCCAAACACTGTAGCTGATGTTTTGAACGAAATCAAAGAGAATCTAAACACAAATACTCTTATTGTTTCAATCGCCGCAGGCGTATGCACAGAAAAAATAGAAAAAATAGTACCAAAAAACCGCGTAATCAGAATTATGCCAAACACTCCGGCTCTTGTTAAATTAGGAATGTTCGGCGTTTGTAAAGGTTCAAACGCAGCAGATACAGACCTGAATTTAATTGAAGATTTGTTATCAGTAATCGGAAAATGTATTACGGTAGAAGAAAACCAGATGGATATTGTTACAGCAATATCAGGTTCTGGCCCTGCATTTTTTTATCAAGTAATAGAAGATATGGCACGAGCAGGCGAAAAACTTGGGTTAGATTACGAAAAAGCTCTTATTCTTGCAGCGCAAACAGCTTTAGGTTCTGCTCAAATGGTATTTAACAGAGGAGAAACAACAGTACAAACATTAATTGATAATGTTGCAACAAAAGGTGGCTGCACATTTGTTGGAATCTGTGAGATGAAAGATGGGCATTCTGATAAATTATTCTTTGACGTAATTGAAAAAACTGCCCAAAAAGCAAACGCTCTGGGCAAGTAAGCTAAAACTTAATAAAGACACTAATGCGGTTTTTAGATTCTCTAAAAACCGCATTACTTATACACAACAAAAAATCAAAATCGAATATTATATAAAGTTACATTAGAAATGCATATCAAAACTTGGATTTCTACCGTTAACTTTTTCATCCTCTATTCTCATTGCAGAACCAATTGTAAAATTTTGAGCAGTTGTTCGGTTTATTTCAAATGCAACATCTCCATTAAATACCCCCTCATTTTCTTCTAAAAAAGAAAATAACGGATCCGCAGGAGCTGTAACAATACTTTCTAAAGTATCTCCGGCAAGTTTTAATGTTCTTTCCGGAACCTGAATATTGAACCCGAAAGGTTTATATGGTCTATTAAATGTAAAACTCTGTTCTGCCATGTTTTTCACCTTTTTAACTAAGATATTTTTTATATCGGCAAATTTACAAAAAAAATTTAATTTTATTCCCTGATTTATTAAATTATGTAAAAAACTTTAAGCCATGCTAATTCATACTCATGATATTATTTTGATATGAAAAGCCTGAAAGATTTTGAAAAAGAACTCAATAAATGTTCAAAATGCGGATTGTGCCAAGCTGCTTGTCCAATTTTTAAAATAAACCAAAATGAATGCACCGTCAGTAAAGGTAAATTTATTATGCTGCACGGAGTAACAAAAGGGGACTTAAAATTATCAAAAAACATTAACAAATATCTTGATATGTGTTTAAAGTGCGGCAAGTGTAATGAATTTTGTCCCAGCGGAATTGAGGTTTGTAAAATCCTTAACACCGCAAAATTTGAATACATGAAATACACGCTTTTAGGTAAAATAATAAGCTTTTTCGAAAGTAAATTGATTTTTACTAATTTAATAAAACTTTGTTCTAATTTATCCCAACCTTTCCGCCCAATCAAAAAAGAAGTTCTTACCCCACAAACTACCGTTTTATACTTTAAAGGATGCGTAAATCAAGTTTTCCCACACACAGATTTATATTTAGATAAGATTTTAAAAAATACAGATATAAAAATTATAGAACCTGAATTTGAATGCTGCGGACTTCCTTTTTTATCTGATGGAAATATTGAAAGATTTGAACAAGTGGCAAAATACAATATCGATTTGATAAATAGCACTGATTATGATTATCTGATAACAGACTGTGCAAGCTGCGAAAACACAATATTATCTTATTCAAATTACATTGAAACGCCACCACTACCCACTTCTAAATCAATAAACTGGGGAGATTTAATCGCAGTAAAAGGGATTAAATTTAAATTTAACAAACCTGTAAAAATCACATTTCATAAGCCATGTCACTTAAAAAACGATGCCTTTTTAAGGCAAATACTCAAAAATTGCGAAAATGTTGAATTCATAGAAATGCAAGATTATGATGAATGCTGCGGCTTTGCAGGAAGTTTCGCAATAAAAAATGTCAAACTATCACAACAAATTGCTAAAAATAAAGCTAAAAATATAATAAAAACCGATGCAGATTATGTTATAACAACTTGTCCTGCCTGCATATTAGGCTTAAAACTTGGTCTACTCTTAACTGGAAACAACAAGACAAAAGTTGTAAGTCTGTTGGAATTTTTATCAAAAGCTGACAGCATTATTTGTTAAGATTTATTATTATTTTTGTCTAAACACTAAGTATATATAATTTCTTAAAAAGTATTGATAACAAAAACTTTAATTATTCATATCTCAAAGCATCAATAGGATTCAACAATGAAGCTTTATAGGCAGGATAATATCCAAATCCAATTCCTATTACTGCCGAAAACCCCAAAGATAACAGAATGGAAGATAGTGTAATTGAAACATTCATACCTGCAAACTTATGCATCAACCATGCACCAACAATCCCTATAGCTACTCCTATCAAACCTCCGGTTACTGATAATAAAAAAGATTCTATCAAAAACTGGATACGAATATCAGAAGCTTTTGCGCCAATTGCCATTCGAATCCCGATTTCTTTAGTCCTCTCTGTTACAGAAACAAGCATTATATTCATAATACCTATTCCCCCTACAATCAAAGAAACACCTGCGATTGCTCCTAAAAGCAATGACATTGTTTTTGTTGTAGATTTAATTGTTTCCTGCATTTCTGCAAGATTCCTTATTTCAAAATCATTTTCTTGATTTTTACCGATATGATGGCGTGCAGCAAGTATTTCCGTAATATCATCCTGAGCCATTGTTATTACCTGACTATTTTGAGCTTTAACTGCAATCATGCTAACAGTACCAGGGAAATCTGTACCAAAAACTTTTCTTTGCGCTGTTGTTATAGGTATAAATATAAGATCGTCCTGATCGTGTCCCATACCGCTTGAGCCTTTTGCTTTTAACAAACCTACCACTTTAAACGGGACATTTCCAATACGAATAGTTTTTCCTATAGGATCGACATCCCCGAACAGTTCTGTTGAGACCGTTTGACCTAAAATTGCAACTTTTGTACTGTTTTTATTATCTTCAGGTAAAAAACCTCTCCCTGATTCTATTTCATAATTTCTGATAAAAAAGTACGGCTGAGTTGTACCACCAATTGAAGTAGACCAGTTTTGATTTCCATATGTAACCTGCTGGGTTTCCGAAGAATATGGCGCAAGTGCTAAAACCCCTCGAGCTTTCTTTGAAATAGCCTCGGCATCTTTAAGCGTAAGCGTCGGACGGGTCCCCATACCCATTCTTACCCCTCCGGATTTTGCAGAAGCAGAACGAACCATAAGAAGATTACTTCCCATAGATTCCATATCTTTTGCAATTTTTTTACTGGCACCTGTACCAACTGCTAGCATAATAATCACAGCACTCACCCCGATAATAATACCCAGACTGGTAAGCATTGACCTCATTTTATTTATTTTCAGCGAAACTGTCGCCATTTTCAGTATTGATTTAAAATCGAGCATTTTAACACCTCTTATCATTCCCCCTCAAAAGATGAGGGTAAAGGACTTATGTTTCTCTTGTTCTATGCACAAGCCACTTTTCTTTTGGTTCATCCAGAACTATGTTGCCATCTTTAAACTTAACAACACGTTTGGTATATTCTGCAATATCAGGTTCATGAGTAACCAGTACAATAGTTTTACCCATTTCTTCATTTAGCCGAACAAAAAAATTCATAACCTCTATACTTGTTTTAGTGTCAAGATTTCCGGTAGGTTCATCCGCAAGAATTAACGGCGCATCATTAACAAGAGCCCGTGCAATTGCAACCCTTTGCTGCTGCCCGCCTGACATTTGATTTGGCATATGAGCTTCACGATTTTCAAGCCCAACAATTTTTAATGCCCATTTACCTCGCTCAATACGTTCATCTTCAGGCACACCCTTGTAAATCATTGGAAGCATTACATTATCTATAGCCGAAGTTCTTGAAATTAAATTAAAACCTTGAAAAACAAACCCCATTTTTTCACAGCGAACTCTAGCCAGACTGTTACTGTCAAGATTAAGCATATCTTCTCCGTCCAGAAAATAAGAACCTGAATTAGGTTTATCAAGAGTGCCAAGCATATTCATAAAGGTGGATTTACCGGAACCTGAAGTTCCCATAATAGCTACAAACTCACCTTTTTTTACAGTCAATGAAACGTCGTTTAATGCATTAAACGAATCTTCACCTGTTTGGTAAGTTTTTATAGCGTTTTTTACTTCGATTAAATCCATAATTATAATCCTGTTTTTTGAGAAAGCCTAAAGTGGTCAATCATTTGTTGAACTGAGGATAGTTCTTTGTAAAACTTTTCTACATCAGAGTTACTTGAAAGCGGTTTGAATAGACTTCCAAGTTCAAATAAGTCTTTGCGTGTCGAAATTGCAAACATTATTTGGTCATCAAAAAACGAACATTTAATTTTTTGAGTTCCAAAGGCTGTTCTAAGGTTTTGTAATCTGTCCATAAACGCAGGAGATAAAAGATAACGTGCTTCTACCTGGTTTTTTGTGTATACATTAAATTGTTTTTCAAATAAAGCGGATTCCAGTTTAACATCCTGCATTTTCTTTTTTTGAACATGATATACATATAAAAAAATTGATATAATCGATAATGGAAGCGCAAAATATAGAATAAAAGATATTAAATTAGTTATTATGAAACTACTACTAAAGATTTCAGGTAAAATTCCGCTCGCAGGGATTATGAATTTGAAAAAAACAATAACAGAAAAGACAAATGGTAATAATATTCCAGGAATAATAAGCAAGCTTATTTGAAATTTTATCACTGCAGGATAATTTCTTATATTAGCATCTCCTTTGGAGGTAACAAGAGTTTCAGCCTCAATTTTTTTATTTGATTTAAAAGAAACAATTACACCTTCAAATATGGTAAATGATTTTTTTCTACCTCTTGAAATTAACGTTGCTTCTGCAATTGTGTAGTCCACATCATGATGTTTTCCCTGAATTACATCGTCAAATTCAAGACTATTAAATCTTGAAAATAAATTACTCTTAACAAGTTCTTCTTCAGAAAATTCTGTACATTTAATTGTATCTAAATTGAAAGTTTTTAGAATATTTTTTTGGCATTGTTGTTTCAAAAATTGTTTAAATTCTTTGTTTGCAGCAAATATATTAGCAAAAAAGAATATTGGTGCAAAAAGCATTGATAGTCCGCATATTAATATGAAAAAACCTATATCTTTTGAAATAAAGAATAAACATCCTTTATAGCTTATATATGTTATAGCAAGTGTTATAATTTCAGTAATTATGAAATTAGATAATCTTTTTCTACGTTCTTCTTCATAATTAGTAAGTTTGATTGTGATTTGATTTATAAATTCACGTTCTTTTTGAGATATCATAACTAATTCCTTTCTATTTTATCTGAACATTCCAGGAGGGCCCCCGCGTCTGCTGCCCGATTGGGAATTATTCATTTGTTTTGCACTTTTTCCGCCGGTTGAACCTATAATAACTTCATCTCCAAGCTTTACTCGTTTTGAAATTATTTCGACATTAGAATCATCACTTGCACCTTGTTTTATATCAACCCTTAACGGTTTTCCGTTATCAAGAATCCAGATGCCCTGATGTTTATATTTTTGACCGGTCGTTTCCGGTGTAAACTTTAAGGCAACAGTAGGGGCACACATAACATCTTTATTCCTGCTTGTGATTATTGAAACATTTGCGGTCATTCCCGGTTTTAGTTTCAGGTCATCGTTATTTACACTGACGATGACGGTATATGTTACAACATTTGATGTTACAGTAGAGTCAAGTCTTACCTGCGTAACTTTACCATAAAAAGTTGTATCGGGATATCCGTCAAGATTATATTCAACATCTTGTCCCTCTTTGACTTTACCAATATCAGCCTCGGAAACATTAACTTCGATTTGCATTTTTGTTAAATCCTGCGCTATAGTAAAAAGTTCAGGAGCTTGAAAACTGGCAGCGACCGGCTGCCCCACATCGATATCTCGAGAAATAATTGTTCCATCAACAGGGGCAATAATCCTGGTATAGCCCAAATTCGTCATAGCAGTATTATAATTTGCTCGAGCTTGTCTTATAGAAGCTCTTTGTGCTCCTATTGATGCTTTTTTTGCAAGATAATCACTTTCAGCCTGGTCAAGCTCACTTCTGGCGATAAAATTTTTTTCATAGAGATTTTTATACCTATTATATGTTTTTTGAGCCATAACCATTTCCGCATTTAATTTAGCAAGGTTAGCTTCTGCATTATTTATCTGAGCCCTGTTTTGATCAACTGATGCCTGAAAATTTGCAGGGTCAATTTGAGCTAAAAGCTGACCTTTTTTTACTTCCGAGTTGTAATCAACATAAATTTCTTTCATCAGCCCTGATACCGTAGAACCAACACTAACAGTATTTACAGGATTTATGGTACCTGACGCCTCCACAACCTGAGTAATAGTGCATTTTTCTAACTTACAGGTTTCATAATGAACTTGATTTGATTTTACATGAGCAAAAAATCCAATTCCTAAAATTAAAGCCATTCCAAGCGGAATTATTACTCTTTTTTTGGCAAATTTAATTATAATATCATTTAATTGCATATTATTTATCCTCTAAAGTAACAGTAACTTTTTGCGGCATTGCTATAACACTTTCAAGATTTGCACGTGCCACATTATATTTATATATAGTTTCAATATAAGAAACCTGAGCATTATTATAGTTAACCTTTGCATCCTGCAATTGAATATAATCGCCCAGACCAACATAATATCTTCCTTCGGCAAGTTCATAATTTTCAAGAGTCTGACGAACTTTAACTGAAAGTAAAGGAATTTGTTTTTCCAGCTGCACCATATTTATATATGCATTTTGCACTTCAAAATAAATATCCTGATTTAATTGATTTAAAGAATTTTCTGCAATATCAACCTGATATTTTGCAGCATCGACCTGATATTTTTGGTTCATTATATTTAGCGAACTTGATAAATTAACACCAACATTAAATGAACTTGTTGAATTAGTATCTCTCCAGCCATAACCAGCATTAGCAGACAATGCAGGATAATAAAGTCTTTTCGTATATAATAAATTTGCCTTAACTGCATCAAGTGTTGAGTTATAAGCTTTTAAATCTGCCCTGTTTTCATAAGCCATTTTTATACAATCTTCGAAAGTATAAGGGAATTCGCTTACTTCATAGTTTGTCAAATACTCCAATTTTTCAACTGCAGTAGAAAGTTTTGCATCTTTCACATTAACCGGTAATTTGTTAATTTCTTTATCATCTGGCTTTGTTATTTGAGTCAAATCCACCGGGGCAAGATTATTTTGCACATTAAATCCCTCGGTCCCCTCAATTGAATATAAAGGTGCCCTTGAAACATACATTGAATTATTTAAATTTACAAGTGCATTTTTATAAGTTTTTTCGGATTCAACAAGAGAAATTTTGGAGTCACTCAAAGTAACTTCCGCATTAACCAAATCTATTTTAGATTTCAAACCCTCTTCAAAATAGGCCTTGGTTCTAAGATAATTTCGTTCATTTATATCTACATAAGCTTTATTAATAAACATTGTGGCTCTGGCTGCAAGAACTTCAAAATATCTTTGTTTTACCAGAAATGTTGTTTCTCGAACTGAATTATAAAACATATACTCATCTGCTATCATATAAAATTTTTGCATTTTTATATGAGCATTTGTTCGTCCAAAATTCCACAGCAACTGATTTAATGTTGCTTCAACAGAATAAGTATTTGTATTCATTGTATATCTGTTTGTACTTGTATCATTAAATTTATACCCCGTACCAACCCCTAAAGTCGGAAAAAATTCAGAACGGGCAATGCCTACATTTGACTTTGAAAGTCCGTAATTGTATCTGGCATTTCTAATTGCAGGATTGTTATTAAGTGCGATAGATATACAATCGTTTAAAGTTAAGACAGCCCCTTTTTCAATTTTTATATCTTCTATAGCTGCAACCTTACACGGTACAAAAATAATTATTAAACATATTAATACGATTATTTTTTTCAGCATTAATTTGCTAAATCCTCTTAGTATACATGTATACTAACGATTACATCATATATTTGTTCATATGCAATCATATAAAAGAGGGAATATAAGTATGGGTAAAATTGATAAATATGGTAATTGACAAAATTGTACAGTTAAAAACTAAAAATATAAGAAAAATTTAAATAACAATCTACCCAAGAGATTATTGCAAAAAACTCAAATTCTTTGTAATAATATGATATAAACATAATAAAGGAGATTTACTTATGAATAAAAAATCTATTATTACAATTCTTGCAATTTTAATTATTCCGGTTATCGCATTTTTCGGATTAACATTTAATAAAGACAACGCAAGTGTTGCAAGAGCAGAAGGGAAACCTGAAGTTATTAAATTTACATCCACAATGTGCCTTGAATGTAAAGAAGTAAATAAAGTATTCAAAGAATTATTGCCAAAATATCAGGATAAATTTAATTACACAGAAATTATTGTTGACAACCGTAATGATATGAATAATGCGTTGATAAAAAAATATCATGTACAGCTTGTACCTACAATTATTATGATAAACTCTGACGGGACACAATATAAAAGAATCGAATCATCACTTCCTGTAGAACAAATGGAACAATATATTAAAGGGTTAAAATAATGGACAATTTAACACAGCTTTTTTCTACGCAAAGCAGTATATATATATTATTTGGTGCCGCATTTTTAGGAGGACTAATTTCATCAATATCTCCGTGCTCGCTTTCTATGCTTCCGCTAATTATCGGATATATAGGCGGTTACTCTGATGAAAAGCCATTAAAAACCCTTATACAAATGATTTTCTTCGTAATTGGCACAGGAATTGTATTTTCTGTAATAGGAGCAATCTGTGCAATTACAGGCAAAATTTTTATCGGGAATCCTTATTTTGCACTTGTTGTAGCATCCATCATTATGATTATGGGTCTTAAAATTCTCGGGGTGATAGATTTTGACCTGCCGCCAATTATTAAAGAGGTTCCTAAAAATAATGTTAATAATGAATTCTTATACCCGCTTATACTAGGTGCAATTTTTGCTCTAATCGGCACACCTTGTTCAACACCAATATTAGCAAGTATAATGGCATTTGCATCTATTTCTGCAAAAATAAGTTCTGCGGTTATAATGCTATTCTTATTTTCTATAGGACAAGGACTAATCCTTATTATTGCAGGGTTTCTAACATCAAAAATTAAAACTAATGAAAAATTTTACAATTTATCTGAAAAAATAATGAAAGTTAGCGGTTTACTATTGCTACTGGTTTCATTATATATTTTTTATAAGATTTTCGGTGCAATCCTTGTAAAATAACCTTTAATGTTGTATCATAATATCGTAAAATATACATTCCAAATAATTTCATTTGGAATGTATATAAATTAATAAAAACTTTTTACCGGATATTATGGAGAAAATATAAATGAAAACATTTGAAGGGCAATTAATCACAACTAATGAAGATAAATTTTGCATAATTATAGCAAGATTTAATGACTTTATAGGCTCAAAATTATTAGAAGGCGCAGTTGATGAATTAAAAAGACATGGAGCTAATCCTGACAATATAGATATAGTAAAAGTTCCTGGAGCCTTTGAAATTCCGGTTGTTGCACTAAAATGTGCTCAATCTAAAAAATATAATGCAATTATTACTCTTGGTGCAGTAATAAAAGGTTCTACTCCTCACTTTGATTATGTTTCTGCAGAAGTTTCAAAAGGGGTAGCTCAAGTTAGTTTACAAACTGGAGTTCCTGTTATTTTCGGAGTATTAACAACGGATAACATAGAACAGGCAATAGAAAGAGCCGGCACAAAATCAGGTAACAAAGGTGCTGACGCTGCTAAAACTGCAATTGAAATGGCAAATTTGGTTAAATTAGTGTAGCCCAAAATATAGTATACTGCTATAATTTTGGAAAAGGAGTTGGATATGACAGAAGCAATCACAGAATACAGAAATGAAAATACAAAAGATATTGACCTGCTGTCAACGATAGATATGGTTCGCAAAATGAATGAAGAAGACCAGATTGTTGCAAAAGTTGTTGGAGATGAAGCTGCAAATATCGCAACAGGTATTGATATCATTGCAAAAGCTTTTTTAAAAGGTGGCAGATTGTTTTATTTCGGAGCAGGAACTTCCGGCAGATTAGGAATATTAGATGCTTCTGAATGTCCTCCAACATTTAGCGTTGAACCAACAATGGTACAGGGTATAATTGCAGGTGGTCAAAAAGCTATACTTCATGCTGCAGAAGGAGCTGAAGACAGTTTTGACGCTGGGAAAAAAGATGCAAATGTTTTAAATGATAAAGATGTTTGTGTTGTTGTTTCTGCAAGCGGAAATCCAAAATATTTATTGGGAGTTCTGGAAAGAGCAGACGAAGTTGGAGCTGCGACAATTGCTGTTACTTGTAACTCTAGAGGGCATATTGCAGAAGAAGCAGGTCATGTAATATGCGCAGAAGTGGGACCCGAAGTTATCGCAGGCTCAAGCAGACTGAAAGCTGGAACAGCTCAAAAAATGATTTTAAATATGCTTTCAACAGGAGCAATGATTAAAATTGGAAAAACTTATGAAAACTTTATGATTGACTTGAAAGCTGTTAACGAAAAATTAAAAGACAGAGCGATAAGAATTGTTTCTCAAATTGCAAACGTCACAAAAAGCGAAGCTCTTGCTGCACTTTTAAAATGCGATTGGGAAATAAAGACCTCTGTAGTTATGATAAACTTAAAAACAGATGCTGAAAATGCAAGATTAGAATTAAAAAAACACGGCGGAGTTTTGAGAAAAATTATAAATTCCGAACCTGTTGCGTAGGAGGAAATAGGACAATGAAATTAACAGTTCTTGGAGCAGGATGCTGGGGTCTAACTTTAGCCTGGCTTTTGACAGATAATTTTGAAGAAATAACAGTTTGGGGAAGAGAACAAGATCTATCTCAAGATTTGAAAGAAAACAAACATTGTTCTAAACCATTAGAAGTTCAACTGGATAAAAAAGTTGAAATAACATCAGATTTAGCAGTTGCAATTAAAGATTCAGATATTATTTTATCTGTTGTTGCAACATCAGGAACCCGTGATGTTTGCGAACACCTTAAAACAGCAGGGATAAAACCCGAACAAATTCTTGTTAATGCATCAAAAGGTATTGAATTACCGTCGTTGATGAGAATGTCAGAAGTAATAAAAGATGTTTTACCTGAACAAAAACTGGTAATTCTTTCAGGACCAACTCTCGCCAAAGAAGTTCTTCAAGGCAAACCAACAGCAGCTTGTGTAGCCTGTGAAGATATAAAAACAGCTCAATTTGTACAAAAGGCGTGCAACGTTCCAAATAAATTCCGACTTTACACAAACACAGACGTTATCGGAGTAGAACTTGGCGGAAGTTTGAAAAACGTTATCGCAATTGCTTCAGGTTTTGCGCATACAATGGGGCTGGGAGACAATTGTTCAGGCTCATTGTTAACAAGAGGTATGGCTGAAATTGTACGTGTCAGTATCCAACTTGGAGCAAATCCGTCAACTCTATACGGATTATCAGGAATGGGCGATTTAATTGCAACCTGTTCTTCTCCGATGTCAAGAAATTATACGGTTGGTTCAATGCTTGCTAAAGGCAAAAAAATTAATGATATTTTAGCTGAATTAGGTTCTGTTGCAGAAGGGGTTAAAACTTCAAAGGCAATTTGCGAATTGGCAAAAAAGCTTGATATTGAAGTTCCTGTATCAAATGCAATTTACGAAGCCGTTTATACAGATATAACACCTGAAGAGCTTCTATCTAAACTAATGAACAGAAAACTTAAAGAAGAAGAAAGATACGTATAATGAAATTTGCAGTAAGATATTTAAAAAATACATATTACCCGTTAAATGTACCTGAAAACGTAAAATTAGAAGACGGGCAAATGGTTATTGTAAGAACAGAAAAAGGCGAAGAAGCTCTAAAAGTTTTTCTGGTAAATTCAGAGGTAGAAAAACTATGGGCAAAAGCAAAAAATAAACCTGAGCCTCTTCCACTAATTCGAACACTAACTCAACGTGACTTACAAACACTGGAAGAGATAAAAAAAGAAGAAGTTGAAGCATTTTTTAAATGTCAGGCACTTGTAAAACAGCACAAACTGGGAATGAATCTTGTTCAATGTCGCATAACTTTTGACAGACGTAAAATTACATTTTACTATACAGCTCCGGAAAGGGTTGATTTCAGGGCTCTATTAAAAGATTTGACCCAAACATTTACTCGCGTAAGAATTGATTTGCGACATATCGGAGTTCGTGATGAAACCTCAATACTTGAGGGCGTTGGAATTTGCGGACAACCTTTCTGTTGTTCAAGTTTCTTGAGGAAATTCGCAACAATCAATGTTAAACTTGCAAAAGATCAAGGTATGCCGATTGCTCCAGGAAAGATTTCAGGAACCTGCGGAAGACTCTTATGCTGCTTAACATACGAATACTCAAACTACATTGACGCTGCAAAAGGAATGCCTCCAATCGGGTCTTCTGTTATGACAACTGAAGGATTGGGAAAAGTATGTTATCTTCAATTTATGAGCGGGAAAGTTGCTGTAAAAATGGAAGACGGCAAAACCAAAGAATTTGATAAAACAGATATTGAAATGGTTGATGCGGATGTCAATGTTGAAATTGATGTACCAACTATAAATAATTACGCAGATGAAGACAGTCAGAATATAGATATAAAACAACTTGAAGATGACAGAAACAGCTCAACCGGTAATATCTAACGGAGTTCTACAATTCAAATTTTTCTTATTTATTTCTTATTAAAAAATCATACCAATAGCTGCCGTTACCTGTTGGACTTTGGTCAGATAATGCAAAATAGGCACAAGCATGTTGCACGCTACCTTGCTTTTTATTACAAAATTTAGCAATTTCACGTGGCTCAGTTTGGTTAGAAGCAAGTCTATTCCATTCTCGCCCAGTATAAGGAATTACAGCATTTTCTTCTGTAAAAACAAATACAAATCTATCATATCCCCAGCGATTTGGTCTATCAATACCATTAATATCAACACAAATCTTAGGTCCATAAGGTAACGCGGATGCATAAGCTGTTGAGGTATCATCCATAGAATACAAACGACCTACTGAGTCCATATAAACAACAGAGATATCACATGGATAGGAGTTTACTTCTATTCCATTGAGATTTAAATTTTTTATATTATGAAGCTTATCAAAACTACTCCATACAGAATTACTAGCCTTTGTAAAACCTTTATAATAAGACATAAACTTGTTAAGTAACGCATTACTATCCCAATTTGAGCTAGTAGTATCGACTCCGGCTTTTATTAAAACATCGTAGTCATGCACCGGAATATCTGTATCTGCGTAAAAAGCTCTAGTTGCTTGGTTTAGTTCTGCATAAGTCTTTTTAAATTGAGACTGAAGTTTTTTATGCGTAATCCGCGCGGCAACAGTTGGAATTGTCATCGCTGCAACTATTCCAATAATACCAAGAGTGATTAAAACTTCTGCTAACGTAAAACCTCGTCCTGTAGCCATAAAATCTCCTATCTTATTAAAGATAATACTGAATATATTCAGCATTACACGTAATATATCATGTATAATAACAAAAATCAATATACTAAAATATCTATTATGGATATGACCTATTATTATAAAGAACTTGCAAAAAATATGAGAATTGAAAGAGCAAGATTAGATATTTCTCAATTAAAACTGGCAGAAATGGCAGACATCTCACTAGATACAGTAAATTTAATAGAACGAGGTGCCGGAAATCCAAAACTTTGTACAATAATAGCGATTGCTAAAGCTCTCAATGTGGACTTAAATACCCTTATTAAACTCTAAAAACTAAAATATAAAAAAAGATGGACAAATATTAAAATATTTGTCCATCTTTACTTATTTAAAATTAAATTAATTATTCATATTTTCATTATCTTCAAAAGATTGATTATTATTTTCAGTTTCGGAATTTTCTTCATCTTCATGAGAATTCTCATCAGCTTCTGTAATCTCAAATTCAGAAGCATTTTCTTCGGTAGCATCATCTTCTGATTTATTCTCGTCTTCTTCCGAAATTTCTACTTCTGACTCAGAACTATTTTCTTCATTTTCAGAATCAGATTCCTCGGAATTTTCTTCAGCTTCTTTTTCATCTTCAGCTTTTAAAGCTTCTTCAATTTCTGCCTCATCTTTAGCTCTAATTACAGGTATAGAAAGCATCAATGCCATTTGATCACCCTCTTGATCAAAATTAAGCTCAAGTGCATCTTTATCCATTTCAACATATCTTGAAAGAAGTTCAACAAGCTCACGTCTCATGCGCTGTAACAATTCTGGAGTAAGATTAGTTCTATCTTGCATCAAAACAACACGAAGCCTGTTACAAGCAACATCTTTAGCATTTTCTTTTTCTGTTTCAGTTTGTCTAAACAAACTCAAAACTTTATTACATAATTCTTTTAAAATATTTTCGCTCATTTTACTTCTCCTTACCTATCAGGTTTGAGAAGAATTTTTTCACCTTAAACAGAACACTTGTTTCTTCTTCAAGATTTAAAAACGGAACTTCTTCGCCCATTATACGTTGTGCAACATTTCTATAAGCTTTTCCCGCAAGTGAATTTTCATCATTAACAATAGGTTCCCCTTTGTTAGTAGAAGTTATAATTCCGGTATCTTCAGGAATTATACCGATTAAATCTGCAGAAAGGATTTCAACAACATCCTCAACACTCATCATGTCATTTGATTTAATCAAATTAGGTCTAACTCTGTTAAGAAGCAATTTATAGGAAGTAATCTCTTCTTTAGCTTCCAATAGACCTATAATTCTGTCAGCATCACGCACAGCAGACATTTCAGGAGTGGTAACAACTATAGCTTCTGTTGCACCGGCTACTGCATTTTGGAATCCTTGTTCAATACCAGCAGGACAATCAACTAAAATAAAATCGAAATCTTTTTTCAAATTTTCACAAATATCTTTTAATTGCTCTTCAGTAACAGCTGTTTTATCTCTTGTTTGAGCTGCAGCCAGCAAGCATAAGTTAGGGTTTTTCTTATCTTTAACAAGAGCTTGCTTCAATTTACAGCGTTTTTCAACAACATCAACAATTGTATAAACAATTCTATTTTCCAAACCCAGCAGCAAATCAAGATTTCTTAATCCCAAATCTGTGTCAATCATAACAACTTTGTTGCCAGCTCTGGCTAGAGCTGTACCGATATTAGCGTTTGTAGTTGTTTTACCAACTCCGCCTTTTCCGGACGTAATAACTATTACTCTACCAGTCATTTATATCTCCTTAATTTTCTTCATGTATTTTTCTTATAACAATAGTACCTTTATATGTAAAAGCCTCTTCCGGAATATATTCACAAGACTTTTGAACATAAGGCAGATTGATTGTATCAGGTCTTCTTGCAAAAACTTCCCCGATACGAATCTGAACAGGATTTAATTTTAATGCTCTGATTCTTGCATAATTATTACCATCAGAACCAGCATGAGCAATTCCGCCAAGAATACCCCAAACAGTAATATCACCTTTTGCAATAATTTCAGCTCCAGGATTTACATCTCCAATAACAATAATATTGCCATCTGAAGATATGCTTTGACCTGAACGAACTGTTCTCCTTAAATAAAGTGTAGGAAGTTTTTCAGGCTCATTTTTCAATGCCGCAACTTCTTCATCTTTTTCTTCTTTTCTCTCCTGAGCTTCTACTTTTTGAGCAATTTCTTCATTGTGAGAAACAATTGGAGAAATCTCTTTTTCATCTGTAGAATTTGAATTATTTTCAGAATTTGAATCTTTTTTATCTGATTCAGAATCCAATGTTTCTGCAGAAATTTTAGATGATGAATCTTCTCCAAAAATATTATCTAAAGCATTTACAACTTCTTCTGTCGGCTCTTTTGTTTCGAAAGTAGGAGCTTCAACAGCATTTGTAAATTCAGAAATTTTTATATCAAGAGCAGTTGCAGACTCAAGTGTTACAGTCGAACTTGTACTGATAAATGCAAGCTGTGATTCCATAAGTTCTACCAGAGCTTTTATACTTGTAAGCTCATTCTGAGATAAATCCACAGCCCCCAATTTTAAACAAATATGTTTACCTTTAGAATCAGGCATTTCCAAAACCCTTGAAAGTTCATAAATAATTTCAGAGGTTTTCTTCGTATTGGTTAAATCAACGATAAAACCATTTTCTATATATCCCTTATCCATTTTTCCCTTTCCAAAATTCGGTTACATGGATAACGTACACGAAACAATTTAAGACTTCAAGAAATTATGTAGTTTTTGTAATTAAATATTACAGTACTAAGCTAAAAAGGTATTATCACTCACATATTTATCTCTAACACGATTGTCAAGCTCTGACATTGTGATATTACCATCTTTATTAGTATCTAACCCTCGGTTAGCTCCGTAGTAGTTTTCACCTGATGATGCCCAAACTTCTCTATGAGCACGTGCAGGTAAAAAGACTAAAGCGTACAGCTGACCACCTGACAATTTATCATTTTGCGCAAATCCTGCTGTTTTCTTAGCACGTTGTAAATACTTTTCAACATAATCAAGCTGTTCAACAGGAGACATTGCAGCAAGTGCAGAAGTTGAAGTCCCTAAAGATTTTGCAGTAGATTCCATAAATTGAATTAAACCTGTTGCAGAACTATTTGGATTTTTTGCTTTCGCATTTATTCCTGACTCAGAATTCATAACCCCAAGCAAGTCACGATAATTACAATTCAATCGTTTTGCAATCTCTTTTACTTTATTCAAAAATTCCGGTCCATACTCATCTTTATTTTTATTTAAATTAACACCTTGAGGCTCTCTGTCAGTTGAAACTGAAACAGATGAACTTACAGATGCATTTACAGATGGCATAAAATTCATAAGCCCAAATGGATTAGTACCTCCCATTCCGCCAGTATATTGGAAAGTATTTAAATACCCGAAAGGATTAACAAAAGGCATCTGAATGTACGGCATATAAGAAGCGTTAAATATAGAACCTGCAAAAGGATTACAAAATCCTGGCATTGCAGTTGCACCTGCAAGTCCCAAAAAGAAATTTGCACGGGGATACATTGCCATACAACCCATTGAAAATGGATTTGAATAAATATTGAAATTATGCGATGAAATAAAAAACATTTTTGTCCCCAGTTTAAATAATATTCCCCGTATTTATATAAAGTTAAAAAGTATATATTAATTGCATAAACCTTTGCTATTTGTTAACAAATATTAAAAATTTTAACAGTTTGATTAATATTATTAAATATGTTTATTATATATTTATAATAGGCAAAGGATTTAGCATAAATGTTTAATGAGACCAAAACACACGAGATTACAGTCGACGTAGTAATTTTGACAATTAAAAATAATACTATTCAAGTTTTATTAGTAAAACGTACAACTGAACCATTTAAAGGCAGATGGGCAATACCTGGAGGATACGTTCGACTATCTGAAAACCTTGATGAAGCTGCTTTAAGAGTTTTAAAAGAAAAAACTGCAGTAGATAATATTTATCTTGAGCAGTTGTATACATTCGGGGATCCTCTGCGTCACCCTAATGCGCGTGTAATCACCTGTGCTTATTTTGCTCTTGTAAGGTCTGAAGATATAAAAATAGTTTCCACTCCAGAACTCGGATGGCACAAAGTAAGTGACTTGCCTTCACTGGCTTATGACCACAAAGAAATTATTCAATACTCTTTAAAAAGAACAAGAGAAAGACTTGAACTTTGTCCGGTTGCATATCAGCTTTTACCTGAAAAATTTACACTCACAGAAATGCAAAAAGCTTACGAACTAATTATGCAAAAGAAATTAGACAAACGTAATTTTAGAAAAAAAGCTCTTGCTACTGATGGTTTAATGGAATTGGAAGAATATACAAAGTCATCTTCTAAACGTCCGGCAAGGCTATATACTTTTGAAAATATTGAATTAAACTCAAAAAGAGCACATTTTATCAAAAAGGAGAAAACTAAATAATGGTTAATATATTATGGATAATTGAAACAATATCTGCAGTACTTTTAACAATTTTAATATTGCTGCACTCCCCAAAAGGAGACGGCATTGGCGGAATCGGAGGAGCATCTCATGTATTTGCATCTCAAAAAAGTGCTGAAAAAGGTTTAAATAAATTAACTGGGATTGTTTGTGCAATTTTTATATTATGCACATTTCTTATCGGATTCGGTATTGTAAAATAACAAATCTCAAACTAAAATATTCTAGAATTTACCCCGTATACTGTACTCAATCATATAACGGGGTTTTTTAGTAAATAAAAGGAGAGAAATGAAAACAGGTGCTATTCTAGGAGGAATAATTATT
>CAJMAX010000015.1 GCA_905211505.1 uncultured bacterium | reverse complement strand
CCCATCCCGAACATACAACTTTTCATTTTGCATCAGTAGAAAGTCATCCTAAACAAACAGAATGTCATCCTGAACTTGTTTCAGGATTGGAATCAAAACTCCAAACCGAGAAATTCCGAAATAAATTCGGAATGACGCATAACAAAGCCGCATTTACCCTTGCAGAAGTTCTAATAACTCTTGGCATAATAGGTGTGGTTGCAGCAATGACTATCCCAAACCTTATTACCTCTTACAAAATTAAGGCTATTCATACAAAACTTTTAAAGTCTTATTCTGTTATTAAACAGATTGATATGATGATGAAGTCAGATGATTTGGATGCTGAAATGTATATGTCTAATTCTAACACTCCGTATTCCAACGTATTTATAAAATATTTGACGGGAGCTACAAATTGTGGTTCAGGCTACAAGAACAGATGTTTTTCTGTTTGGGATACTTATATTAATTCGAGAATGTCTCCTGCTTTGATTGACGATGGGTGTCTTATAGGTATTGATGGGGTTGTTTATATGTTTGAAAATATGTATGCTTCTAATTCATCAGATTCATTACTCTGGATTACAGTTGATATTAATGGGTATAAAACTAAACCTAACGAGATGGGAATAGATTTATTTACATTTGAATATGTTAATAATTCTTTTAAACCTTTGGGAGCTCCGGGGTCAAATTATGCCAGAGAACCTTATGATAGAACTTATAAGGTTATTAATGATCCAAATTATATTAAAGTTGTTTTGAAAACGCTTAAATAAATTTTATAATTGGTTTAAAATCTGAAATCTAAAAGCCTTATTATGTTTGATTGTAGGGCAGTGATTTTGCTGAAAATTTTGTTTGTGCTAAAATTTACTTATAGGTATTAAAAAGAGTTGGTATTATGATTTTAGATAAAGAAAAGCTGTTATCTTGTATTAAGAAAATATCAGAACCAAAGGTTCTTGTTGTTGGCGATTTAGCCTTAGATGAAATGATTTATGGAGATGCTGAAAGAATTTCTCGTGAAGCTCCTGTTTTAATTCTACAGCATACGAAGACTAAATTGATTCTTGGCGGTGCGTCTAACGCAGCTCATAACGTTGCAACTTTGAATAACGGAAAAGTTGGTGTTATTGGTGTTTCAGGTGATGATTATTATTCTGAACTTTTGTTTGATACTTTCGATGAGGCAAATATTGATTGTTCAAAAATTGTAAAAGATAAATCCCGTAAAACAATTGTTAAGACAAGAATTTCAGGTTCAATCACAACTTCTATTACCCAGCAGATTGTTCGTGTTGACAGGCAGTCTAAGGGTGAAATTTCATCAGAAACAGAAGAGAAAATTATTAAAAATATTGAAAAAGTTTTACCGGAATATGATGCTGTTATTTTGTCAAATTATCATATAGGTACTTTAACTGACAAAATTATTGAGTTTACAATTAAATATGCAAATAAATTAGGCAAAGTTGTGGTTGTTGATGCGCAAAAGGATTTAGCAAAATATAAAAATGTTACTTCAATGACTCCAAATCTTCCGGATACTGAAAAATCCGTAGGTTTTGAAATTTCAGGAGAAGAAGATTTAAAACGGGCGGGTTCAAAACTGTTGAATGAAACAAATGCTAAATCTGTATTAGTTACATGTGGTGCTGACGGTATGTTTGTAACTGAACCGGATGGCGTTTATACAAAAATTCCAGTATTTAACAAGTCAGAAGTTTTTGATGTTACAGGTGCAGGTGACACTGTTACTGCTGTATTTTCTTTGGCTCTGGCAGCAGGTATTGATCCTGTTTATTCTGCAATTATCGGAAATGTGGCTGCAAGTATTGTTGTAAGACAGTTTGGTTGTGCAACTACAACTGTTGATGAACTTGTTGCTGCTGTTCAAGATTTAAAAATATAGTTTAAGGAGAATTTCTTATGGAAAAATTAAAAGAACTAATTAAGAAAATCAAGGTTGTTGATTTTATTATAGTTGCTTTTGTTATAGTGGCTTTATGCGTAGGTTTTTATACTTATAAAGGTTTTAGGCAAACTGCAGATAAGCAGATTGAAGCGACATCAAAAGTGTTATTCAAAGTTTATATGCGTGGAGTTACTTTTTCTGGAGACAATATCCCAATAGTGAAAGGTGATAAAACTTTTATTAGCATAAGGAATGTTCCTTACTCAGATTTGGATATTGTTGATGTAAAGGCAGATAGGAGAAAAATTGTTCTTCCAACTCTAAATTCTAAAAAAGTAGTTATTGTAGTGGAAGATGTTTCTCAACCTGATTTGTATGATGTTGTTGTAACTTTAACTGATACTGCAAAAATTACAAAAGACGGTGCTGTAGTTGGCGGTAATAAAATAAAAATGGGCTTGCCTATAACATTGGAAGGTCCTAATTATAAATTTACAGGATCTGTATCAGATATAAAAATTATTGATGCAGTTGACAATGAAGCTATGACAAAAGATATGAATACTACAGATGATGTTCAATAAAATTTTTAAATTTTCACAATCAAAATTAAGTTATATTTATGAAAATAGTTTATTTTTACAAAATATCGACAAGTTTATTTTGCCGTTTATTTTGTTGACATTTGTGTCTTCAACTTTTATGAATTCTGATTCTATCGGATTTTTTGCATTGATTGCAATGTTTCTAACGTTTGTAAAAATGATGACAAAACCCGGAGAAAATTTAGAATTTAAGCATTTTGAAATTTGGCTTGTTGCTTATTTTATGCTTGTGGTTGTCAGCCTTTTTGGTTCAACTCTTTTTTCTTTGAGTTTGAAAGGTTTTTTTAAAACTTTTGTTTATATCGGTTTTTATTTTACAGTAGTTCAATACCTGAAGAATAATAAATCAAAACTCCCAATCATTCTTGGCACACTTGTTTTATGCGTTGCAGGCGAAAGTATTGTTGGTTTTTTGCAAAGTTTTCTTCACCTTGATGAAATTTCAACCTGGCAGGATAAATCAAATTTGAATCCAGAGGATGTTTTATCAAGAGTTTATGGAACATTAAAACCTTTAAATCCGAATTTGTATGGCGGATATCTGGTTGCAGGTTTGCCTGCGGTTTTAGGTTCTGTTTTTTATTTTCTTAATAAAAAACAGGTTAAAACGACAATTTTATCTGCAGTATTTTCATTGATTACTGTATATGCAATATTACAAACCGGCTGTCGCGGTGCGTATCTTTCTATGATGTTGATATTTGGGTGTGCTTTTTTATTATCCGCGAAATTTTTCTGGAATACATATAAAAAAATATATTTATCAATAATTGGCGGAGCTTTTACTCTGTTTGTTATGGCAATGACTTTTGTCGGGGCATTAAGACATAGATTTATGTCTATTTTTGCAATGCGAAATGATTCATCTAATTCTTTTAGGTTTAATGTATATCATTCGTCTTTGGAAATGTTCAAGGATAACTGGGTGCTTGGTATTGGTGTCGGCAATAAGAATTTTAGAGAAATATACGGTCTTTATATGAAGACCGGTTTTGATGCTTTGAGTGCATACAATATCTACCTTGAAACAGCTGTAGAAAGTGGAATTTTTGCTCTTATTGCGTTTCTTGGCTTTTTATTTACACTTTCAAAAGATGCGGTAAAATATATTTTCTCATCTCAAAATAAAGAAGCTGTTATTTATGTGGCTTCTGCAATTATTGCGGTATGGGCTGTGATGTTCCACGGGTTGGTTGATACAATTTATTTCAGACCGCAGTTACAATTTATGTTCTGGACATATGTTGCCGTAATTTCTACTCTATTATCTTCAAATAAGGAGTTGTATTAGCAGTAAAATCCGCGGGTCACTGTTGTGCTTCTGCTGTAGCTAAAGTTTCCGTAGCCTAATCCGCCGCAGAACCCTCCATACATAGGCATCGGACTGTAGAACATGCAAGGCGAATTAAAAAACATCCATGGAGAGCAGGCACTCATAAGTCCCATTGTCCCTATTGCGTTAGATACCGGATTGCCGTATCCAGCATACATATTTATTGTATTACCTACAGGATTGCCCCATTTTTGCATTTCATATGCGACTTCATTCCTTGCAAGTCCGTTTCCAATATTTCCGAATAAACTCATTGCGGCATAACTAGGATTTACGCCGTTGTTTCTCATGTCAGCATAATTTACAAGCGAAGCCAGCCCGCAATTTATACCGCTTAGTATTCTCATGTTTTCTGCGTAACCCATATCTCTCCTTATGGTTTATACCTTATATTAATAAAACATTAGTTACTTTTATAATTGCGTAATTTTAATATATTGTTAAGATATATAAAGTATATATTTATAAAGATTGGTAATTCAGATAATAATTTTTTATACATTGTGGTGATTATTTTATACTTGAATATTTGTAAAATTCATATATACAGATTTGTAGTGGAGTAAATTGATATGTTTATTGGAAATAGTTGTAATGATTGTAGTAGATATAATCGTTTGGAAATGAAAAATGTAGACCAAAATGTTTTACCTTGGCTAGAAGATATTATTGAAGAAAACAATAGCAAAATTGAACGTAAAGAGTGGAAAAGTAAATATAATAGTTATGTTGTTTATGACTATGAACCATTTTGTACAGAGGGTTTTGAAATAAATTTAGTTATTACCTCAAGGGAAAATTCATATTTGAATTTTATAAAGTATCTATATGATGAAAAAATTAGTACTATTGAGTATTTAAATAATTGTATAACTATATGATAGTATGCAAAACAGGATGAGTTTTACTCATCCTGTTAACCAAATTATATTTTATATATTCAATTACATAAATTATTCTTCAGTAGCTGCTGCTGTTTTTTGGAAACATTCTTTACAGAATACTTCTCTTCCCGGAACCGGTTTGAATGGAACTTGAGTTTGAGCACCGCATTTTGAACACACAGCATCATACATTCTTCTGCCTTTTCTGTTGTTTTTTCTGCGAGCGTGTCTGCAATCCGGGCATCTTTTAGGTTTGTTTACAAGTCCTTTTTCTGCGTAGAACTCTTGTTCGCCAGCTGTAAAGATAAACTCCTTACCACAGTCTTCACATACTAATTTTTCGTCTTCGTACATTGTTTTTCTCCTGATTGTGTACTTTTGGTTAATATTATTAACCTTTGTGATTATCACTCTATTGTACACTATTTTTCATTTTTTGCAAGCTCTGATTAGAAATTTATTTTGAAAATCGAGAGGAGTGTTTTTGGATTTTTCTATTATGCATAGTTTTTCCATCAGCCCTCGTATATGCTTCTTTGTGAGAATTATTTGCATTTTGAGAATGGCTGATATGCTTGTGCTTTTTAGTTGTCATTTTTTGCATATGCGAAGAGTATGCATTGCGAATTGTTGGTAAGATGTCATCAAGATCTTTTGTGTCAATACTAACACTTTTTGATCTTCTTTGAAATTCTTCTTTTAAAACTTTAACATATTCAGTTAATTTAAATGCATCTTCGATTTGTCCTTTTTTCATCCAAACTTTAGATAGATGTATAAGACGATTTACATGATTTTGAATATTTCCTTTAATATCGTAAGGAGATTTTTTTATCAAATCGTCAAGCAGCATATCACTTTTAAGTCCATTAATTCTTTCTGTTGTGAGAATTGTAACGCGTGAACTGCTAAGATTTTTTGCTGCTTTGTCACCTTTTTGTCTGGCCAAATCTTCTTTTCTGTATAGAGTTTGCGGATAGATATGTTCATCTGTCGCAAGTGATGGTTGTAATAGCCTTAAGCCAAGTTCTTCAGAATCTCTAGGCAATTTCACAGGTTCCCCATTTTCGTATTTGATTTTATATGGCTGTGAGTATTTTACGATGAATGCATTAATTGAATCTTCTGAATTTGGAATTTTTTCAGCCGTTGCTAGTATTTTTCTTTTTATATTTTGATCTGTAATCTCAATGGTTTTTAAGCTGTATAAAAAGTCTTTCCGTTTAAATCTTTCTTCCGGCAATGGATTTTGCGCAAAGATTTTATTGAAAGATTGTTGAATTAGAGTTCTTACTTTTTCATATTCAGATTTTGGTAAAGTCCTTATTGTCAGATTTATTTTATTAAGAACATCACTTTGTTGTTTTATAAGAGTTTTTTCTGCCGCAGGATACTTTAGCTGTAGTAATTCTTGTAGTTTTAAATCAGGGTGTTTTTTTGCTTCGGTTTCAAGTATTGAAAATATAGCTTTTTCAGTTTCAAACATACTATCTTTGAACTTTTTGAGGAATTTTATAGCTACAGTTCCTTTTTTCTTTAGAACTTCCATTTTTATAAGTTCATCATAGTCAGCTCTGGAAACCATTTCTAATCCAGTATATGCGCATGGTAAATGTGCATCTGCCAGCTTTTTGAAGAATCTTTTTGGAAATTCGGTTTGAATTGTTTTGCTTATATAAGCAAAACCACCCAAAAAACTAACGTTTTTGTGTGGCTCACTCTTCATAAATGTATCTTGAGACAGTTGTGGCTTGTAGTTGCCAGTAATCTCTTGCCTGTCTGGTAAAAATTTGTTTTTACCATGTTGCATAGGTCGATATTGTTTTGAGTTTCCGTATAGATTTATTCCACTAATAAGCATATTTTTTTAAAACTCCTAAATATTTTTTTTTGTCTGTTTATGAATTTTTATTAACACATAGGAGGTGGTTGTATGTACAATGGTTTTAACTCTTGCCATTTACAAGCTTCTTTTTGTAATTTTTCATAAACCAAATCTGCTAGGATTTCTCCTAACTGATAATTCCCTTGTTGATATGAAATTCCTCCTAATTTTTCTTGAAGTTTATCATCTGTTATTAAATGATAGTTATTATTCTGCAGAAGTTCTTCAACTTTTTCTAATTCTACTGCACCCTTTATTTTATTGTCAATATGTAAATATGCACAATTTTTTCTTGCATCTAATGCTACTATTGTTGGTAGTTGTGTTTTATTCAGTTTTGCAAGAATTTCTAATGATGAAATTCCTGCAGCCGGAATATTTAGCTGCTGAGCCATTATTCTGGCAACTGTTGTACATGCTCTAATTCCTGTAAAACTTCCGGGTCCAATATTTGTTCCGATGGCATCCAAGTCTTGCGGGGTCAAATTTTGTTCTTTCATGCTGTCTTTAATTGTTGATATTAAAAATGCTGAATGATATTTATTATCTTTATTTGTAACAATTTTTGAGCTTAAAATCTTTTTATCTTCTGCAATAGTAACATACATTTTATCTAAGCAGGTATCAAATACTAAAATTTTCACTATTCTAATCCCTTTACTATTTCAATACAATCCTGGCCAAATCCTTCAAAAGAGTATTTTCTTTCATCATTATCTTCGTAAGTTACATTTATTTTTATATGGTTGAATGGAATTTCATTTTGTGAGAATTCTGCCCATTCTACAAATGTGATTTGTTTACCTTCTGAGTATTCTCTTAGTTCATCAAGAATTGTTTTTACGCCTTCTTTTTCTAATCTGTATAAATCAAAGTGATACATTGGGAGTTTCCCTCCATGGTATTCGTTCAAGATTACAAAAGTAGGACTTGTTACTTTTTCTTGAATCCCTATGGCTTTTGCAACTTCTTTAACAAAAGCAGTTTTTCCGGCACCGATTTCTCCATACAGATTTATAAAACAGCCATTGTTCTCTATGAGTTTTGCAAATTTTTGTGCTAATTCTTTTGTTTGCTCTAAATTTTTGCAGATTTTTTCGTATTTATTCATTGTCATCATTTATTACTACCTTATTTCTACCTGTATTTTTTGCTTGATAAAGAGCTTTATCTGCTTTTATTAACAAATCGCATTCATTATCATTTTCTTTCATTTCATATACGCCCAGACTTAATGTAACTTTAATTGTTTTAATTTCACTATCCGGATTTATTTTTGAAATATCTATAACTTTATCTTCAATTGTTTTTCTGAGTCTTTCCGCAACCATCTGTGCTTCATTGATTTTTGTGAACGGAAGAAGTATTGAAAATTCTTCGCCTCCATAGCGACCTGCAATATCATATTCTCTTAATTGGCATCTTATAACTTTTGCAATTGTTTTTAATACAAGATCGCCTACAGCGTGTCCGTACGTGTCATTGACGCTTTTGAAAAAATCAATATCTGTCATAATACCGCAAAGCGGAGCTTTTTGACGTTTTGCATTTGATACTTCCTGCTTTATACGTTCTTCAAGTTGTCTTCTGTTATAAAAACCTGTCAGAGCATCCAGTGTTGCGTGTTTTAGAATTTCTGCATATACATTTGCTCTATTGATTGTTGTGGCGATTTGAGTTGACAGTTGATTCAAGTAATCAATATCTTTATCTGTAATTTTTTCGTTTGTGCTTTTTGCTACAAGAACTCCAACATTTTTTGTTTCGCTGAATAGAGGCAATGCATAAGTTTTCTTGTCTTCTGAAAATATTTTATCATTGATTGTTTCAATCATTTTTATGATTTTTATATCATTACATGCCATTGGCCAGGCAAGTCCGTTTACTCCAAGGTTTTCATCTCTAAGAAAAATATATATCAGATAATCAGTAAAGAATTTATCCAGCATTTCACCGATAATCGGGATAACGTAATTTAATTCATATTGTGTTTCTATGATTTTTGCAATGTTTTTCATTGTTTCGTGAAAATCAATATTTTTTTGCATTTTTTCACTGAGCAGGATATTCTGAATTTTTAAAGATATAAATTGCGCAGACAGATTTAAAAAATTATTAAGTTCATTGCTTTCTTTATCAAATTCAAGGTAACCAATGCATTTTTTATGTTTAAACAATGGATACGTGAATTTTGGAGCAGGCAGGGTGTCATCATTAAAATCTTTTGTTGAATTTATATCTATAGAAAAATTTTCAATACCGAAGTTTTCGGTAAAAAAAGTTCTCAACGAAGTAAGCAGTGATTTTTCACTGTAGCTTTCGTTAAGAACTTTAGAAAGTTTTTCTATTTTATCAAGCAAATTTAAACCTCAACTTGTTCTGCAATTTCATCAGGAATCTCGCAGTTTGCATAGACATTTTGAACATCATCCAGTTCTTCCAGTCTTTCAATTAATCTCATAACAGAAGTTGCAGTTTTTACATCTGTAACTTCAATAGTATTTTGCGGAATTCTTGTCAATTCTGCAGATTTACTTTTGAACCCTTCAGCTTCAAGTCCTTCTACAACTTTTTGGAAGTTTTCAACAGAAGTTAAAACTTTATAGCTGTCTTCATCTTCTTGAACATCATCAGCATCAAGATTAATTGCGGCTTCGAAAAGTTTATCAAAATCTACATCATTTTCAAATTCAATGCTGCCTTTTTTATCAAACATCCAGCTTACGCAATTGGATTCACCAAGGTTCCCGTTGAATTTTGTGAAAATACTTCTTACATCTCCTGCTGTGCGGTTTCTGTTATCAGTCATTGCTTCTAATACAACTGCAACTCCGCCAGCTGCGTAACCTTCGTATGTTAATTCTTCATAATTGTCAGCAGCTCCAGCTCCTGAACCTTTATCTATTGCTCTTTTGATATTATCATTTGGTAGTCCGGCAGCTTTTGCTTTTTCAATAGCTGTTCTTAAACGGAAGTTACCGGCAGGGTCAGGGCCGCCCAGTCTTGCGGCTACAATAAGTTCTCTAGAGTATTTTTGAAATACTACGGCTTTTTGTGAATCAGTTTTAGCTTTTTTATTTTTAATATTTGCCCACTTTGAATGTCCTGACATATGTTTTCCTCTTTTTATCTGTATCCCTTACTTTATGATGATAGCAAAAACGGATTTTCATTTCAATCATGATGTTTTAGGTTATAATGTTATTTAACACTTCCGTGAGCAATAAAACTTCAAGATTATGTGATGATACTTATTTTAAGTTTTTGAATATTTTTAATATGATTTAAAAAAAAGAGAGAATATATTTTATATCCTCTCTTTAGTCATTTTATAACTATGAATTTATTCGTAAATCCAACCGTTTGACAGGTCAATTTGTAAAGGTTTTAGAAGTTTCATTTTTGCACAGCCATCAGCTTTTACTTCTAATTTTTCACCTTTAAATGCCCAGCGTACAAATTTCATCCACCAGTTTCTATCTTTTTTTATTTCTGCAGTTGCTTCAAAAGATGTAGTCTGATCATTTTCTGTAGTAATTAAAGCATTTTTCAAGACCAATACACCATTTCTTACAAAGTATTTACCAGGTCTAACATCAAGTACTTGTCCTTTTAATGCTGCACCCTCTCTAACTAGTATAAATTTTTCTTTAGTGATGTAATTTTGAGGAACAGTTGCTGTATACATTGTTCCACCTTCACTGGATTGAGAACTTACATAAGTGTTAAGTTTTATAGGCAGAACTGAACCGGCAGGAAGCGTACCTACACTGCCTTGAACTGTTGCGTTTTCAACAACATAGCCTTCTCCTGTTTTTTTTCTCATTGCTTCTGCAAGCTTTGCATTAGGATTAAGTTTAGCTTGTTCCATCATGTTGTATAATATAGCTGTTACTTCTGCTCTTGTTGCAGGTCTGTCAGCTTCAAGAGATGCTTTTTTATCACTTGGAGCAACTACTATCATTCCTAAAATTTCAGCTTTTCCTGCAGGAATTAAAAACCATTCTGGTATAGTATTAGAATCTGCATATTTTTTTGATAGAACTTCTTTAGCTTTCATAGGGCTGATTTGTTCTGTTGTTAATGCGTTAACTGCAACAGAAAGAGATTCTGCTCTTGATACTGAATCTTCAGGTCTGAATAATTCATTTGCTTTAGAGTTTGAAATTAAATCAAAATACACGGCTTTTTGAATGTCTTCATAAGCCCAGTAGGTTTCATCAATATCTGTAAAATGTACAGGTTGAGCAACTTTAGTATGTTCTTGGCCTAATGCTCTGATAGCCATTGCTGCAAATTCAGCTCTTGTTACATTTGCATCCGGTTTAAATGTACCGTCAGGATATCCTACAATTACTCCTTTTTCTGATAAAAGTTTAATTTGAGGAGCCGCCCAGTGATTGTTGTCTACATCCGGAAATGCAAATGATGGAGCAGCAACTAAGCAAAATACTGCAACAGATAAAACTGTTTGTAAAAATTTTTTCATATACCCTCCTTTAAAATAATACACAAGTTAATCTATCATAATCAAAATATTTTTAATAGTTTTATATTACTCTTGTTACTTTCTGTAACAACTTCAAGCAGCCGTTAATCGGTATAAATTTTTTTATCGTTATTATTATCCATTAGAGGAATGAATTTTGTTTGCGGTCTTACTACAATGAATTGTCTAAAATTTTCAGTATTATTGACCAAAAAGAGGGGAAAATGTTTATAAAAAAGATATTTATTGTCTTTATATTTTTAGTATGTTTATTGGGGCAAAGTTATCCGGTTATAGCTCAGGAAACAAAATACCCTGACTATGCATACGAGTACGTAGGAATGGATAAATGGGAAAATTTCAATAGAAAAATGTTTAATTTTAATTTGCTGCTGAATAAATATGCAATTCGACCATTACATATTATTTGGTCGTCAATCATGCCCGAATATGGTATGGATAGAATTCAATCTGCAACAAATAATATAGAATATCCAATAAGACTTGTGAGTAGTCTTTTGCAACGTGATTTTGAAACCTCAAAAACTGAAACTATAAGATTTTTTACAAATACAATAATTGGTCTTGGCGGACTTTATGATCCTGCAAAAAGTTTATTTCACATAGAACCCGCAAAAGAAAATATGGAACAGGCATTAGCAGGATGTAATTTAAAACAAGGACCATTTTTAGTTTTGCCTGTTATTGCGGCTACAAGTTTAAGAGGGGTTCTAGGCCGAATTCTGGATACTGCATTAAACCCGGGCTCATATATTGCAACTCCGGTTTTAGCTATTGTAAAGGCTGGTCTTACGGTAAACAGAACCTCTTATATGCAGCCGTTGATAAAAATGGTAGAGTCGACTTATGCTGATCCATACGATATTGCAAAGAAAATTTACGGTTTAGAGGGATTTATAAGATGTGCAAATCTTGATAGAATTAACATTACCGGAGATGACTTGCTGGTTAAGGTAGAAGAAGAATCGCCTAAAGTTGAGCAAAAACCTGTTGTTGCTGTAAAAGAAACTTCTGATCAGCAAGTTGAGAAGCCTTTAGTTAAAACAGAAGTTTCATCTCAGTTATTAGCTTCTGATTTTTTAAAAGGCGGTACTAATATTGACGAATTTGGAGATAAAAATTATAGTACCGAAAATTTTAAGCTTGGTGCGGATATATTTTTGCCGGGATATAATCCCCAGTCTCCGGTAATAGATTCCATGCGGACAGCTTTATTTGATTTACCCGGGGTTGATGAATCTATTTGGAATGAATTATCGATATGGAACAGGTGTTTTAGTAAACGTATAAAAACATCTTCTATAAATGTTGTAGAGGGAAAAGATAATTATAAATACAGATATATTATGCAGAAAGACAAATCTTCGCCGGTTGCAATTATTTATCCATCCATAGGTGAAGGTATTATGTCCAGCCATTCGGTGTTACTTGCCAAAATTTTTTATGATAAAGGTTACTCTGTGGTTATTCAGGGAAGTCATTTTCAATGGGAATTTGTGAAAAGTATGCCGGATGGATACAAACCCGGGCTGCCAGCAAAAGATGCAGAATCTCTCAGGCTTATAACCACAAAAATTCTAGAATCGTTAGAGTCAAAATATGAATGTCATTTTGAACAAAAAGTGGTTATAGGTACTTCTTTTGGGGCTTTGACTGCGCTGTTTGTGGGAGCTCAAGAAGAAGTTGAAAATACTTTAGGCAATTTAAGGATTATATCTATTTGTCCTCCGGTTGAGCTTATTTATGCAATGAAGCAGATTGACAAAAATTCAGAGGAATGGGGTAAATCTTCGGAAGATTTAAAACAAAGAGTCGCGAGGACTGCGGCTAAAGTTTTAAAATTATATGAATCACGTGATAGCGTGAAAGAACAAAATCTTGATATCAATTATTTACCTTTTTCAGAAGACGAAGCAAAAATAATTACCGGTTTTATTATGCATCAAAAGCTTTCAGATTTGATTTTTACCATAGAAAAAGCTTCTAAGTCTGAAAAAAGTGATATCTATAATGTTATTAATAATATGAATTATCAAGACTATGCGGAAAAATATTTGCTGGGTGCAAATGATTCCAGTGCAGAAGATTTATCTTATGAAGTTAGTCTGCATTCAATATCTGATTTTTTACAACATAATAACAGTTATAAAATATATCATTCGTTAAATGATTATTTGACTAATACAACTCAGTTGAAACGCCTAAAAGAATATTCTGGGAATAAAGTTGTATTATTGGATAATGGTTCCCATTTAGGTTTTTTGTATAGAAAAGAGTTTCTAAATGATTTAAAGGATACAATCTCTAATTATAAGTCGGAGGATATAAAATTAATAATCCCTGAACTTAATCCAGATTCCTTAAGTTATATTGTTTTTTTTGAAAATTGTAGCTATTGATATTTTTATAAATCCATAAAACTATATTTTATTTGTAATAAAATATAATTATGGTATTAAAGGCAGATTTACATTTACATAGTACATATTCAGATGGTAGTGATACTGTAAAAGATTTAGTTGCTAATGTTCTAAATGCAGGGATTGATATCTTTGCGCTTACAGATCACGACACAAATGAGGGATGTCTGGAAATCGTTAAATATATTCCTTCAAATATTCGTTTTGTACCGGGGATAGAATTGACCTGTCTTGCTGATTCTGTCAAATGTCATATTCTGGGTTATAATTGCGATGTAAATAATAAAAGTTTGAAACAGCTTATTTTGAAAGGTAAAGAATTACGCCGTAATAAATTGGAAAAAAGAATAGAACATCTAAAAAATGTTTGGAATATACAATTAACAAAAGACGAATTGGAATGGTTGTATTCAAGAAATAGTGTTGTAAAAATTCATATAGCAAATATTTTGGTTAATCGGGGGTTAGCAAGTGATAATATTTCTGCAATGAAAAAGTATCTGGATGATTGTAAAACCGGTAATTCAAGATTTGACGGGCATGAGGCTATAGATGTGATAAAACAATCAGGTGGCGTTCCTGTTTGGGCGCATCCATTAGGTGGAGAGGGGGAATTTCATTTAACTGCTGATGAGTTTTTTCCTAAATTAGAGGTAATGCTTGCAAATGGAATTAAAGGTCTGGAATGTTATTATTCCAGATATTCGCTAGATGAAATTGATTTTCTAGTTGGATGTGCAAAAAAATATAATTTATTTATCTCCGGAGGAAGCGATTATCATGGTAAAAATAAAGATGTTGTTATCGGAGCTTTGAATTCTGAATGTCGAGATGTGGATTGTGAGTTTGTAACAGATTTAATATAGTAGAAGTTCGTTTCGATTATATACAATAAACAGGAAGAATGCCTCTGTGTTTTGTTTTTTTACTTAATTGTAAAGATAAATTTAGAAAGTTTTAAGAAAAAGTCAAATTTTGAAAATAAAAATCCTTGATATTAGTAGTAGGGAAATTTATTTATATATGGGATTAAAGATATTTAATAAATTAATAAGTTCATATAGAGCATGCCGATTGAATACATCAAAGGCTAAAGGTGTAATTCGAGCTGCTATTGGGAAAGATATTGCTATAGCAAGACCCGTTGAAGATGTAGGAAGTTTCTATTCGGCAAGACAATTTTTCAGAATAAAACCTCGTCATTATTCTGTTTTTGAGGGGAAGAATTCTTCCGGAATCGCTTTTGGCGAAAATTATTCTCACTATGCTGCAATAAATTATGATAAATCTAAAAATTTTGCTGGATTTAAGTTATACGATTGTAAAAGTAGGGAAGTGTTTATTTATGATAAGTTTGGAAATATAATTAATAAATACACCCCGTCTGAAACCAAGGCTATTCAGTATTATAAAAGAGATTCTAAGAATATACATAAATATCTGCGTTATACTGAACCTGTAAAAAATGAAGCAGAAGTGGCTAAAAATGTTAAAATTATCTCTGATTTATTCAAAGACAATGCAAAAACAAGTACAATGAAAGAAGATAGTATTGTTTATCGGGCTCTTGATTCTAAAGCGTTGAAAGAAATTTTATCAATGCCGCAAGATGGAATGATTTATACCGAACCATCATTTTTATCCGTAGCAACGAAGAAACGTAGTACATATCAATTCTTAAACTTTAAAAACTTTAATCATAAATTAAAATTGAGAGTTAAAGAAGGTACTAAATATCTTGATATGGATAATATTTCTGCCGGTCGTATTGTTCAGCCCCAAATGTTAGAAAACGAACTTGTTCTCGATAAAGGTTCAAAAATTTTAATAACAAACAGGCACGGTAAGGGTGGCTATATCGAAGCAGAATTAATAGTGTAAAAATATTTGCTAATAGGTATTGCAATCGACGTTTAACTTGTATGGTTTAGTTTGTTCGGCGGGGAGTTTGTAAGCTAAAAGTAGAATTTTGTATTTTAATATTGTTGTTTTTTAGCTGGAGGAGAAGTTTTGCAGGTTTGTTAATAAAGTTTACTAGCAAACTTTATTCTGTTTTGCATTAATTAGAATATGATTAAACTAATGTCTACCGCAAAGTTTCCGCTCAATACTGTTAAAGGTTCTTATGAGCAGAGAATTAATCTTGCAAAATCTTTAAATGAGAAATTTTATTCGAATATAACCAGGGAATTTAACACAAAAGAGGTGATGCCTGATATTTTTGAAAGACATCTTAAAAATATAACAGGCAACAAAATTATTTTGAAGATATTTGATTCAACAGATGAACCTTTTGTCGGGAATACATTTTTAGGCGTAAACCCAAAAAATCAAGGTGAAGCAGATAGATTTAATATTTATTTGCCATTAAACAGGTATGATAAAAGTCTTTCATTAAATGATACAAATATTTTTATGCATGAAGCTTTTCACTTCTTCTTTTCAATAGTAAATCCAAAGCATACTCGTCGGATGATAGTTAAATTTGAGAAGAATTTGTGCGAAAAGTCTGATCCTTTTTATAATGAGTATTTGTATAATAAAAATGTCGATTTAAATGCGTTGAAGCATGACATTTTACCTGACTTTTTAAAAAGACTTTCTGATAATGAAAAAGTAGATTTTTTACAATCATGTAGATATCGTTTAACAGAAGAGTTACATGCGTATAAAGAGGGTGCAAAATATTATGACAGAATTCAAGATGACCATTTAGATTTGATACACGAAAAGTTTACTTGTGATACGGGTGAAGCATATAAATTTCAGGAGAAGATAGAAATATTAAAAGCTTTTTTAAAAGATACCTTAAATCAAATTAGGGCACAAATTAAAATTTAGAAAATCAAGTATTTAAAATTTGCATTAAAAAAAGGAACTTGGCTAAAGTTCCTTTTAAAAGTTTGGGCAGGGGTGGATTCGAACCACCGTACTCTCGCGAGAACAGATTTACAGTCTGTCGCCTTTAGCCACTCGGCCACCTACCCGTATTTAATTTTCATTATCTTGCTCACCTTAGGCTTAAAATTTGCCCTTGACGAGACTTGAACTCGTGACCTCTCCCTTACCAAGGGAGTGCTCTACCTCTGAGCCACAAGGGCTTGAGTTGTATTTTACTGAGAGTCATTGGCAAGTACCTCTTTGGGTTTTAGCTTTCTTTATTTTAAAGTCTGCTTTACTTTCTTTTGAAAGACTTGCATCGGCTCAATTTTTCAGTAAAAAAGCCGGTAATGGGACTCGAACCTACAACCTACGGTTTACAAAACCGTTGCTCTGCCAATTGAGCTATACCGGCGTGTGCTTGTGTAATTCATTATAAGCAAAAAAAAATTTGCTGTCAAGCATTTTTGTTTGGTATATAATTTTTTTTGTCAAAAGCAGTTATAGCAAAGGATTTAAAGATATGATAAAGGCAGTAACTCCTATAGTTTTATTATTAATTTCAAATATTTTTATGACATTCGCATGGTATGGACATTTGAAATTCAAAAGCAGCGCATTATGGCTGGTTATTCTTGTCAGCTGGGGAATTGCGCTTTTTGAATATTGTTTTCAGGTCCCTGCTAACAGAATCGGATATGGTATGTACAATGCGGCTCAATTAAAAACAATACAAGAAGTTATCACTTTAGTTGTTTTTAGCTTCTTTTCTGTTTTTTATTTAAAAGAACAGTTTAAATGGAATTATTTAGTTGGTTTTTGCTTTATTATTCTTGCTGTGTTTTTTATTTTTAAAAAGTGGTAGGGTTAATTATTGTAATAAAGACTTGATTTTAAATATTCACTGTTATAATATTTTATTAGTCGAATGTAAATAATCAATTATTCAAGTTTGGAATCTTGAAAGAAAGAGGTAAAAATGAAAAAAGGAATTCATCCTGATTATAAGAAAACTACAATTAAATGTGTTTGTGGAAATGAAATCGAAACAGGTTCTGTAGTTGAAGGTTTGACAGTTGAAATTTGTAACAATTGTCACCCATTCTATACAGGTCAGCAAAAAATTCTTGACTCTGAAGGTAGAGTTGAAAGATTCAACAAAAGATACGGTAAGAAAAATTAATTGCAGTTTTGTAATAAATTTTAATAAGCGCTGTACTGTAAAGTACGGCGTTTGTTTTTATAAGTTACAATTATGTCAAAAATTTGCAATTTGTATTGAGCATGCGTTATCTTTATATATGGATAAGAAAGGTGAATCGTTATGGAAGGGAATAATAAACCGGTTGTTAATTTGATATCAAAACCGGATAATATGTTAAAAACTATTTATACTGCTTGCAGGACATGCTACAGTGCGGATTATCCTATTAATATATATGAAAATGCCGCAGAAGAAGAAAAAATGTTGAAACTTATTAAAAGGGTTATTGGTTCAGGACATTATTCTACAATTGAGCATATTCAAGTTAGTTTTGCAATTTCAAATGTATCAAGGGCATGTACACATCAATTAGTTCGACACCGTCACATGTCTTTTTCTCAAAAATCGCAAAGATATGTTAAAGAAAAAGGGCAATTTGATTATATAATTCCTCCAACGATTGATAAAAATCCAGAACTTAAAGAGAAATTTGTGTCATTTATGGGTAAGATTTCTGACCAGTATCAGGAATTTGTTGATGCCGGGATTCCAGCAGAAGACGCGCGTTTTGTTATGCCAAATGCTGCAGCAAGTTCTCTTGTTGCAAGTTTGAATCTTAGAGAAATGATTCACCTTGCAAACTTGAGACTTTGTACAAGGGCTCAATACGAAATCAGATGTATGGTTAAAGCTATGTGTGATGAATTGATTGCACAAGAACCATGGCTTAAAGAATATCTTGTTCCAAAGTGTGAAAGACTCGGGTTCTGTGATGAAGATAAATCTTGCGGTCGAAAAATTACAAAAGATGAATTATTTTCAAAGGCGAATAGATAATGAAAGCATTAATTCAAAGAGTTAAAAGAGCTTCTGTGACGATAGATGGTGCGTTGTGTTCACAAATAGGTAAAGGTCTTTTAGTTTTTCTTGGTGTGGAAAAATCTGATACAACTGAAAATGCTGACAAATTAGCGGATAAAATTGTGCGGCTTCGAATTTTTGAAGATGAAAATGAAAAAATGAACTTTTCACTGCAGGATGTATCCGGCGAAATGCTTATTGTATCTCAATTTACTCTTTGCGGTGATTGTAAAAAGGGTACAAGGCCAAGTTTTGATAAGTCGGCTTCACATCAAGTAGCAAATGAATTGTATGAGTATTTTATTGGAAAAATTAAGGAGTATGAAGTTCCTGTAAAAACGGGTGTTTTTGGGGCTATGATGGACGTTGAACTTGTAAATAACGGGCCTGTAACCTTTTGGATTGAAAAATAGTTTGGTGTAATACTTGCCATTATTTTTAATCTATGTTAAAATATACCTATAAGTTAGTATTTTTATTTTATATCGATTTATACTGTGAGGATGATTATTACCTTAAATTTTATTTTATGAGTTATTTTTTATCAATTAAGAGGCTTTTATTATGTATGTAAACAAGTGCATTAAGTGCGGTCGTGAGTTTGAAACAAAGAACCCTAAAAGGGTGATATGCCCGGATTGTTTGTATCCGGATAAGAAAATGATGGTAAATTCCCCTGATTCTCAAGAAGGAGTTCAGGCTCCATCAACTCAGCCGACAGAACAAGTTGGAAGTTATTCAACTGAAGATAAACCACAATTTTATAGCAGTTATTCAAGCGGTGGAGAAGAAAATCCAAGACCTTATAACAGACCGCAGCAAAGATCTTATAATAGCGGGTATTCAAGACCTCAGCATGGCGGCTATAATAATTATAACAGGCCTAGTGGCGGGTATAATAACAATCGCACAGGTTATAATAGAGATAATCGTCAAGGTGGTTATAGCAATAACAGACCGTCTTATAACAGGGATAATCGTCAGGGAGGTTATAGCAATAATCGACCTTATAACAATAATAGAACTGGCGGATTCCAGCAAAGACGTCCTCAAAATTCTCGCTTTAACAACAATAGACGTCCAATGAATAATCGCAGTAAGGCTCCGAAGCAGTTGCTGGTTAGCAGAGAACAATTGGAACAAATAGAATTGCTTTATAAGTTGATGCTTCCATTACCAAATCCTGATGCTCACGAAGTTATTGGTGAAAAAATTGGTTTGGAACCAAGAAAAGTATTTTTCGGAATTAATCTTGTCAGACAAAAAATGATGCTGCCGAAGTTACCGTTCCCTAAACGTAAGCTGGCAATAACTCCGGATCAGTTAAATGCTATTAAGATGTTATATGAACCACTTCTACCATTACCTCCAATCGGCTGTCATAAGATAATTGCAGCTCAATTGAAAATGGATGAATGGAGAGTCCATGTCGGTATAGGTCTTGTTCGTGCTCAAATGGGTATGGAAAGATGGAATCAGGACAGAGCCGATGCTCCGGAAGAATTTAAAAAACAAAAAACTGAAGCTGAGGTTTCTGAAGCAAAAGAACCGGCTAAAACTAAAAAAACATCTAAAAAAGCTTCTGAAAAGGCCGCAGAAAAAGCTCAGGAACCTGAATCTGAACCAGTGGCTGTTGCTGTAGAAGAACAGGAAGAAGCTCCAAAGAAAAAAAGAGGCAGAAAACCTAAAAAAGTTGAAGAAGAAACTCTGGATGAGCAGTAATGTCAAAGTATATTTCAGTTGGAAAAATTCTTAACTTTCATGGAATTAATGGCGAAGCAAAGGTTGGATATTCTAAAAATCAGCAGGATTTTTTCTTGTCTTTAAAGCATGTTTTTTTGAAGAAAGAAAATAATTATGTAAATTTAGGAATTTCTTCTGTGCGTGCAAATAAAAATTTTCTTATTGTTAAATTTTCAGGAATTGATTCTATAAATGAAATTCTTCCTTACAAAGGAGAATTATTATTCGTTGAAGAAGAAATGATAAGGCAAACTCTAGCAGAAGATGAATTCCTAATTGATGAGCTTGTTGGTTTAGAAGTTTTTG
>CAJMAX010000014.1 GCA_905211505.1 uncultured bacterium | reverse complement strand
CATTTTTTAGCAATTAAAAATTTTGAGGACTTTTCAATAACATGTGCTTTGGTTATAATAAAGGTACATTCGGCAATAAATAATAAAAAGTTATGATTAGTAAAGTTGAATTAGGTAGTGTAAATAGCAAAAATAAACCCCCAATAAGATATGTCAATAAAAAACTGACTGGGGAAACAAGTTTTACAGGATTAGGAAATTTAGCACTAAAGGGTATCCAGAAGTGTGAAGAAAAACCTATGATAAATGTGGCTGGTCTTGATTTAGCCACAGCAATCCTGCCAAGAACATTCTTTGAAACATTCATCGGCTCAAAACAAAAAGATGAAAATGGAGAATCACAGGGTAGAAAACTCAACGTGCTTGGAGGTTTTGAGGCATTCAGAAGGGAGTCATCCGGACTTCTAATTAACTGTATTATCCCGAGTTTTATTGTCATTGGAGCTGCAAAATTATTAAACAACCCAATTATGGGAATGTTTAATAAATCAAACTTAACAAAAAGCTGGGCGAATGGTGACACAATAAACCAGGTTGAAAAATACTTTAAAAAAGCTCAAGGAAATTCAAAAGAAGAAAAAATATCAAACGCCTTAAAATCTATGTTTGAAGACATTGAAGGCGTTGATGGAGACATTAAAAACGGCGGATTAAAACAGTTTAAAAATATTCTGGCTAACGACAAAGAGTATCAAGACGCAATCAGCCAGATGACAAAAGATATTCTTAGCGACAAACCAGAAAAAGGTTATGCTGATAAGCTATATAGAACAATGATTAAAAAAACTGGAATTTCAGAAAACATTAGATTTTCCGGCGATGAAAAATTTTTCTCCAGCAGTCTTGCTCACTTATGCGAAAGTGCAGGGGAAATTCTCCACGGAGCAAACAAAGAAGGGTTACTAGAACACTTTGCAGAGCCAAATCAGCAAAAAGCAGTAATGGAAAAACTTTCAGAATACCTTTCTAAGTCTAAAAAACTTGTTAACGCGAAGAGTTTAGCAGGTTTAGGTATGATTATACCTCTGGCAATTATGGCTCAGCCCATAAATAGGTGGATTACTCACAAAATGTCAGGCAAAAAAGGTGCACCTATTTATAATGATGATCAGGAAAGGATATTAACACCTGAAGAAAAGAAAAAACTAACAGCTCAAAAATTTCTTGCAGTTCCTGCGATGTGGGGAGTAGCCGGCCTATCAATGCTGATGGATAGACCTAGTCTAAAAATGTTCCAATTCAAAAACATTTTTCCGACGATGGATCAGGCTAGAATTATTTCAGCAGCGACATTCTCAAGCCGTTTAGCTGCAGCGGAAGATTCAAACGAATTGAAAGAAAATACAATAAGAGATATTGCAACATTCTCAAGTTTTTATTTTCTAGGAGATTATGCCGCAAAAGGAATTGCAACATATTTAGAAAATCACAATAAAGATGGTATAAAACTCATAAATAAATTATACAAAGAAGAAGGCTCTAATTTGTTCCAAAAACTATGGAATTGGGCCAGACACACTAAAATGAAATCTACAGATGAACTTAGTGCCATAAGTAACGAAGTCCTAAGAACAAAAGCAAAAAATCTTAGAGCAATCTGCCAATTTGGCAATCTGGCATTTTCATTGCTTTCTTTAGGAGTATTTATACCTATATATACACGAACCCAGACTAACAAAAAAGAAAAAACAGGAAATGATGCGACCAGCTCAACTTTAACAGCTGCTCAACCATCGAAATCCACAACATTTACTCAAAATCTTATAAAAGATAATTCACAAACCTTTAAATCTTTTTTCGGTTAGTATAAAATAAATAGCAAAGGCAAAATATAAATGAAAGTAGAACAAAATTTTAAACAAACAAATATAAAACAAATTCAACCAAAATATATTGACAATAAAGGATTCACACAAAAACAAAATCAATATAAAAATACAAATCCAAATTTTACAGGCGGAGCTGATTTATTCTTAAGATTTTTAGATACAAATCAAGCCTGGGGTGCAAATGCTGTAGATTTGTTTTGCATGGTACTTCCTAGAACACTAACAGACTTTTCAAGAGGTGTTGACGCAGGAACAGAAACCCTAAGACGTGAAGGTATGGGGACTGCTAACCACTCTATGGTTGGTGCATACGGAACTCTTGCCGGATTAGCTTTGGCTTCTGGAATAAATGGTATGTATAAATTGGGTGAGAACGATATTAAAGCAAATTCTATATTCACAGATGCCGAAACTATGGATATGCAAGGTGCAATTTGGAATAACAAATTAAGAGATTCTCTAAAAAATCCTGATGTAAATCCGATAAAAGAATATTTGACTGAAACATTCAAGAAATATGAAGCTCTTAGCCCTACTGAAAATGGGAAATGGATTAAGATTAAAGATGCAGACATCGAAAAAACTGTAAATATTTTAGAAAACGAAATTAAAAATAACTCACCAAAAATGAGCAAAGAGGGATTTGCAAATGCCAGAACCATTTTAGTGTCATCCCTTGGTGCAGAAAATAATTTAAGAATAATTGCTGAAGAGGGGAAACCTGCTCATACTTCCCGCTACACAGTAGATTCAATTATTGAAAACACCTATAAACTTGGCAAAGTATTCACTAAAGAAAAAGTAAAAGAAGCATTTTTAGCAGCAGAAAATATTTCTGAAAACGCATTTTTAAAAGCAATGAAATCAATGAACGTAAAACGTTCACTACTTGGAATAGGAATAGCTTCTGTAGCAGGGGTTTCTGCGCAACCTCTAAATATGTACCTGACTAAAAAGAAAACAGGTAGAAGTGACTTTGTCGGTGGTGGTGCAGAAGATAAATCAACAGGGTTCAAAATTAAAAAATCTCTTGTCGCAGCACTCTTTGGTGCAGGCGTGCTGGCAACAATTGGAAAACCTAAAGAATTAATTAAAAATCTACAATTCAAAGGATTTACACCAACAATAAAACAATTCAAATTTATTTATGGCGTAACAATTATGTCAAGATTTTTATCTTCTCGCAACGATAATGAATTAAGAGAATGCACAATCAAAGATACCCTAGGCTTTGCAAGCTGGCTTATATTAGGAAACTTTGTCCAAAAACTTGTGGCTCAAAGCATGGATAAATCACTCATCAAAAAAGACGGTAGTGGTGCTATGAACTGGATTAAAAATTCTGTATTAAAATCCAGAGATGAAGTTCTTCACGCAGCTCTTGGAGATAAAGTATTTAAAGATGGAAAAGCTCTAAGTTTTAATGAAATGGTAAACTCTTTACCTAAAAATAGTATCGCAAGAAAACAATTAAAAATATTATCAATAGCACAACTTGCAGGTTATGCATATTCTGCGCTGGCATTAGGAGCCGGAATTCCGAAATTAAATATATTTATAACAAATAAAGTTATGAGTGCACAAAAGAATAAAACTCAAAATATTTCCACCACTGAAAATAATGCAACTCAAAATCCAGCATTCAATGCCCAGCAACAAGTAGATAATATGCTAAAACCTGAAAATGTGGCATTTCTAAATAATAATCAAAAACATTTTCCCGGCACATTTGGCAAATAATTAAGCCCTATTATTACTTTAAAAATATTTCTAAAATTTTATAGGGTAATTTGCAGGAATTTTAAAATTATTTTGTACAATTGCGTGACCACAAAAGTAGCTAGGAGATGTAGCATCTGCGGGAAAGCGGTTATTCGATTTACAATATTCTAAGATTTTTTCTCTTCCTACCGGATTATCGTATTTATGTTTAAAAATTTGCAGATATGCATAATTATCCAATCCATCATTTCTAAACATAAAAGAAAAATAATCTCTACCAGCCAAAAGTTTTTTCTTTCGCGGATTGAGTATAACATCAAATGACAAACCATCATAATTTCCACCTCTAGTAAAACCTAACACCGTACCATTATTTAATCCTACAAATAATGTGAATGGAAAATTAGAATCAAATGACGTCGTACCATCGGCAGAATAGAAATAAAATTTTCTTGAATTTTTAGGATATAATGTACAACCACTAAAGACAGGAAGAAACATTGCCTCAAAAACTTCCTTACTCCGCCTGTAAGAAAAACCATTAACATCACCATCATCCCCTTTAGAATCCAGCAATGCAGTCTCATTATACTGAGCCATTTTAATACCTTGTAAAATAGTAGAATATACAGCTTTTAAACGAGTTTCAACAAGATATTTATTATAATGACTCATTAACATTGGTATTGTAATAGCTGCAACAACACCTATTACGCCAAGTGTAATTAAGACTTCTGACAATGTAAAACCACGTTTTTTATCCATATTTTACTCTCCGATACCAACTAAAAGTTCCAATCCTAATTAAATATTTATTATATAAACATATATGTTCACATAATAAATTATATGTTGTAATAATAAATTGTCAAACTTGATAAAATACAAGAATGTTCGATAAAGAATTCTTACTTAATAAATTAGCAGAAAATATAAGAGTAGAAAGAGCAAGGAAACATTACTCTCAAGAACTCCTTGCCGAAAAAGCAGATATAACTCCACAACACTTATACCGAATAGAAAATGCAAAAGTATGCCCAACAATACTTGTCATTGCAAATATTGCACAAGCTCTGGATATAACAATAGATAAATTATTTAACGTTAAAGAAAACAACAAAGAAGACTAAATAACTAACCCAGCTGAGAATTTGCGCCTGATACAACTTCAATAATTTCTTGAGTAATAGCAGTCTGTCTTGTTTTATTGTATTCGATTGACAAATCATGAATCATTTTTTCAGCATTTGTAGTAGCAGCTGACATAGCTGTCATTCTGGAAGCCAATTCACTTGCCTGAGCTTCTAATAAGGCTTGATAAAAAATATTTGTCATATACATAGGTACAACTTTTTGCAAAATATGATGCTTGTCAGGAATGAATTCCATAAGAGGTTCCGGAGTTTCATCATGTAATCTTTCGTATGAATCAACAACACCGACAACAGGCAAAACCTGCCAATCTTCTACAAAATAACTCATCATATTTTTAAATCTAGTGGTAACAATCTCAATTTTATCAATCTTGCCGGAAACATAGTATTCTGCAAGATCTTCTGACAACTCTCGAGCTTCCATTGGCGACGGGTTGTTAATAGCTGAAAAATATTTATTTTCTATAGGACAACCCATTTCTTTGCATTTTTTCCGAAGCGCAGAAATACCTTTTTGTCCTACGATAAACAGTTTAACACCAATACCCAATGCATTATACTCTTTTATCCTGCGAATAGCATCACGCACAACATTTGCATTATAGGCACCGGCAAGGCCTTTATTAGAGGTAATAACAAGCATTCCCACATTTTTTATTTCGCGTGTCTGCAGCAATGCCGGATAGTCATCTATGGCATGTTTTATTTTCAAAGTTTCACTGCTAAATTCATCCATAGAATTCAACAATTTTTGAAACATGAATACGAGTTCTTTTGTATAAGGTCTGGAAACTTTTACTGAAGTTTCAGCACGCTTTACTTTTGCCGCAGCTACCATTTTCATAGCACGCGTAATTTTTTTAGTACTCTCTACACTCATTATTCTGTTTTTTATATCTTTTAAATTTGCCATAATTACCTTTTTAAATAAGCTATTAATCTAATACCAGAAACAATAATCCTGCAATTACCACAATAGAGAGAACTACAGGTAAAAATTGTCTAATTCTAAAACTATTTCTGCATTTATCATTTTTACAGATAACAGCACCCTTTTTGGCATCCATGCATTCAAGGCATAACCCTTTGCCACAAACTGTACAAATACCAAAAGCATCTCTATCATGGTGATTATAACATTTCATTATCTATCTCCTTATTAAAATTTATAATACTAAAACTTTAAAGTATATTGATTAAAACGTGCTTTTGAATGTTGTTAATCCGTCCGTTAAAAGTTTTTTATCATCATCAGACAAAGCTGAACCTGAATTTAAACGCTGCACAAGCTCAGAGAAGTTTGCATTGAAATATACAAACCATTCTTTTTTAAACCTTGCAATGTTAGCATTTTCAACATCATCTAAAAGTCCTTCATTTGCAGCATACAGTATAGATACCTGTTCTGCAACACTCAATGGATTATACTGTGCCTGTTTTAATACTTCAGTAAGCTTTTGTCCGCGAAGTAATTGCTTTTTAGTTGAAGCATCAAGATCAGAAGCGAATTGAGCAAAAGCCTCCAATTCTCTATATTGAGCTAAATCTAAACGCAATTTACCTGCAACCTGTTTAATAGCCTTAGTTTGAGCAGCTCCGCCAACACGAGAAACCGAAATTCCAGCATTGATAGCTGGTCGTATACCTGCATTAAACGCATTACTTTCTAAGAAAATTTGTCCATCAGTAATAGAAATAACGTTTGTCGGAATATAAGCAGATACATCACCTGCTTGCGTTTCAATAATAGGCAAAGCAGTAATACTACCGCCACCAAGTTCATCATTTAATTTTACCGCACGTTCCAATAATCTTGAGTGAAGATAGAAAACATCACCCGGATAAGCTTCACGTCCCGGCGGTCTTTTTAGTAACAAACTCATTGCACGGTAAGCCTGAGCATGCTTTGATAAATCATCATATACAATCAGAACGGATTTACCCTGTTCCATAAATTCTTCCCCGATTGCAACCCCAGCAAATGGTGCAATATATTGCAGAGGAGCAGCTTCATTTGCAGTAGAAGATACAATTATTGTATAAGCCATAGCTCCATGTTCTTCTAAAGTTTTTGCAAGATGCGCCACAGTAGAAGCCTTTTGCCCGATTGCAACATATATACAAATTACATCTTTGCCTTTCTGGTTGATAATAGTATCAATTGCAATCGCAGTTTTACCAGTTTGACGGTCACCGATAATCAATTCTCTTTGACCTCTGCCGATTGGAGTCAAAGCGTCAATTGCAGTTAACCCTGTTTGTAAAGGTTCATGAACAGATTTTCTTGTAACAATACCCGGTGCAACACGTTCAATAGGTCTTGTTTTAGAATAAGGATAATCTCCTTTCCCATCAAGCGGTTTACCTGTTGGAGCAACAATTCTTCCAATCAAGCCCTCACCAACAGGTACAGATGCAATCTGGCCAGTTGTCTTTACAATTGTCCCTTCTTTAATATTTGTATATTCGCCAAGAATTACAATACCTACATTATCTTCTTCCAGATTCATTGCAATTCCCAATGTTCCATTTCCATCTTCAAATTGAACTAATTCATTTGCCATTACATTACGTAAACCATAAACTCTAGCAATGCCATCACCAATTTCTAAAACAGAACCGGTGTTAGATACCTCGGTTTGAAGCTCATAATTGTCAATTTTACTTTTTATAATAGAACTAATTTCATCAGGTTGTATTAATGCCATAATTTCCCCTTTACCTAGTTATTTTTTTCCTTAAATTTTCTATCTTAGTACGGACACTTGTATCAATGACATAGTCGTCAAATTTAAATGTAAGCCCCGCAATAATACTTTTATCAACTCGCCATATTGGCACAACTTCACAATTTAATTTATGTTCCAGCGCAAACAAAACATTTGTTTTATTCTCAAAAGTCAAATCTATAGAAGATGTTATTTCAACTTTCTTTTTGTTCGACATTTTATCCAGCATCTCAATATATGAAGCCACAATTGAATCAAATTCGCCAAATCTATTTTTTTCAACTAAAAGTTTTAAAAAATTTAAAAGCTTTACATCAATCTTATTAGCAAAAACTGATTCCAGAATATCTATTTTATTTGCACTGGAAATTGAAGTATTTGCCATAACCACACTCAAATCAGCTGACGAAACAAACACTTTCTGAATCTCCAAAAGCTGAGTTTTTATCAACTCGTAAGAGTTAGAATCTTCAGCAATTTGAATAAGTGCATTCGCATAATTTTTAGATACTGTAGATATTCTGTTATCAGCCATTACAATTTCACTTTCTTAAGTTCATCAATACTTTCTTGTATAAATTTTTGATGCAAATCAGGATTTTGCACTAACAAATTTTCAATATGATTTTTTGCAAGTTCAACAGATGCCGTTATTGTTTTTCCAGTCAACAAATTTGATAATTTCTTTTCTTCAATAGAAATTACTCTATCAACGTTTTTCTCAATATTAAAAATCGTTTTTTGGGTCGATTCTTCTATTTTATTCTTAAAAACTTCTGCTTTTGACGCAGCTTCCTGCTCTATACATTTTACCTCCTGGGGAAGTTTTTCAATTGAAATCTTAGCCTCCTGCAAACTTTTTTTAGAGTTTTGTTTAGCTTCATCAGATTTATTTATCGCAGCTCTTACTGCTAAAATAGATTTGTCAAGGGAATCTTTTATACACATTTTTTTTACAATAACAGCCAAAATAGCAATCATTAAAATAAAATTGATTGTATTAGACATCGCCAGATATTTAAAAAATGAAACAATTTCCTGCATAATTAATCCATAACCTTGTTAACAATTTCATAATTCACATCTTCTAAAGGAGTATTTTCTCCTATAAGTTTGGTTGCTATAGACGAAGCTAAATCTAGAACAACCGTTGACTTAATAGCATCTTTCAAATTTCGCTCATCATTAAGCAAAAGCTCTTTTTTAGATTGAATCTTTGATTTTGCATACTCTCTTGCTGAATGAACTTTTTCATTAGCAACATTCTGAGCTGACTCAACAGAATTTTTAATACCAATCCGGCATTTTGCCTTCGTATCTTGAATTGTTGTATCTCTTTTAGTATTTAAATCTAAAGTTTCATCTGTGTAAATTTTTGCTTCGCAATAATTTGAATTTATATAATCCTCTCTTTTTCTAATTATTGAAAGAATCGGATTGTAGAAAATAGCATTCATTATAAAAATGAACACAACGAAACTCAACATTGCAACTAAAAATGTAGCGTTAAATTCAATCATCCGTAACTAAAATCCTATTTTGAGAATAATAACATAATTGCAATAAACAAAGCATAGATTGCAGTTGCTTCAGCCAAACCAGCACCTATAATGAAATTTTTAAAAGCTTCTGCTTTAATTTCAGGTTGACGCGCAATTGCATCTAAAACACCCTTTGTTGCAATACCTAAACCTAAGCCTCCGCCAATAGCTCCAAAACCAATTGCAATACCTGCCCCTAATTTTGCTAAATCTAAAGTTTGTTCTACTGCCATAATAATTTCTCCTTATATTCTAAATATTATCATTATAAAATTTTAATACTACATTTATTCACTGCGCAGTTAATGTTCTTCCTGTACTGCCATTGATATATATGTCGTTGATAACAGAGTAAAAACTAAAGCTTGAATCAATGCAACAAATAATTCAAATAACATAAACGGAAGCGGAACAGCAACTGAACATAAACCTATAAATGTCGCAACAAGCAGTTCTCCTGCCAGAATATTTGCAAAAAGTCGCAATGCCAACGAAAATGGTCTTACAAACAACTCCAAAGTATCAACGAGTGTAATGATTATACCGTCGATACTAAAACCCTTAAAAAAGAATTTAAAGCCGCTTTTCTTGACACCATAAAATATATAATAAATAGAAACAACAATTGCCATTGCTGCAGTCATATTTATATCATTGTTTGGAGAAGCTAGCTCTCCATGTGCCAAATGAATCAACTTTAAAGGAAGCTGACCAACTAAATTAGCTGTCAAAATAAACATGAACAAAGTCAAAATAATTGCAATATGTTTCTGGGCTTCATCATTTCCCATACTTGCTTTTGATATATCATTGAAATATTTTATAATACTTTCACCTACAAGCTGCAATTTTCCAGGAACAATTTCTAACTTTCTTGTAGTAACAATTGCTAAAATAATTAAAAGAAGCATTGAAAACCACATGGTTAAAATTGTATCCATATTAAATGATACACCATGACCAAATAATTGAGTTGTATATATCCAGTGTTCCATTTTTCTCCCTTCGCGCATTCATATTAGCACCGAAAAAATATTTTAGCAAATATAATATTTTCAAAAAAGTTTAAAATTTAAATTTAGCCAGCTGGCTAATGTAAGCTATTACTAAAATTTAAAATTTATGTCACACTATTCACTTGTTTGTTATATAATAACATCAAATGATAAATTGTCGGGGGAGCTAATGAAAATTATCACACTACAAAAAGTAGAGTCTACGAACAGTTATGCAAAAGAGAACATAACTGCAATTGCAGACAAAACTGCTATACATGCTCTAAGACAAACCTGTGGAAGGGGAAGACTAAATCGTTCTTGGATTGACCTTGGAGACGACAACCTTTTTGTATCAATAATACTAAAACCCTCAACTACTTTTAACGAGATTTATCCAAATCTAACACAATATTTATCTGTAGCTTTATGCAAAGTTTTAGAAACTTACGGACTAAGCCCTCAAATAAAATGGCCAAATGATGTTCTAATCAATGGTAAAAAAATTGCAGGAATACTTTCAGAAACAGTAATGCAAGGTAAAGTTTTACAAGGCATTATACTTGGTATAGGGGTGAATTTAAATTCAAATATCGAAAATTTAAAATCTATTCCGGATAAAATAGCAACCAGCCTTAATATTGAAACCGGTAAGAATATAAAATCAGAAGATTTTTTAAACGAATTATTAACAGAATTTTTTACAAATTATGATGAATTTCTTAATAATGGATTTAAATCTATAAAAGAAGCTTATATTAACAGAAATTGTTTTTTAGATAAAGAATTAAGCGTGCAGATATTTAACAATATCAAAACAGGTTATGCAAAAGAAGTTAATAATAATGGAGAACTTATATTACAAACAGAAGATAATAAAGAATTTGTACTTACAATAGGAGATATTTTATGAGTGTAGAAAACATTGAAAACGGCTTAGTATTACTAGGCACAGGAATGGGATCAGTATTATTATTTTTAGTTATTCTGATTTTTGTAATGGGAATTATGTCACAAGTAGTTATTTACTTAAATAAACTTTTCCCGGAAGCAGTTGAAGAAGTCAAATCCGTAGCGAAAAAGACTGCATCAAATGTTGATGAAGCAATTGCTGTAGCAATTGCAGCTATTATGGCAAAAAGAAATTAGTTTATAAGAAAGGACAAAACTTATGGGAAAGAAACTTATTAAAGTTATGGATACATCTTTCAGAGATGGTTTCCAATCTGTTTATGGAGCTAGAGTATTTGTAGATGATTTTCTACCGGCTCTTAAGTCTGCAGTTGATGCAGGAATTAGACATTTTGAAGTAGCAGGTGGGGCTAGATTCCAATCACCTATTTTTTACTGCAATGAAAACGCTTTTGAAACAATGGATAAAATCAGAGCTGCAGTTGGACCTGATATTAACCTTCAGTCTTTATCAAGAGGTGTTAACGTAGTAGGTTTGGATTCTCAACCTAGAGATGTTATCGACTTACATGCCAAAATGTTTAAAAAACACGGAGTTACTACAGTTAGAAACTTCGATGCTCTAAACGATGTTAATAATTTATTATACTCAAGCCAATGTATCAAAAAACACGGTTTAAAACACGAAGTAACAATTACAATGATGGAATTACCTATCGGTTGTACTGGTGCTCATGATGTTGAATTCTATGAAAGAGTTCTTCGTTCAATCTTAGATGCTGGTATTGAATTCGATTCTTTGGCATTCAAAGATGCGTCAGGAACTTCTGCACCAAGAAAAGTATTTGAAACAATTAAAAGAACTCGTGAAATATTGGGGGCTGATGCTGATATCAGATTCCACTCTCACGAAACAGCTGGTACTGGCTTAGCAGCATACTTAGCAGCTTTAGAAGGCGGAGCTAACTGTATCGACTTATCTATGAAACCAGTTTCAGGTGGTACTGCTCAACCGGATATCGTTTCTATGTGGCATGCATTAAAAGGCACTGAATACGATTTAGGTATTGATGTTGAAAAAATCTTAGAAACAGAAGAAATTTTCAAAAATTGTATGAAAGATTACTTCTTACCTCCGGAAGCATTAGCAGTTAACCCTCAAATTATCCAGTCACCACTACCTGGCGGAGCATTAACAGCTAATACTCAAATGTTACGCGACAACAACCTTATGGATAAATATCCGGAAGTAGTTGCAGCTATGAAAGAAGTTGTAGAAAAAGGCGGATTCGGAACATCTGTAACTCCAGTTTCACAATTCTACTTCCAACAAGCATTCAACAACGTTATGTTTGGCAAATGGAAGAAAATTGCTGAAGGTTACGGTAAAATGGTTCTTGGATACTTTGGTAAAACACCTTGCGAACCGGATGCTGAAGTTGTTAAAATTGCAGAAGAACAACTTGGTTTACAACCAACAACTGAAACTGTTGTTGACTTAAATGATAAAGATCCTAATAAAGGTCTTGCTGTTGCACAAAAAAGACTTGAAGATGCTGGACTTGAAGTTAATGATGAAAACTTATTCATTTCTGCAGCTTGTAAAGAAAAAGGTATCTTATTCTTACAAGGAAAAGGTACAATCGGTGTTCGTAAAAATGAAGCTAAAAAAGAAACAGTTTCTTCTGAGTCATCAAATGGCTACACAGTTACTATTAATGGTAAAAAATATGCAGTTGCTCTTGAAGGTGGAAAAGCAACTGTTAACGGCAAACTATATGACTTTAATGTAAAAGAAGGTATTGAAGCTAAAGCAGTTGAATCTGGAGACGGTACACCAATCAAAGCTGCTCTTCCTGGTAACGTTTTAAAAGTTTTAGTTTCAGAAGGAGATTCAATTTCTGAAGGCGATGTAATTGCAGTTGTTGAAGCAATGAAAATGGAAACTGAAATTAAATCACCTGTATCAGGTACAGTAAAATCTGTTGAAATTGAAGTTGGTAATAAAGTTCAAACCGGTCAAGTATTGGTTACAGTTGGTTAAGGAGGCAGTAGATGATATTTTCAGAAGGATTATTAAGTCTATGGCATTCAACCGGTATTTATAACATGGTGGAAAAAGCTGATCCAACTATAACAAATGCTGTAGAACAATTTTTACATCAATTTGGACATCCAATAATGTTAGTTATTTGTTTATTCCTACTTTGGTTAGGGATAAAGAAACAATATGAACCGTTATTATTGGTTCCGATTGCTTTTGGCGGCTTATTATCAAATATTCCGGCTGCAGGTATAGCAGAGCCAACAGGGTTCTTAGGAATAATTTATGAAGCTGGTATTCATAAAGGTTTATTTCCATTAATTATCTTTATGGGTGTTGGTGCAATGACAGATTTCGGCCCGTTAATTGCAAATCCTAAAACAGCATTATTGGGTGGTGCAGCTCAATTCGGTATTTTTGGTGCATTACTATTAGCTTTATGCTGTTTTGGTTTTACGTTGCCACAATCAGGAGCTATCGGTATCATTGGCGGAGCTGACGGTCCTACATCTATTTATGTAACATCAAAACTTGCTCCTGAATTATTGGGTGCTATTGCTGTTGCAGCATATTCATATATGGCTTTGGTTCCTGTAATTCAACCACCAATTATGAAATTATTAACAACTGACAAAGAACGTCAAATTCAAATGGAACAACTTAGACCTGTTTCAAAAAGAGAAAAAATCGTATTCCCTCTTGTTGTTTTAGGTTTATGTATTATATTCTTACCTGATGCCTGCCCGCTTGTTGGAGCTTTAACTTTCGGGAACTTATGTAAAGAATGCGGCGTTGTTGACAGATTATCTGATACTATGCAAAATGCATTAATCAATATTGTTACTATTTTCTTAGGATTATCTGTTGGTTCTAAATTATCAGCAGAACAGTTCTTAACAGTACAAACCTTATTCATCCTAGTTTTAGGGATTGTTGCATTCTCACTTGCAACAGGTGCCGGTGTATTAATGGCTAAATTAATGAACTGGTGTTCTTTAGTTTATGGAAAAATGACAGGAAAAGAAGTTCAACTTATCAATCCGTTAATTGGCTCAGCTGGTGTTTCTGCTGTTCCAATGGCAGCCAGAGTATCAAACAAAGTTGGTTTGGAATACAATAACCAAAACTACTTACTGATGCATGCAATGGGTCCTAATGTTGCAGGTGTAATCGGTTCTGCGGTTGCAGCAGGGGTACTACTTGCACTTTGTCATTAATAAATATATCTAAATAAAAAAGAGTAGTTTCTTCCGAGAAACTACTCTTTTTTTTATATTTTAATTAGGATAAAATAATAAAAAGAAAAATAGGACAAAATATATTCAAAAGAAAGAAAAAATAATGACAAAAAAATTAGTAATAATGGGTTCATCTAACAGTAGAAATTTTGAAAAAATTGTTAAGTATTTTAAAAATAAAGATGTTACAATTGCTTGTTTATCTGATAACAAAGATTCAGAAATATTAAAAAAAGCGCAAAGTCTAGATATCCCCAACAAGTATCTACCCTACGAAAGCAATACACAATATTTAGCATCAACTGATTTCGATCTAATAGTTTTGAGCGGCTACAATAAAAAATTAGCCCCAGAGACTTTAAAAACAGGACAGGTGATAAATATACATCCATCATTACTGCCGGCATTCAATTGCGAAGATGCTATAAAAAGAGCATATTTGACAGGTGTAAAAGTAAGCGGAGTAACTGTTTATAGGGTTTCGACAAATGTAGAATCTGAAACTATTTTAGCGCAATATCCTGTGCTTATAGGGTTAACCACCCATTTTGATGAATTTGAAGAAGAAATACACACACTCGAAGACAACCTATATCCACCTGTAATTGAAGCGGTCTTGGAAGATAGAGTTTTTGATTTTCAAGATTTACTAAAAAATTCATGCCACAATAATAATTGCGGCGGATGTAACGGATGCAATCACTAAGCATGAGATAAACAAATATATTAATCTTTTGAAACAATTATATTCAACTTTTCTATTACACCATTAAAAAAAGATTTTGAACCTTTTGTTTCTGATTTTATAGCTTTAATATCTGCTTTAACAGCAGTAGGGTCGGTATTACGAATTTTAGATGCGTAAATTGATTTAATTTCTTTTATTACAGATTCATCCATTATCTTTAAGGCCTCTTAATTCACACTTAGGGTATAATTACATAAATAACATTTAGAAATTTTATAACATCTCCATGGGTTCTACTCGAAAATCAATTATAAAAGTTTCATTTGTTGAAAATGCTCTTTTTAGAGCTTCATCAATATCTGCCACTGAAGAAACTTCCATAGCATTTAATCCATAACTTTGCGCAAGTTTAACAAAATCAGGATTTGATATTTTTGTTTGAGAATAACGACCCTCACAGGATTTTTCTTGAAGTTGTCTAACCATTCCAAGATAGCCATTATTCAAAACCATAATTTTTATATTCAAATTATTATCAACACAAGTCGCAAGTTCCTGAACCCCCATCTGAAACGAACCATCTCCAGTGATACAAACAACAGGGATATCAGGATTAGCAATGGCTGCACCTATAGCTGCCGGGAAACCAAATCCCATTGTTCCGGCCCCGCCCGATACAAAAATTTTACGATATTCATTGAATGTTAAATTTTGAACCGCCCATAACTGATGCTGCCCAACTTCTGATGTAAAAACTAAATTCATATTTTTTGTAAAATCATTTATTTTTTGAATTACTTCAAAAGAATGCATTAAATTTGTCTGTCTTTTTCTTTCAATATTCAATGACTTCAATGCCTCTGCAGTCTTGAGCCAGCCTGAAAATTTTTCATATTGAGAGGATTCCAATAATTGGTTAAATAGAGACAACACAACTTTTGTATCAGCGCATATAAAATCTGCAGCTCTTATTACTCTAGAGATTTCAGATTTATTTATATCTATTTGAATAAACTTACTGGACAAATCAATTTCCTTAAACATACAAGTAACACGGTCATTAAATCTTGCACCTAAAGAAATTATTAAATCAGCCTCTTTTATAATTTGATTAGCAGCCTTATCTCCAAAAATACCTATCATGCCAAAATAATTTACATCGTTTTGAGGATAAGTACCTAACCCCATCATGGTATCAACAACAGGTATATCCAGAGATTTCACGAACCTATAAAGTTCTTTTTCGGCCTTGGAATGAGTAACACCCCCACCTGATACCACTACGGGTTTTGAAGATTTTAGAATCTTTTCTAATATTCTGGAAGTCTCAGAAGCTTCTAATATGTTTTTCTCTTCAACAGAACTTGAATCAAACATAGCCTCAAAATCAGCCCCAATTCTTGCAGAAAAGATATCACGGACCAAATCAACCACAACAGGTCCTTTTTTACCAGAATTTGCAATTTCAAAAGCCTCTACCAGCGTCCTGCTGATATCTGCAGGATCTGAGATCTGAAAAACTCGCTTTGTACAAGTTTTTGTAATATCGCAGATATCAGCTTCCTGAAACGAATCTTTACCAATAAGATTTTTAAAGACTTGTCCTGTAAGGACAACAAGTGGATAGCCATCTAAATAAGCATTAACAATACCGGAAACAGTATTAGTTGCTCCAGGTCCGGATGTTACTAAGACCACACCACATTTCCCTGTAGCTCTAGCATATCCTTCAGCGGCATGAACAGCTGATTGCTCATGACGGACAAGGATATGTTTAATTTCAGACTGTTTGTATAATTCATCATACAAATCCAGCACAACACCGCCAGGATATCCAAAAATAGTATCAACACCAAGATTCTTCAATGTTTCAATAATAGCCTTTGCTCCGGTAAATGTTTTTATATTATTTTCTGCTACCATGCATGTATACATCCTTAAGTCTGACATATTTTATTCTAGCATAGATAAATCTTATGAGCAATAAAAAAGCGGAATTTTGCTAACACAAAATCCGCTTTTAAAGTATTAAAATTATTATTAATTACCCATTAAAGTATTCCAAGCATCTTTTTTCTTTTGAAGCTCTTTTTCTCTTGCTCTTTGGCGAGCTTCAGCATCTTTTCTTGCTTGTTCTTGTTTTTTTATCCATTCTTGTCTTTGCTCTTCTCTTGCTTTTTGACGAGCTTCTTGTCTTTTTACAGCTTCTTTATGAGCATTGTCCAATCTTTGTTCTCTTTCATTCACTCTTTTGGCTGCATCATTCAAAGCCTCTCCCAATGGACCAGCATAAGAAGCTGCACCTACAGATACAATTGATAAAGCCATCAACGATACTAATAATTTTTTCATTTCATATCTCCTTTCCTGTCACTAGAAGTAAAATCTTCTAACTTTTGCTTCTTTATCTCTAACCTATTTTGCAAAAATTCAAGTTCTTTTTGCTTCATTTTTTTGTTCATATCAAGTTTGTCAAGTTGTTTTTTATTTTTTATATAATAATCAGAATTTCGCTTTTTTCTACGTTGCTCTTTTCTATGTTTTGATGGAGTTTTAATAGTTTTTTCAACATCCTGAGATATATCTAAACCTTGAGTTGATTTGACCGGCTCTTTATGAGCTGCGAGAACGAAATCACTAACACCTAACAACAGAATACACAAACTTAACAAAACTTTGACAAATCGCATATATGAATATTACCTCAAAATTAATATTTTTCAATAACTTCATATATACCTTTTTGTGCAAGCCTGAATATTTCCATCATTTGATTAAATTCATAAGGCTCTCCCTCTGCAGTTGTTTGAAACTCTATAATTTTGCCACTTTTTGTTAATACGACATTAGAATCTACCTGTGCATGGGAATCTTCTTCATAGTTCAAATCCAATCTAACTTCTCCATCTACTATCCCGGCAGAAATAGCTCCAACAGGCTCAATTATAGGATTTTCTTTCAATGTTCCGTCAGCCAGAAGTTTTTCTATAGCATCTGAAAGCGCAACAAAACCGCCACAAATACTCGCAGTCCTTGTTCCTCCATCTGCTTGAATTACGTCTGCATCGATTGTAATAGTTAAATCAGGCATCTTTTCTAAATCAACACATGCCCTTAAACTTCTACCTATCAATCGCTGAATTTCCTGTGTTCTACCGGAAATTTTTGTTCTCTCTCTCTGGCACCTTGTTGATGTTGAAGAAGGCAACAATGAATATTCTGCAGTTAACCAGCCTCTTGTATCATCCTTTGACATCCATTTCGGCTTTCCAACTTCAACCGATGCAGTTGTTATAACCTTTGTATCTCCAAATTCAACAAGCACAGAACCTAGAGCATGCTTTGTATAATTTCTTGTAAACTTTACTTCTCTTGTTTGATTGTTCTCTCTGTTTTCAATCCTCATACAACTTTCTCCTTATATTTATAACGATTTTCCAATAAAAATGTTCACATTCTCACAATGACTATCCTCTGTAATCATAATCCCACATATAAATTTGCCCACAATATCTACATACAGCATGCTCATTCATAAACTGTAAGTCCGGAATAAAAATATACCCGTCTACTGTAATTTCTATTTCATTTTTTTCATTATAACGCTGTGAAAACTTTCTTTCTCCCTGATAATCAGGAGAAAACATCAGCTCAAACTTATCTGAAGATTTGCAGTTTTTACAAATAAACATACAGTACACTATCTTTCATTATCAAAATTTTCTTTTCTGTTAGCTCGTTTGGACTTTTTGGGAGTTCTATAATTACCAGAATCTTTCATATCCGAAAGATTTTTATACCACAAAGACCAACAGATACTCCTGATTGGAAGTGTAAGTCCTGCAACTATACAACTTAAAACAGTTGTAAACATCCAGTGAGATATCATATCAACAGTAATTACAGGCTGTTTCAAATAAACGAGCCCTTTATTAACCAAATCCAGCGGAACAGCTTTTCCAATAAAATCAAAAATACTACATACAAATTTTGTTATATTTAAATAATCAAATACAACAGTAATACCCTGAGTAATTATAAAAATTGAAAAGAATGACAAAAACAGCAATAAAATAAATGTTCTAAACCATTCCCCTTTAACAAGCAAAAAACTTCTTTTAAAACAATCAGGTATTGAAATTTCAGGCTCAAATGTAAAAACTTGAAATACGAGTATAAAATAAATCCAAAGGACAAATCCCGGAATTATAAAAAATATAGTTGAGCCAATTGACATTAAAATACTCAATACAAAAAGAAAACCAATATATTTCCAAGTTCTGCTCGTTGCTACTTCATTATGAGACTGAAAATCATAAACTTTACCTGTCGTAACCGCACCTTCTGTCATTGAATTTAGCGCGACATAAGCCACTACATAATCCCAAAAAGCTTTAGCAAATATTAACAACCCCGGAATTGCAAGGAGAATTATAGCAATAAGAGCATACGCAAGATTATCAAATCTTGCTGCAACTTTGTCTGCAAATCCAAGTGTCAAACCGAAAGCCAAACAGATACCAATAACCTGACCAAATACAGGGAAAAGCATATATACAACGAATTTATCAATATTAGAGAAATAAATTTTTATTCCTTCCGCAAGAATAAACCATATACTATTTTTAACCTTGTACTTGGACATATAACCTCCTTTGATGTATTATAATTTTATTACAAATATATTTAGAAAAACAATGAAAAATTACAAAGAATTAATTAAGAGCTTTACAAAAGAAGATTACTTGAATAAAAAAGTTAATCTACATATACACTCAACATATTCAGATGGACTCGCTGAATTCTTAGATATTGAGAAGCAAGCAAATACAAAAGGGTACAAATATATTGCAATCTCTGACCACAACACAGTTAAAGGGCATATTGACAATCCAAATACTGATGTTATTCCGGCCGTAGAATTTGATGTATGGTACAAATACATTTTTTTACACCTGCTTGCATATGGCATAGATGTAAAAAACGAAAGCCTATATCAATTTTTTGCAAAAGATAAACGTGGCACGGAAATGGATATTATCAGATTTTTTGCAAAAAGAGACATAAAAAAACTAATAAAGGCTATCCATGAAGCTGGAGGGATTGCAGTTCTGGCACACCCTGCATGCTGCTGGGCATTAAATATGGAAAAATTTATTCAAGAACTCTCAAGCTTAGGACTTGACGGCATTGAAGTCTATTATCCTTATCCAAGATGGAGAAAATATATAAAATTTTCAAATCCTGAAAACATCGAAAAAATCGCAGACAAATACGGCTTAATTAAAACCGGCGGAACTGACTGCCACTCCAGAGAGTTATCATAAATATAAAATACTAATAAGATTTCCCGATTAATGATTTATGAGTCAACACTTCCAGTTTGTCATCAAGTTTTGACAAACTAATTTTTTCGCCATAACGCCTTTCCAAAGCCAATTCTATCAAATAATCCGCAAAATGAGGATTTTTAGGAAGCAATGAACCGTGCAAATAAGTCCCAAAAACATTTTTATATCTCGCACCTTCATGCCCGTCTTTACCATTATTTCCACTGCCAACGCTCACAATACCGAGAGGAAGAGTTTCTCCGTCTAAATAAGTTAAGCCGCTGTGGTTTTCAAACCCGACAAGAGTTTGAGGAGACAAAAAATCTGTTTTTACAGTGACATTACCAATAAATCTTTTATTCCCTGCTACAGTATAAGCATCTAATAATGAAATTCCCTTAAGTTTGTCTTTGTCATGCGGTTGGTAATAATGTCCGAATAACTGATATCCGCCGCAGATTCCAAGAAAAACAGCACCATCATCCCTCTGAGCTAATAAATCTGCTCTATGAAAATACAATTCAGTGGCAACTTCTTCCTGCTGCTTATCCTGCCCGCCGCCAATAAAGTACAGGTCATGATTTTTTATAGAATCGCCAATATTAATTTCTGCAATTTCAACTTCTATTCCACGCCACTCACAACGGTTCTTAAGAGTAATAATATTACCCATATCTCCGTATAAATTTAAAAGTTTTGGATACAAATGAGCTATAGAAATTTTCAAATTTTTCTCTTCCATAAGTGAATTATAACATAAAATCTTCAAACTAAATATTTAGTTCATTTGATCATAAACTTTACGAACCTCTTTAATATCCTGCCACATAAGCCATTTTGGCGAACCTTTTTCTTTACTGTCGTTTCTCAATAAATATGAAGGATGAAAAATTGGCATCATCTTTGAAAAATTAGGCCCCTCAAACCATTTTCCACGGAGTTTTGTAATACCCAGCTTTGTATCAATAAAAGAATTAACTGCAACTCTGCCACAAAGAAGAATTATGCGCGGCTTTAAAATTTCAATCTGCGCATCCAAATATTCCCTGCAAGCAGCTTTCTCCTCCGGAAGAGGATCCCTGTTTTCAGGAGGTCTGCATTTTAAAGTATTACAAATATAAATATCATTTTCACGAGAAAAACCAACACAATTAAGAATTTTATCTAATAATTGACCGGCTTTTCCGACAAATGGTTCACCTTTTTGATCTTCATAATATCCCGGGGCTTCACCGATAAGCATTAGTTTAGAATTTGGCTTACCACCTGAGAAAACAATATTAGTTCTGGATTTACAGAGCTGGCACTTTTCACAATGCAAACATTTTTGTTTGATACTATTAAGCTGTTCATCAAATTCTGTAACCATATATCCTCAAAAGTGACTACTTTAACTTTCAGGAACCAATACTGAAATCACTGCATTATCTATAGATAGATACTGGCAAATAGCAGATTCAAGATCTGGAACTGAAATACTTTCTAAATCAGACAGATAATCCTCAATAAGTTTTAAATCATCGCATACAGTCATATAGTAGCCTATATTATCGCCAATCTCTGAAACTGTTTCTGCGGTGTAAGCAAACCTTGATTTGATACATTTCTTAGCCTTTAAAAGTTCTTCTTCAGAAATTTTGTTTACTGTAAGGTTATTAAGTTCTTGCTTTACAAGCTCTAAAGCCCGTTCTTTGAATTCCGGTTTAAAATTAGCTTGAATAAAGAAATTATTACCATCTTTAAAGTGATAATGCTCAGAACCAATCATATTAAAAATTTGCTCCGGCAGTTTTTCAATCAAATTTTGCTGCAAACGAGAACTTGAGCCATCTCCGAAAATTATACTTACTAAATCCAGACAAATAGAAGCTTTTAAATCAGCTGCAACAGGCCCTAACCATCCAAACATCAAATAAGAGGTCTGAACATTAGCACTTGTTTCGATATATTTAGTTTCTAAAACTGGAGCATCTATTTTATTTTCTCTTTTGACATGTGAAATTCTATCTGGAAAACTAAATTTTTCACAAAGTGTATTCAAAACTTCGTCATGGTTAAAATCTCCAACTACAATAGTTGTAATATTCTCCGGAGTGTAAAAACTTCTATAATAGTTATCTATATCTTCTCTTGTAAGCCTTGATATAATTTCAGGAGTACCAATAACGTCTCTGACATACGGGTGAGAAGAATACATATTTTTATTACATATATTATAAACCTTGGTCCATGGTTGATCTTTGCGCATTCTAATTTCTTCAATTACTACATGACGTTCTCTTTTATCTGTTACCGTTTGATCATTAATATCAAATGGAGCACCAAGTTCTTCTGCAGGGAATACAGGATCCATCATCATATCAGCATGCAAATCCAGAGCTAATTCAAAATTTTGATTATCAATGCCTTTGGGAAGAGTTATGTAATAAAAAGTGTAATCTTTCCAAGTTGCAGCATTAACTATCGCACCTTTTGACTCCAACATTTTATCAAATTCACCGACTTTATGAGCATGCGTACCTTTGAACATCAAGTGTTCCAAAAAATGAGAAATGCCGTTATTATTATCGTCTTCATTTATTGAACCCGTTTTTACCCACGATGAAACATTAACCATTTCACCCTCTTTGTGAGCCAATACAATTTTATGACCGTTATCTCTTTCATATATCTCTACATCTCTTGTTAGAAACGGATATTTTACCAGTGTTTTATTCATATAAATTTCCTCATTCAGTAATTAATATTTTTATTATAGCATAATGCAAAAAGTTTTGTTTAATATATAATTTTATGTATGAATAATATTATTAACAAGATTAAGGGAACTG
>CAJMAX010000013.1 GCA_905211505.1 uncultured bacterium | reverse complement strand
AATATTATAAATTCAGTCACATCTTTTTATAATTACTGGATATTTTAGCCATATATTTAATTTAATATTAGTTTTGCTATTTTATTTCGACAAATTCACATACAAACTTGTTTGCTATACTATTATTTCTAAAACCTCTCTTTCCTATTAAGGACACTGGACACAACGGCTAATCAACAGAAATCATTATACTACATATATAGTAGTAAATCAAGTACATTTTGGGTCGCCGCGCCTCTATTAACATTTAAATTATCTTTTTAAAACTTTTTCACTTATTGACCAACTGTCATTTTTTACTTTTGCCAAACACCAATAACCATCCCCTGTATTACAATTATTCTCAATTTGCTCTTTTGATTTTTCACTACCAGCAGGAATTAGTCCCTTTTCTGATTGAACCAGAATATAAATATCTTTTCCAATTCTATTTGGTTTTACACTCCCGTTAACATCAAAATATATAACTAAACACCCAGTCGGAGTTGTTATACCAAACATACTGTCACAATCATTCTTTGCAAAACCATCCATATCAAACCAGGCACCTTTTGCAGTAGTAAACGTGATAATATCAAGACCAATACCATTCACCGTTTCATAAGGAGGCCTTTGACCAAGTAAATTTTTAACCTCTCCAGTTTTGTGCCAACAACCAGGTTGATTATAACAAACATTTTCAATTTTCAAATTAGGTAAAATATATTCATCAAACCACTTTTTATTCGCAGTATAACCATCGTTAAATGCAGTTTGAAAATCTGCGCCATCACCCTCTGCACTTTTCATTGCTTGCTGAATAACAGAATAAGTTACCTTTAATTGAGTTTCCAGTCGGGACTTTTGAATCTTTGTCATTAAATTAGGTATTGTCATCGCAGCAACAACACCAATTATACCAATAGTAATTAAAACTTCTGCAAGAGTAAAACCTTTTTTACAAAAATACAATTTATCCATTATAAACCCTTTATATTATAACCTGTTATTAACATGTTATAATATAAATCATTTCTTATCTTTTGTAAAGTACATGTTATATACATTGTAATAGATAGGACATTTATGATACGCAAATTATTTCGAACAGGCAACGGGTATTCCCTTTTTATTCCAAAAGTAATTATTGAGCTCTTAAAAATTGACCCCGAAACAGATTCTATAGAAATGGAAATAGAAAACAATACCCTTAAAATAAAAAAATACATAAAAGAAGAAGGTGACTTGAGTTAAAGTCACCTTCTTCTTTTATGTATTTACATCTATTTATCTTCCAACAAACTTGTCTGCTGAACATCATCAACCTGTTGCTCAGCCTCAGGTTTTGCAACTTTTATTGTCACATCATCATCATCAGGGTTTAAGATTTTATTTACTGAACATACCATATCATTGTCATTCAGATTCTGAGCTCTTACTCCTGTTGCAGGACGACCTTGCTGTGAAATTGAACCAGCATTAAGTCTTGTTACTACACCATTTGATGTCACCAGCATAATATCGTCAGATTCTTTTACAATAGTTAATGCCACAAGTCTTGAAGATGAAGATTTAAACTTAGTTGCAATCAAACCGATACCACCTCTGTTTTGAGTTCTAAATTCAGATAATTTTGTACGTTTTCCAAAACCGTCTGAAGTTACAACAAGTAAATCAGCATCGTAATCTTGAGGAACAATATCACATCCTACAATCTCATCACCTGAGCGCAATTTCATCGAAATTACCCCTCTTGCACTTCTGCCTAAAGGTCTTAAATCTTGAATAGGGAATCTGATTGCCATACCGCAAGACGTACCGATAATGATTTCATCTTTTGCAGTTGCAAGTTTAACCCAGCATAGGCTGTCGCCCTCATCCAAACCAATTGCAATAATACCGTTACGTCTGATATTTGAGAAATTATCAAGTTCAATACGTTTGATATTACCTTTTTTAGTCAACATGATTAAATTCAAATCTTTAGAGAATGAACTTACCGGTACAACCGCCGTAATTGTTTCATCCTGGTCGATAGGAAGAACATTTATAATAGGTAAGCCTTTTGCCTGACGACCACCCTCAGGGAAGTCATAAACATTCAAACTGTATACTGTACCTTTTGATGAGAAGAACAACACTTTATCATGCATCATTGCGGTAAAGAAATGTTGAATATCATCATCTTCTTTAGTTTTCATACCTGATTTACCACGAGTTGCACGGTTTTGACGTTCAAATGTGTCTAGAGAAATTCTCTTTAAATAGCCCTGATGGGTAATAAATACAGCCATTGGTGTATTTGGAGTTAAGTCTTCAATTGTAACTTCACCCTGTTCAGGTAAAATTTGTGTTTTTCTATCATCACCATACTTTTCTTTATCTTCAAGAAGTTCAGCCTTGATAATATCAAGAATTTTTTGACGACTTGCCAAAATTGATTCGTATTCAGCAATCTTCTTTAACAACTCGTCATATTCCGCTTTAACTTTGTCTTGTTCCAATCCTGTCAAACGTCTCAATTGCATTTCAAGGATTGCATTAGCTTGATCAACGTCTAAACCAAATCTGCTCATCAAGCCTTCGCGCGCATCGTCTGTTGTTTTAGACTTTTTAATAAGTTCAATAACTTCATCAATAGAACCAAGCGCAATAATTAAACCGGCTAAAATATGAGCTCTGACTTTAGCTTTTTTCAAGAAGAAAATAGTTCTTCTGGTTACTATTTCAATTCTGTGTTCAACAAACTCATTCAATACTTCGTACAAGTTCATTAATCGAGGCTGTTTGCCACACAAAGCAACCATATTAACTCCAAATGTAGTTGCTAATTGAGTATATTTATATAAGTTATTTCTTACAACATCAGGCTTAGCATCACGTTTCAATTCAATAACAATCCTCATACCTTCACGGTCAGATTCGTCACGAATATCTGAAATACCAGTAATTCTTTGTTCTTTAACCAAATCAGCAATTTTTTCAATCAACATTGATTTATTAACTTGATAAGGAATTTCTGTAACCACAATGGCTGTTCTAGCTTGACGACCACCGCCACCTGCAATTTCTTCAAAACCTGAAACTGCAGACATCTTAATAGAACCTCTACCAGTTTCATAAGCCTGCTTAATATCATTTAAACCAATAATTGTTGCCGCTGTTGGGAAATCAGGTCCTTTAATATATTCCATAAGTTCAGGAATAGTAATTTTTGGATTATCAATCAATGCAATTGTACCATCAACAATTTCGCAAAGATTATGAGGCGGAATATTAGTTGCCATACCAACAGCAATACCTGAAACACCATTTAACAATAACATTGGCAATCTGACAGGAAGAACTGAAGGCTCTTGCAATGAACCGTCAAAGTTAGGTTCAAACTCAACTGTCTCACAATCAATATCCGCAAGCATTGACTGAGTAATTTTATGCATACGTGCTTCTGTATAACGCATTGCAGCAGCCCCGTCACCATCAACAGAACCGAAGTTTCCATGCCCGTCAACCATTAAGTATCTTGTAGAAAAATCTTGCGCCATACGAACTAAAGCTTCATAAACAGAACTATCACCGTGAGGGTGGTATTTACCAAGAACTTCACCAACAATACGTGCACATTTCTTAAACGGCTTATCCGGATACATCCCAAGTTCATTCATTGCATATAAAATACGTCTGTGTACAGGCTTCAAACCATCACGGACATCCGGCAACGCACGTCCAACAATTACACTCATCGCATAATCAATATATGAACGTTTCATCTCTTCTCTTATGTTAACAGGAACGATTTTCCCGTGATCAAAAATATTTTGCTGAGTCAATACTCTTCCCTCCAGTCTATAATCTTATTGTAAGTATAGCATAAATAAACTCTTTAGGGTAGTTTTAAAATAATCTTTACATAGAGTTAAATTTAGGTATCCTATTTTCGCTCAGAAACTTTAAACGCAATAAATCTTACAACAAGAGCAAAAACTGCACCGGCTACAAAATAAATCCCCAAAATAGAAAGAGCTTCTTTGGGAGTATTTAAATAAGACTGCATAATACCCAAAATCATATATCCGGTAACAAATACATATCCTGCTATCAAAAGCCACTCTAACACGATTGAAAATTTATTATTAAACTTAAAAGGCTTGAACTGCTTTTTAAAAATAATATCTAAAACCAAAAGAACCAACCCACACATACCCGAAGCAGGTAAAATAAGAAGCTCCATCGGCAGTAAAACTCCATAGGCCCAATTTTGACTGCTTGAAAATATTTCTAAAAATGAAAGTATAGCTACTGATGCCGTAAAAATCCCGGCAAGCAAGGCAAAGCGATAAGTTAAAGTATTTCTATACATAATAGACCTCACTACCAAAAATTATTTGGTATTATTATCCATATACTTTGCAAAATCTTCACGGCGCCATTCTATATCAGAACGAATTTTCTTAGCCGGAGAGCCTGCAATAAGAATATTTTCTTCCTCAAACTTTTTATTAACCAAAGAACCTGCACCAACAACAGACCCATCTGGAATAACTGCCCCTTTAAATATCATAACACGCATTCCAATCCAAACGTGGTTTCCAATTATAATATCTTCAGGAGGATTTAGAAGTTCTCCTGTCTTTTTATCTAAAATTACATGCCCGTCATTATTGCGTATCATAATTTCGCGGGCAAACATGCATTCATCACCTATCGTAATTGTTTTACCATTTTTCGCAACAATATTTGTATCACGGTAAACAGAAAGTCCAGAACCAACATTGATTGTTGAACCTCCTTCGAGTCCGAATGTTGTATTACGAATTGTTCTATGCTTAGTACTTTTCAGATTAAAAGTGTTATTATTCCCATCCATGACAATTGCACAATTTGAAAAATTCGCGGGGAGTTCAATATTAACAACATTGTCATCACCGTTAAACTTAATATTCAAGCCTTTCATTTCAACATTTACACACAAAAATCCATCTTTGTAATAATTTATTTGATTACCACCTGGCTCAGGACGATAAGGCTTTATTGTTATATATTCTTCATTTTCATTATTCGTCATAATTTTTCTCCTGATATGATTTTTCTGTCAGATGAAGCCATTTTGCATGGCTATAATTTTCGTAACTCTTTGCAAATTTTATTAGTGCAGAAACAAGCACCCTGCCACTATCTGACTTTCCTATAATAACATAATCTCCATTAGAATTCTCGCAATACAAAATTTCTTTATGAACAATTTTATCAATATTATTCTTAGGATTTTTATTAATAACACACTTGAGCCATTCATGTAAAAGCTTCAACGCCGTAGTTTTACGGGTTAAAAGTTCATCATTATGTTCTTGTAAGTATTTTGCAAATTCTGAAATTATCATTTTTCTTTTAAATTTTTATTATTCCCACGGTGTTGTTGTTGCAAAACAGGTTATATCACAAATACCTGCATTATTAAACTCTTTTATCATTTCTTCAAACGTTGAACCGGTCGTGCAAATATCATCTATTATTAGCAGTTTTTTGCCAGGAGTGAATGCAGCTCTGTCAACCTCAAATGCTTTTGTAAGATTCAATATTCTCTGAGATTTATTCAATTTATATTGCGGTTTTGTATCTTTAATTCTCTTAATTAACTTAAAATTTACATCATAGCCTGACAGCTTGGAAAACTCCTCCGCCACAAGCTCCATATGGTTATATTTCCTTTGCCTTTTTCGTTTCGGAAAAATTGGAACAGGTACAATTTGAAAATTTCCATCTACCCCGAGCCTTTTCCAGTACTGCCACATAAATTTTGCCTGATAATAAGCTAAATCCTTCTGGTTATGATATTTCAAACCTCTTATCATTTTTTGAAGATTTTTTGAATAAACCCCTGCACAGTAAATATTTACCCCTTTAAATTTTCTGGAAACCTGTACCGGTAAAAACTCAAGTTCATCAAAGCATTTTGAACACATTTTTACAGACTCGTTTGAACTTCTGCAAAAATAACATCTCTTTTTATATATCCAATCAAGCAGGCTTATTAAAAAATCATTCATAAAATAACTTTAGCATAATTAAAACAATTTATAAAAATTATTTATTTACACGCTCATAAATAAGTAAATCTTGAATCTTGCAATCTAAAACATCGCATAATCTATCTATAGTTTCCAAACTTAAATTATTATGTTTTTTATTAATAATTCTTGAAATTGTTGCTGCATTAATACCTGTTTCTTTTTGAATTTGAACAGCTGAAATATTTCTTTCCCACATCAATTCCCGAAGTTTAATTTTTATCATATTGATTATTTTAACTACATAAATTAAATATTTAATATTATTGACTTATAAATCAATATCATGGTATATAAATCAATATCTTGTTTAATAAGTTAACAATAGGAGCAAAAATGACAGATAACACTGAACATAAAAGAAGAAAAGCCTTTACTCTGGCTGAAATACTGATTACACTCGGAATAATAGGAGTTGTAGCAGCAATGACCATACCTACGCTAATTGCAAATACAAACGCCCAAAAATATCGTTCGCAATTAAAAAAAACAATATCGACATTAAGTCAAGCTGCGAGAATGTCACAAGCTCAATATGGATTTGATTATGCAGGGATAACAACTCAATGCGGAGCAAATGCAGCTTCAGAGAACCCGGAATCTACACAATCTATTTGTGCAATATTAAACGGAACACTCACAGGTATAACTTATGTTAATCGAATTTCTAATTTAAATATGCAAAAAGGTAATTCTGATAAAAAGTATGAAATCTCAAGCCCCTATCTTAATAGTTTATATTCACAAAGTACTATAAACCAGTTTCATGCATATATTTTGTCTGATGGATCAATATTTGCTTTCTATCAAAATTTAGGACTGATAAACGGATGTTCTAAACCTATTGAAGCTCCAATAAAAGACTCATATCCAACAGGCAGTGACACTACTCTTTCTGATTGTGTCGGATTTATCGATATTAACGGTACAAATCTACCTAATAAAGAAGTATCCTGTTCAACAGGTTCAAATTCAATTACCAAAAATAATTGCGTAGTAAAAAATGATGCAAAACATATGACAGATATTTATCCTGTAAGAATTCATGACAGCATTGTAATACCAGCTACTGCGGCAGCAAGATATGTATTACAAACAGCCAAATAATTCTGCTAACTATTTTTATTATCTTGTGTTAAAATTCTTATTATGAAAAAGATTTTATTAACTTTATGTGCGCTACTACTTGTGCAAACAGCAGTCTCTGCTCAATCAACAAACCTTACCTTTATGTACATAAACGGTTCTAACAACAATGACACAAAAATGAAAGACTGGTACATCAAAGGAGTAAATAAACTTCATCCTGTAATGAAGAAGAATTTTGAAAAAGATGAGACTATAAAAAATTGGTCAAAAGAAAACCAATTAATTATAAACAGTGAACCGCAAATCTTTTTCTGGGGTTACAACAGTAAAACAGATTTAGATTTTGTAAAAGACAGAATAAACATATCAAAAGCTTTTAGTTCCACACTTGCTTATGAAATCCGAAGTTTATTAACACAATTTTTGCATGACGCAATCTGGGTTCAAAAAACTCACAACATGCTCCCGATTCTTGATGAGCTTAATGACAGGGTAAAAGAACAAGCAGACAAGGGACAAAACATAATTTTATATGGATATTCAGCAGGCTCTTTTGTAACTTACCAGTACCTTATGTACAAATTACCTTACATAAATCTTGAAAAACTATTTCAGGCTCTAAATGCAGACGAGGAAACCTTAAAATTTATTCATGACAATCCGCAAAACGATACATGTCTTTCTGCATTGTCATACAATAAAGGTAACATAGGTGCAATTACAAATACGGGTCACCTTGTTCTAAACCAAAATAATGAAAAGCTTAAAGAAAATTATCTAAATATAAATCAGGCAACAGAAAAATACTGCGCACCAAAAGGATATGTGCGTGGAGTTGTTAATTTCGCAAGCCCTGTACCATTATTTTATTCAGATATGGCTGACCCCAACTATGACTTAAATTTCTACAACAAATATTTAACAAAATATATTTATGAAAACGGTATCTATTTCTTGACTGTAAACTTTAAAGAAGATCCGCTGGGATTTCCATCAAGTAGAAACCTTACAGTTACACAGCTGGAAGAACTCTTAGACCTAAAAATAGAAAACCCGACAGGGGTTATTTTTGATAATTCTTCTGTATGGTCTAAACGCTCAGCACTATTCGCACATACTTCTTACTGGTCAGCAAGAAACACTTTTGCAAAAAGCGTGGTAAAAAGCTTTGTAAATGGTACAAAATTTCAATATGATAAAGAATATCAAAACAAAGTTTTAAAAAAGAAAAATAAAAAATCAGAGGTACTATAATATGACAGAATCAAAACTCCATTCAGTATTATTTGATCCCGGATATGCCCAACATACAACAATTCTTTCTATGAGCATAGAATATATATATACAGGAATAAATCAATTCAAAAATTTTAACCAAAAGAAAACAAAATTCAAAATGATGTATCCGCAAATCACTCATATAACAGATAACAATGTAGGATTCTGTCTTGGCAGTCTGCTGTGGGCAGTTTATATCAAATCTCTAGGAGACAATATTGAAATTGAAGGTAATCCATGCTTTGGCGGAACTTATGATGAAGCAGAAACTATTGAAGAAGCTGATTATTCAATAGAATTTTTCAATAAACTAAAAAAAGATATAAAATATTATCTTGGAAAAGACTATCAAATAAATCCGCAACACATAAAAATTTTAGAATTATATAAAGAATTTTTAATATTAAACGAAGGCTTCATTAATACCAAAACGACAGGAGATGTAAAACTTCCCAAAGAATTACAGACTCCGACTCAAAACGATTTAGACAAAATTCATAACAGAATCCAAGAGGTAATCAAATCAGGGAAACTTCTTGATTTGTCAGAAGTTTTCAACCTGATTTACAAAGGATAAAATGGCAGACTTAAAAGAAAAATTATATCAAATGTTCATCCTAGGAACTGAGGGCGGCTATCTTAACAAAGCCTTAGAACACGGTTTAGGAGGTGTTATATTTTTTTCAAAAGATATTCAAACCACTGAACAATTTAAAACATTAGTAAAAAAAATAAAGTCCACCGCCAAAATAACACCTTTTTTATCAATAGATCAAGAAGGCGGAAGAGTAGAACGAACAGAAAACATTCACAATGGTAAAAAATATTTGTCCGCAAAATTCGCCTTTGAAAAGGGTGAAGAATTTCTAAAAACTCAAACGGAAAAAATTTCACAAGAATTAATATCATACGGAATTAATCTAAATTTTGCACCGTGTATTGACACAAATACAAACCCGAACAATCCTATTATTGGAGAAAGAGCATTCTCATCTACCCCTGAGGATGTTATAAAAGCCGAAAAGATAGTATCAAATATTTATCAAAAAAATGGAATTATTCCTTGTGTAAAACATTTTCCCGGACATGGGGATGCAAACGCTGACAGCCACTTAACGCTCCCTGAAATAAATTTATCCATTGACGAAATGGAAAAAACTCACATAAAACCATTTAAAGCAGCTATAGAAAATGGAATAGATATGATTATGGCTGCACACTTACACTGTACTTGTTTTGAAAAAGACAAAATTCCAACCTCATTAAGCAAAAATGCCCTGAATTATTTAAGAAACAATTTAAATTTCAAAGGTGTAATAATTTCTGATGATATGGTAATGAAAGGAGTCTCTGATTTTGGAGATGTTGAAGCCTGTGAAATGGGTATAAAAGCAGGAATTAATATATTTATTTACAGATTCGCAGATAAAAAAACTTTTGATATAATAGACCAAATTTACAAAAAAGCACTTAACGACAATGAACTAAAAGACAACATTCTTAAATCATACGACAAAATAATAAACTTAAAAACCAAATATTTATTATAGAACTTCACAAATTTGCGACAACTAACAATATCATTGTATAATACATACAAAAAGGGAGAGTATTATGAATATAGAAAATATACAAAAAGTTGATCCGCTGGTAGCTGAACAAATTGAATTAGAATTAAAAAGACAACAAGAAACAATTGAACTTATTGCAAGTGAAAATTGTACATCGCTCGCAGTTATGGAAGCTTGTGGAAGCGTTTTAACAAATAAATACGCAGAAGGGAAACCTCATAAAAGATATTATAACGGCTGTGAACATATTGATGTAATAGAAGAAATTGCACAAAAAAGAGCTTGCGAATTATTTCATATGGATCATGCAAATGTCCAGCCTCACAGCGGAGCTCAAGCTAACATGGCTGTTTTTATGGCAACAATGAAACCAGGAGATAGAGTACTAAGTATGGATTTATCTAACGGCGGTCACCTTTCTCATGGCTCTCCTGTTAATTTTTCAGGCCTATATTATGATGTCAAAAGCTATGGAATTAACGAAAACGGTGAAATAGATTATGATAACGTAAGACAAATGGCACTTGAACATAAACCGAAATTGATTATTTGCGGAGCCAGCAACTATTCTAAAGTTATTGATTTCAAAAAATTCAAAGAAATTGCAGATGAAGCAGGCGCTTTATTGTTAGCTGATATCGCACATATTGCAGGACTTGTAGCTGCAGGAGAACATCCATCTCCAGCTCCTTATTGTGATTTTGTAACAACAACAACTCATAAATCTCTAAGAGGCCCTCGAGGCGGAATAATTATGTGCAAAGAAGAATTTGCAGCAGCAATTGACAAAGCAGTATTTCCGGGACTCCAAGGCGGTCCATTAGAACACATTATTGCAGGTAAAGCTGTTGCACTACTTGAAGCTTCAAAACCTGAATTCAAAGAATACGCAAAACAAATCGTAAAAAATGCTAAAGCATTAGCTCAAGGACTTATGGATGAGGGTCTGGATATTGTCGGCGGAATGACTGAAAACCATTTGATGACACTAGACTTAAGACGTACAGGAAAAACCGGCAAAGATATGGCAAATGTATTAGAAAAAGTTGGAATAACTGCAAATAAAAATACTGTTCCAAATGATCCGCAAAGCCCTTTTGTTACAAGTGGGATAAGACTAGGCACTCCTGCGGTAACAACACGAGGTTTTAAAGAAGAAGATATGATAGAAGTTGCAAAAATAATTGCTTCAGCTGTATATGCTTCCGATAATGAAACTGCGTTAAACAATTTAAGAGAAAGAGCTCTTAAACTTTGTGAAAAACACCCTCTGTATCAGTAAAAAATCATAATTAAGATTAAAAAAGTCTGAATATATTCAGACTTTTTTAATATAAAATTTACACTGCTTAACAAATTAGCATGTACAATAAATATGTACGAACACAATTAAGGATTGTAATATGATTATTAAATTAACACATGCTCATATTATTGGAACCGTAATAGCCTATATTTTCGGGGTATTTTTAGTCCCTATGGTTATAAATTTTTCAAAAAAAGAAGGATTAGTTGATATTCCTAATGAAAGAAAAATTCATACTAAACCAATATCAAGAATAGGCGGGGTTGCAATATGGGCAAGTACAATGCTCACTTTTTTGTGTCTTGTTCTGATGAGTTACTATCCTTACGGAAAACTTATGTCCGGAATATTGCTTGGCAGTTCATTAATGTTTTTATTAGGACTTATCGATGATGTATATTGTCTTGGTGCAAAATTTAAACTTGTAATGCAAATTTCAATTGCAACAATAGTATACCTATTAGGTGTACAAATAAATAGTGTTCCATTTTTTGGCGGTATTGATTTGGGATGGTTTTCATATCCAATCACACTATTATGGATTGTAGGAATCTCAAACGCGTTAAACTTCATTGATGGCGTTGATGGTCTTGCAGGATCAGTAGTAACAGTTAATGCAATTACACTTGCAATCCTTGCAATTACACTAACCCCACCTAACCCTATCAGCGCTCTTATTGGGTTTATTCTTGCAGGATCTATGCTTGCATTTTTAACATTTAACTTTAATCCTGCAAAAATATTTATGGGAGACAGCGGAGCACTATTTGCAGGATTTTTACTTGCAACAATTTCAATTACAGGAGTAATGAAAGTCGCCACTCTTGCGATTTTACTTCCTTTTGTCGTACTTGCGGTACCTATTATTGATATAACTTACGCAAGTTTAAGAAGAATATGCAAAGGGCAATCTCCATTTGTTGCTGATGCTGAACATATTCATCATAAATTATTACATGCAGGTTTTTCACAAAAGAAAACTGTTGTAATCCTAACAAGTGCTGCAATCATTGCAGGGGGATTGGCCTGCCTTTTTGCCAGTCACAATGCAATAATATACGATTTCTTTCTAACTCTGGCTTTAGTCGGTATAATGTTGTTACTAAATTTAATAAGAGTATTGACAAAGAAATAAGCTTGGATTATAATGCAAAAAAAATAAAATTTGATTACTCAGTTTTATTATGAGTTTTTATAACTCAAGTAAAATATTTAAGTGCAAGTTTTATTATATAAATCAAAAGTTAAGTTAGTGATTAGTATCTTAGCAGGCTTAACCCAAGATAGTATTAACAAAGCCGAATAAAGGATTCGTAGAGATGAAAGTATATGCAGTAGAAAATAATGAAAAAAGACGTAGTTGTATAGGTCCAATGGCTCAAGGAGCTTTAATTGGAGGAATTACCGGAGGAGTTTTAAAATATCATCCATTAACACCTGACGAAAAAAATAATCCTGAATACAAAAAAGTTATCAACCAAATTAACAAACAAAAAAGAGAATTCAACCCGAAAACTGCAGAATATCTTGATAGCATAAGTATAAAAAGTCAAAAATCGTTAGCTGAAGATGTTTTTGTAAAAATGTTTGACGGAATCAAAGAGGGTGAAAGAGTAAAACCAGGAAAAATCAGAAACGCATTAAAAACTCTCCAAGAAAAAAATCCTGGAGAAATTAACGAGTTCAAACGTATATGTAAAGAATCCACAAAAACAGCTGAACAAACTGCTAAAAAATGTATTGATGCTTATAATCTTGTTACTAAACACATTCGTCCTACATCATTCTATCTTATAACAGGAGCTGTTGTAGGCGCATTTATAGAATTATTTAGAAGCATCTTAAGAACAGATGTACAACACTAAAATATTTTTATTAATTGAGTCTAATAAAAATAAGACAGGAACAAATTCCTGTCTTTTCTTTTCTAAATTAAAAAACTAAACGAGAGTTTTTTCTTCAAATTCACTTTCATAGCCAAAATCTTTAAACAATCTATACCTGTTTTCAGCCATATCTTCTTGCGTCTTACGCTCATAATCTAATACTCGTTGCCGGAGTTTCTTATCTTCTTTTGGAAATAATTTAAACAAATGTTCTAAATCAAATAAACATAAACTAATTTCTGGCATATTCACTTCTCCTCATATACTTCATATATATAAAGTATATCTATAGTCAAAAATTGCTTGACTTCTATGAAATATAAACAAATGTAAAGAAACATTCGCCAATTTCAAAACATGCCAGAAATGATAGCACTACGTCGCAAAGATACCACCAATTATTTACTCTAGACATCAACAAACACAGCTCCGCAAGGGCAAGCCGAGCAGAGGCATGAGCATAGCGAAAGACGAACAATTATAAGCAAAAATGTTGAATTTTTGATTTAATTGTGAGCGGTGCCGTTTAGCGCGAGGCGCAGTACACACGTAGATTCGCTACAAGTTATAACCTAAAGTAAGTGATACTATTCTAGCAGGGTACGAGCCTAGAACAGAAGAATCTGTAACATATAAGTCTCTATTTTTTATTTTTTAAAATGATAAAAATTATTCCTATAATCCCGGCTATAAATAACACTACAGACACAATCTCTGCAATATGGAAAGTCCCAATATTAAAGGCACTGTCGACTCTTATTTGTTCAATAAAAAATCTAATAACAGAATATATTGTTAAATATGTAAAAAATGGTAATCCTTTATATTTCTTTCCAAATTTTAAAATTACGACTAGCAAAATAAAAAAACCGAATATATCTAAGATACTTTCATACAAAAAAGTCGGATGAAACAAGCTATAATCCGCAAATTCAGCAACTCGTTTTGATTCCGGAATATATAAGCCCCATTGTTGAGACACAACAGGCAGCCCATAAGCTTCTGAATTAAAATAATTTCCCCATCTACCTACTGCCTGACCTAATATTGTAGCACAAGACATTGAATCTATTATACTCATTACGGGAACTTTTATTGTTTTTGCAATAGCAGCCATACTTATAACTCCGCCTAAAATCGCACCGTGAATAGAAAGTCCCCCCTGTCTTATATCAAGAATTTGCAGCGGATGTGAAAAGTAATAATCCGGATTCAAAAAACAAAAATACAATCTAGCACCTAACAAACCGGATAAAATAATATATGGTGCAAACTCTATAATAACATCAGTTCTTTTACCCTTATTAATAATATTATACAGCTTATTAGCAACAACCATTGCAACAAAAATTGCCATTGCCATGGTTATACCATACCAATAAATAGGAATCCCGAACAAATTAAATGCAATATCATTAGGGGCAGGAATAATCATTCTTATTCTGCCATTTGTTCTTGCTGTTGTGACATATGTTCTGAAATAACTTTAATTTGAGATTCAACAGAATCCTTATCTTTAGAATCCTGATTCAACTCTAAATATTTTTGATAATTTTGAATAGCAGAATCAAATAATTCATTTACAAACTGTTTTGCATTATCTGAAAGCTTATAGTCTTGTGAAAAATCAATATCATCAGCTTTAGGAGTATACAAAGAACCATCATCATTCATACGAACTCTTCCCTGTTCTAAATCTACAGCAAGATTATTTTCCGCAGTCGCCAGTGAAAAATACAAATCGGGAACTGTAGATTTTATTTTTAAAGCTTTTTTATATTCATCAACAGCATTAACATAATCTTCAGCTTTAGTATAAGCAACCGCTAAATTATAATGAGTTTCAAATATGGAAGAATCCAAATCCAAACTTGACTTAAGTCTTTCAATAGCCTGAGTATAATCACCCTGTTCCATATAAGATTGTGCCTTATTGTTCAAATCCTGAACAGCTAAATTATTTATACAGGCTGTGGATGCAACAGCTACGCATAGCATACTAGCAATCAAAAGTACTTTCTTCATCTAAATCCCTCATAACATGTTAAGCTCTTGTTAAACTAATTATAATTTAATAATAAAAATATGGCAAATTTAATTAATTTAAGTTACAATAAGGGAGTAAAAAGGAGAATTATATGTCAGAAGACAAAGTAATCAGTCTCGGAGCCAAAAGACATTCTGCAGATGAAACCAATAAAGATGATAAGCATAGTTCAAATGATTTAGTGTATTGCAGTTTCTGCGGACGCCCAAACACTGAAGTTATAAAAATGATTCAAGGGCCGGGCGTTAATATTTGTTCAGAATGTACAATGATAGCCGTACAATACTTGATTCTGCAAGACAGAATGCCATCTGCTGAAGCTCAACACATTTTAGATGCATTTTGGGGAAAGGCTAGATAAAAATTTTATGACAGGCTCGAAATTTAAACAACTTAATCCTTTTGAGTTGAAATCAGCTATTACAAATCTATTATCAAAAATCCATTCAGTTAATGATATTCAAAATTGTCTTGCAGATTTTGAAATACTTGACGGACAAGAAGATAAAACAATTTTGTCTAAAATTTTGTTTAAAGAGCTTGTAAATTCAAATATTGAAAAAATTCCGGTTATTTGTTTTCTCTTGGAACACTATACCCCTAAACAAGAACTCATAAATAAATTATGGGAAACTCTAAAAAATCAAAATCTCCAAAGTGAAGTTAAAATAACTATTCTCAATCTATTGCGGGAACTTGATTCTGATTGGTCTTACGAAACTTGTGAAGAATATCTTGGAGATTCCACAGACATTCTAGATGAAAACACAAAACAATTATTGAATACCGCAATAATAAATCCAGAAGTTCAAATCGACTTTATGGACTTTCTGGCTTCAATCAGAGTACAAGATAAAATAACATTACTAAACTCATTCGGCAAAGATTTTTCTGACGATGCACTGGCGAATATTCTGATTCCTGTTTTTGTATCAGAACCTAACAGCCCTGCAGGGTTGGAAGCATTACACCTTCTTGGGAAGACAAAATCTCAATTAGCACTGCATGTACTGGAAGAAATGCAAAAAGTCTCAAAAGGAGAATTGTATCAAAATATCAGAAAAAGCCTCTCTACCCTAAAAATTTCAGGCATAAGAGAAGATAACACAAAAGACTTTTACAAAAAAATTCTATCAAACAGTAAACCAAATAAATTTTACATAACTTATCCTGACGGTCGCGGAGACCAAGCACTGATTTTCACAAGAAAAACAGATGATAACAGGATTAGATTTGTTTCTGTAGTAATAAATAATGAAATAGGAATTAAAGACTGCTTTGGTTTCTTTGATATCTCCCAGTTTGAATGCGACAAAATCTTAGAAAGATTTCTGCGTGACGAAAAAACTGTAGACATACCACCGGAAGCATTTAAAACCATTTTAAACAATGCTGAAAAAACTACAATTGAACGAAACAATAATGATTGGAAACTGCCTTATGAGTATGTTTGTTGGAAAAATCTGCTTATAGACATAGATTCTGACATCGAATCTGTCGAACAAATTCTAAAAGAGCAAATTATACCTGCAAAAAATAATTCTTTAATCATTGATAAACTTTCAGAAATGAAAATTTCTTCTCACTGGTTTTTGGATGCAAACTACAGCGATGAATTTGAAGAACTCTTAGAAGAATTAAAAACAAACAACAATTTAAATGAATTATTAGAAAAACATATAGAAAAAATCTTCTATCCGGAAGAAAAAGCTTCATGGATACAAAAACTGATAATGTCAGCTTACATAAAATATTCTATAGGCAAAGATGACGAAGCCTCACTTGTCTATGGACTATCTCAAGACGAAAGACTTTTGAAGGAATTATTCGAAAGTATTATAAAACGAAGTATCTATGAATATTTGATGACAATAAAATACAACAAAGATATCAATATCCACAATTTGACAGATAGTGAAATTGAGTTAAAAATCCAATATATTGAAGAAAAGTGGGTGAAAAATGTATAAAGTTATGGCACTTGATATTGGAACAAAAAGAATCGGCATTGCTCTAAGCGATTACCTTTTAATGCTTTCTAACGGGCATTCATACATATCCAGAGAGCCGGAAAATAAAGCTATTGAAGCCATATACAAGATAGCAAAAGAAAACAATGTAAAAAAAATCGTTGTTGGAATTCCGCTTAACATGGACGGTTCAAAAGGGTTTCAAGCCCAAAACTGCGAAGAATTCGCATCAAAACTTCAAGACTATGAAATAATTTTTGAAGATGAACGCCTGACATCAGATACTGCAGAAGAAAATCTCAGAAACAAAAAAATAGACTATCGCAAAGATAAAGGATTAGTTGATATTGAAAGTGCTTGTATTATACTAGAACAATACTTAGCAAGAAATAAATAAAAATAAAGGAGAAAAACATGACAGAAGAAAATGAAAACTTAATTGAAATTACAGATGATGATGGCACAGTCATCAAATGTGAATTATACGATATTGTAGAGTTTGAAAATAAACAATATGCATTGCTACTTGAAGCAGATTCAGAAGATGAAGAACCGGAAGTTGTTCTTATGAGATACACAGAAGAAGGTGAAGAAAGCTATTTTGAAACTATTGAAGATGATGAAGAATTCGAAAAAGTTTCAGAATATATTGAAAGCCTTGATACTACAAGCGAAGAAGATGACGAAGAATAATAAGGAATAATGTTTTGTTTGAAAAATTCACTGAAAAAGCTCTTAATGTAATAGTTGAAGCACAGAATATAGCAATTTATGACCATTCTGATAAAGTATTATCTGAACATTTGTTACTTGCACTGATAAAAGAAACAAAAGGATTCTGTGCAAAAATTTTCAAATCATACAATCTTACTTACGAAAGACTGGCTGAAGAAATATATCTTACTTTGAATATGGAAGAGGCAGATATGAATTCTTCAATACCATTCAGTGAAGATTTCAAACGAATCTTGCAGCAAACAATGGATCTTGTTGAAAAGTCCGGAAGTCCAACTGTTCACTACGAACATCTTGTTCTTGCTGCAATAAACGACAAACATTCCAAAATCTCTGAATATCTGGAACACTTAAATTTTGATATTGAAAAATCAAAACCGCTAATCGAAAAACTCGTTCAACGCAAAACCAAACAAGATATGCACCCTGAACTTGATGAAAATAGAGAAAAGGAAGTAAATCTGACTCAAGAAACGGATTCTTTATTTGAGAACAAAGAATCCTCTAAAGTGTTTGAAAGAGCTGTATCAAAGCTGTCAACCTCCGGTTATGAAATTCTTGGTACAGAACAAATTATTTCATCAATACTGGAAGATAAAGATTCTAATCTTACAAAAATATTGGCGGATTTTGGTGTTACAGAAGAACTTTTTGAAGAAAAATTATCAAAAATCCAATCCCGTCAGGCTGAATACGAAGGCAGACAAATTGTTTTTACACCAAATGCATTTACAGCAATGAGTTTAGCTCTTCAAACAGCAAAAGAACTAGGTTCATCTGAAGTTCTACCGGAACATATGATTCTTGGTCTGCTAAAAACTAAAAAAGGGGTTGCCTACAACATATTTAAAGAGTTAAAAATCAATGATGATGACTTAGCCCATGGAATAATAAAACCAATAGAAAAACAAATGCCGGAAACCCTTACAATATTGCGACTCGCAAAACAAGAAGCCAGAAGATTAGGTAAAGGCATAGTAGGAACAGAAATGTTTCTGCTGGGTATAATAGGAGAAGCTACAGGTATAGGCGCAATAGTACTTAATGAATTAGGAATTAATATTCGAGATGCCAGAATCGTTGTTGAAAAAATTATTGGCTTCGGAAATGAATACTTTGAAAATGAAATAGTATTCACCAAACGAGCCAAAAGAGTTTTGGAAACAGCCTGGGAGCATGCCAAAAAGGCTAATAAAACTAAAATAGAATCTTCTGACCTTTTATGGGCTATAACAACCGAACCAACATCCCTTGCAATGCAAGCTCTAGAACAGCTTGGAACAGACGTTGTGGAATTAAGAGAAGGTATCAAAAAACATTCTGCAATCGAACAATAATTATTATGAATAAAATTCATCAAACAATTGAATTATTTTTGCAAAAACATAAATTGAATAAACCTCAGGAAGTTTTTCTTGTAGGTTTTTCAGGCGGTTATGATTCAATGTGCCTGCTGGACTCCCTACAAAAAATCACTAAAAATAAAATCATTGCAATCCATCTTAACCATAATTGGCGAGGAGTTGAAAGCGACTCAGAAGAAAAAAATTGCAAAAAATTCTGTAAAGAAAAGAACATAGAATTCTACAGTGAAAAATTAAACAAAAACATACCACATACAGAAACCGCTGCAAGAGAAGCCAGATACGACTTCTTTGAAACTTGTGCTGAGAAATTTAACAGTAAAATTATATTTACAGCACATAACAAAAACGATAATGTGGAAACTTTGCTATATCGAATCTGTAAAGGTACAGGTGTTTCAGGGTTGCAAGGAATCGCTGAAAACCGCGGGAATTATTACAGACCGCTTTTAGAAGTTACAAGAAATGAAATTGAAAACTATTGTAAAACAAATAACTTAACTCCTAATAATGACAGCTCAAATTATGATACAAAATATAAACGAAACTTCATCAGAGCCAAAGTGATTCCTATTTTAGAAAAAATCAATCCAAATATTATTGAAACAATTTCCACACTCTCCACTGTCGCAAAAGAAGAAACTGAAATTGTTGAAGAATACATAAAACAGATATTTGACAAAATTTCAAAAAATGAAAAACTAAAAACTCAAGAGTTTATACAGCTTTCTTCCTCTGTTCAATCCCGAATTGTTTATAACCTTTTTATCAAACATAACTTGGATTACGATAGAACAAAAATTTTAAAAATCAAAGATTTTATCCTCAAAAATGCCCATTCCAAATCCGGAAAAACCTGTTCTCTTACAACAAATTTGTGGATATTCACAAATGACAAAATCATAGAGATTATTGATAAAAAAGTAGAAACCCTGCCAACAATCAAAGTTACCCAAGAAGGTATTTACAATTCTTGCGGATACATTTTTGAACTGCAAAAATACACAGAAACCGTAAAAAACTATCCACAGGAAACTGAACATTTTGCATACATAAATCTTGAAAATTTAAGTATAGATTTTGAAATTCGTACAAGACAAGATGGAGACATAATTCAACCATTTGGACTCAAAGGAACTCAAAAATTAAAAAAATATCTTAATTCAAAAAAAATCCCAAACCACAAAAAAAATAACCTGCTATTTTTAACTCAAGGTAAAGAAATTTTCTGGGCAATAGGTTTAGGAATAAGTGATAAAATAAAAGTAATAAAAAGACCAACACACATTATAAAATTTTATAAAAAAGAATCATAAAAAACAAAAAGAAAGAGGGCATAATGGATATTAAAATTGAAGATTTAAAAGTGCTATTCAGCGAAGAACAGCTGCAAACAAGAATCAAAGAACTGGCTGACGAAATGAATAAATTCTACAATGGTGAAGAAGTCGTGGCAATCTGTGTCCTAAAAGGAGCCGTAATGTTTGCAATAGACCTTGTAAAAAATCTTGATATGCCTTTGCAAATGGAATTCATCAGACTTTCCAGTTACGGACACTCAACTACTACTTCCGGAAAAGTCAACGCTGTAGACATTAAACTACCTGATTTGAACGGTAAAAATGTTTTAATTATAGAAGATATTGTAGATACAGGATTAACTGCAAAATTTTTAATGGACTTTATGCACTGCAATTTTAATGCAAAATCAATTAAATTTTGTTCATTATTAGATAAAAAAATCACAAGAAAAGTCGATATTGAACCCGATTATTACGGATTTGAAGTAGATGACAAATTTGTAGTAGGCTACGGTTTGGACTTTGAAGGATATTATAGAAATCTTCGCTATATCGGCTATAAAGAAATGGACTAGATGTGTTTAAAAATGCAGTAGAAAAACTGAATAAGTTTTATGAATTTAATTTTTCCCAAAATCCAAATAGAATTTTCGAGATTTTGAGTGGAATTATAGAATTTAATTCTGCTGCAATTTTTTACCTGACACCCAATACGCTTTCTTTGGAATTCGAAAAAAATTTTACAACACATGAAAATATAAAAATTGGGAATGAATTATCCTCTCAAATCTATGACACATCAAAACATGAACCTGTATCAGAACTACATACATTGCTGGGTACAAATTCAAAAATCCTTGTAAAAAGGCTTATTGTAAAAGGTGCCGTATTAGGACTTATTGTTATCACAAGAGATACAGCTTTTACCAAAGATGAAGAAACCATTTTTAACACCTGTGCCTCTATTATTTCTAATCTAATAAAGGACATCGAAATTTCTAAAGTTTTAAAAATGCAGGTAGAAGCTTTACAAAATGGAATAATCGAAACTAACAAAGCTTATGAAACAATAAAAAAACAAAATAAAAAGATTAAAGAGAATGAAAAACTACAAAATGAATTCGTAGCAAATATCTCACACGATTTACGGACTCCGCTGAATTCGATTATTGGATTTTCAGAACTTTTGTCAAATAAAATTTTTGGAGAACTGAATGAAAAACAATATGAGTATGTGGAAGATATAAGAATTTCCGGACTCAAACTTTTGACAATGATTAACGAAATTCTTGATATTTCAAAGATTGAATCTCATACAGTTAAACTTAATATCACAACTATAGATATTACAACTTTAATTGACGAAGTTTGCAATATACTAAATCCTCTCTTTGAAAAGAAAAATATAAAAATACACAAAAATATAGAACAAGAAATAATTTTTAATGGTGATTATATAAAACTTCAACAAGTCCTATTTAACATTCTCGGGAACGCAATTAAATTTTCTCCAGAAAATTCTGAAATAAAAATAACTGCAGAACAAAATCATAAAAACATTACTTTAAAAATTAAAGATAACGGAATAGGAATTGACAAAAAATTCCATAAAAAAATATTTAACAAATTCTATCAAATTCAAAATACATTATCAAAAACCGATGCCTCAACAGGTCTTGGATTAACAATATCAAAAGAATTTATAAAACTTCACGACGGGGAAATAGAAGTTGAAAGCAACTTAAACTGCGGCAGCACATTCATAATAACACTGCCACATAAATAATTACCAAGGATAATCATTTCTAATTTCCCATCCATCGATTTTTATTAGAGCACCACAATACCAACGCGCATAATACCCGTATTTATTCTCTTTTGAACATGCATAATAACTTCTATTAACACCTCCATCATCTTCAGAAAGTGAATGCCCCATTAATTCCTCACGTGAAGTAGCTCTACTACCCCAAAAATTAAGCTCAGTCCTATCATTATACACATCACGAGCTTGAAAAACAAAGATGTCACGACCTACACGATTTGGGCCACTCACACCATTTAAATCCATAAAAAGCCAGATATATCCTCCAGAATTTACAGCAGTAAATATAGACAAAATTTCTCCATTTTTTAAAATCATAGGATTTGAATAAATCTGTCCAAGCTGAGCTGCATTAAGTCCTTGAAAAGAAGTTTTGATGAGCGGTCGTAATTTTTCATATGTAGTTATAGATGCACCTGGAAGATAAGGTAGATAATAACGTTCTAAATATTCTCTTTCTTTTTTATGATCACCGTTAGGAAAATCCCAACCATCCATAGATCCATTATCAAGTTCCGAAAGTTTCACCATATTTTTAAGTTGAGCATAAACTTTGTGTAAATGAACAACAGTTGCCTTTTTTTGATAGTTTGTAATTATAGCAGGTATTGTCAATGCCGCAACAATACCTATTATCCCGAGGGTTATGAGGACTTCGGCAAGGGTGAATGCTGCTTTGTTATACATACGGTCATTCTGAGGGAGCAGGCGAGCGAAGAATCTCTTATTACTGTTCTGTTTATTAGATACTTCGGCTAAAGCCTCAGTATGACAGTCAGGTTGGTTTTGAAGACAAACATGTGTTCTACTGTATCCGTCATTCTGAGCGTATGCGAAGAATCTTTTGGTATGACTCTTTATTTTAGATTCTGAAACAAGTTCAGA
>CAJMAX010000012.1 GCA_905211505.1 uncultured bacterium | reverse complement strand
TTTCAAAAATAGTACCCAATACTTCAAGATTTTTAATGGTGCCTTTTAATATCTTGTTTTGCATTGCACGGAGCGTATAAAAATTTTTGCTTTTGTTTGTTTCCATTGTTTTGACAATCATTTCAACTTCAAGGCCGGTATAGCAACGCATTATCCGCGTAAACGGATTGCTGAAATGTTTTAGTGCATAATTTAGTGCTGTATTGTCCAGACAAATATAAAAGTCTTTAATCATTTTTATTATTTCCTTCTGCTGTTGGTTATATAATAAAAATATTGAGCACTAGCCTTTTTCTATCGTCATCATCTGCCGCAAATCGTCATCCATGCCGTTAATAATAAGGTACATTTCCGCTAATTCCTGCTCGTATTTTTTCCTAAGGTCATAAACCTTGGTCAGCCAGACTGGAGAAGAGTTGCGTTTTTTGACGCAACTCTTTGATTTTTAAGAGCAATTTTCGGCCCAAACGATTTTGCGTTTTCATCCGTTTTATTATCCTCAAAGCCTTGGTTTTCCTCGTCTTGCGAGCCTTGGAAAAATTGGCTTCTTTTTTCGTAAAAATACGCTTTTTCAAACTCGCTGAACGGAAAATTCAGCTCATACGTCAATTCTCCTTCCGTTAATATCATTTCCTTAAAAACAAATTTTAACAACAGATGCTTCAGCTCAAGATTATCGGATTTGGCAAATACTCTTCCGGCCTGCGACGCAAGATTTATGAGATCTAATATCGTTGAAGTGAAGGCATTTCCCGTCTTTTCATAGGTTTTAATCTTCCTTCCCATACGGTCAATTTTGAGTTGGATTTCATTACGCTTGGTTTCAAACGTTTCTCGGTCAAGCTCTCCGTCCAAACGCAAATCAATTTTGCCTTCATTTTTTCCTGTTCCTGTCTCAGTTTTCCGATTTCCTGCTGACAGTATTGTTTTTCTGAAATTTCAGCATTTTTAATCTCTTCATAAAGCGGATTTATTAAGGAATCCGGTATTTTGATACGGTTTAGGACGGTTTCTATCGCACTTAAAACATCTTGTTCCGGGATGTATCGCCTCTGCCCGGTTTTGGTGTAACAAACCACCCACGAATAGTATTTTCTTCTCAGTTGATCTTCGCAGGGACAAACCCTTCCCGTTCTTCCGCAGGTGATTAAGCCTCTCAGTACAAAAGGCTTTTGGCTGTATTTCAGCCCCGCGCCATTATGATTGTTCAAAGCTTTTTGCTTTTGGCATTGCTCCCAAAGCTCTTGCGAAATCAGCGGCGGATAAACATGTTTGATAATTTCTCTTTTGGTTTTCATCTCGCCATAATAAAAGGGATTATCCAATATATAGTAGATGCTGGAATTGACCAGTTTTTTGCCGGCTCTGGTTCTAAGTCCCATTAAATCGGCAAAATGCACGGCTTCCAATATGCTCATCTTACCGAGAGAATAAAGTTCAAATATTTGCTTGATGATACCGGCTTCCGGTTCTTTGGGGCGAATATTATGCTTTCCCCGCTCGTCAACATAATTTTCATACCCGAGCGGCGCAACGCCGCATCTTTCCCCGTTTTGGGTTTTCAACTCCGTAGAACGGCGGACATTCTCCGAAAGCTGCAAGACATAGGCTTTGGCGCCCATGACCGAGAAGTCCCAACGCATGATATCGGCCGAGGTGGATTTGCTGTTTTATATCATCTCTTCCCGATAAAAATGCAGCTCAATCTTGTCTTGGCGCATCAGTTCATCAAGAAGCACGCTTTCTTTGAAACTTCTTTGCACCCTGTCAACCGTATCGGCCACAATCGCTATGGTTTCCTTTTGTTTCTTGCAAAAATTTATCATCTCCATAAAACGCTTACGTTCGCCGCGGGTGGAACTTTCGATAATTTCAAAGCGTTTGATAACATCAAGCTCCCTTCTTTCGGCATATTCTTCCAAACGCTTACTTTGAGCGCGCAGGCTCAATCGCTCTTCCTGCATTTTGGTTGACACACGTGTCAGTATGACGGCTTTCATTTTCTTTAATCTCCTGTTTGATTGATAACATACACCTTGCAAAACCTGTCAGGTTGCGAACACCTTGTTTCAGTTCCTCCTCGGTTTTGGGGACGGACGCAATGTTTCTCAATGCTTCGGTTAAACTTATTGTCATTTTATCTTTCCCTTAATCGAACTCAATCTAATATATTGTTTTGTCCTGGTTTTATTGCAAAGGGGCTTATTTTTGATAAGCCCCGGACACTTTTAATTAAACCCGTTCAGAAACATATTGATTCTGTTCGTTTTGGCGGGCAGCTTCAGATTGTATATACATTTCATGAAGCATCGGCTCGGCGGCGGCAAGCGTTTTCTGCCTTGCTTCCTCTACTTTTCGGGCATATTCTTCCTGTCTTTCCTTGGCTTTTTGCTCGCGTTCGGCTTTTTTCTTATTTTTCCGGCGCTCATTGGCTTCTTTTTTGCGTACCGCGGCATTATCAATCTCTTTGGCCAAAAAGTCGGTAATATCCTCATTAAACTCGCTGGCCTCAACACTGTTGTAGAAATCAAACAAGAAGCTAATTTTCTGCTGAGTATCCAGCAAATCCAACGAATAGCGGACAATGCGTTTGCCGCCCAGACGAAGCGTAAAAATTGAGTTCTTTTCCGTATCAATAATCAGCTTGTTCATCCGATTTTGCAAATTCCAGCTGTCTTCCTTGAAGTTTCTGATATTATCGGTCAACAGTTTCAAAATCCGTTCTTTGGCCGTTTCCAAAGTCAGCTTGCCTTCGTCTTTTGAGGTTTCAATCTTAAAAGCGTTATATTTTTCCAAAAAGTTTTTCATTTTAATTTTCCTTTCAAAAGTAGGGTTTTCGTTAAAAAAAAGAGCATAATAATTCTGTATGGCACTTTGGTACTTCCTCCGAGCCATTGAGGTTAAATGTTTAATTTTATTAGAAAATCAGTTAATTATGGCAGTCTGTCACATAAACCACGTCATCGGCGGCAAATGCTGCAAAATCGGCATAACGCGCAAGCTTCCAACATCCGTATTGATGAACCGCCTCGTTTGTTACCGGCATAAATCCCTGCAATTTATTGAGCAATTCTTCCGGCGTAAAATCAGCGGTTTTGGCAACCAGTCGATAATGCATGACTTTTCTCCTAGCAGGTAAAACGGGCGGCGTTGAAAAGATTTTTCAGGTTTTCTGCTTCTTTTTTGAAACGATATTTTTTCAGCAAAGAAGCGATAATGTAAGTTAATACGGTCATTTTATTTCCCTTTCAGTTTAATCGTTAAATTATGGCATTGCTGCCTGACATGGTTAGTATGAGAGAAAAACAAAACGCAAGTCAACAGATTGTTTTTCAAGGCTTTTCTCGAAACTCGATTTTAACTGTATTTAAATGGATATGTGTGGATATAGCGGGGTAAAAAGTTTTGTAAGATTTTGCTTAAAACCGGATAATTTTGTTTTAATCAACCAAAGAATCGCAGAATCAGTATGATTTTATTAAATGAAATTAAACTTGTTTGCGATTATTCTAGCAAAAAAGAAAGTAGGAAATTGTTGAGGGCGCATGGTGCATTTTAATTTCAAACAGGGACTTTTCCAGTCAAAAGGCGAGATTTTGCAATATATCGGCGAGGACGGGAAAGAGTACGTTCCCTATGATTATAATTTTGAAGAAGACATCGTGCCGGCCATCAATAACCTGATACCCGGCAATGAAAAATTACCAATCCGGCGGGAACTTAAAAACATTAAGGTATTTTTGCAAGGAAGTCTGGTCGGGCTTTGTTTTAAGGGATTTGACTTCGGCAATGTGGTTGCGGCCGGTGCTTTATTCAGCGAGACCGGCTCACCGTATATCAGCGTTTTGTATTTTATCGGCTGCCGTTTCGGCGTTAATGATGGAATTGACATTCCGCCGGCCGGTGTCGGATTTTATGACTGCGTATTTGAAGAGGCCTACAATGTGCGCCTGCGAAGCGAAACACCGGACACACCGATAGAATTTAACAATTGTGTTTTTAACGGTAGTCTGAACTTTGACGAGATAGACACCCGCATTCCGGTGGAAATTGACCGCTGCGTGTTTAATGAGAACAGCCGGCTCAATATGCGGCGATTTAACGGTAGCGGTAACGTAGGTTTGTATCATCTGGAAATCCGGAACTGCCTGTTTAAGGGAATAGTGAATTTTGACGAGAGTATTGTTCCGGAAAAAAAGTGTGTTGGAATACCTGACCTTCTTCCGTGAAGTCAGCTTTAAGGATACGCAATTTAAGCCGGAAGTCAAAATACAAAATTTAAGCTTTGCGCCGTTTATCACCCAGACGGCCAAGGACGGATTTAAGAGTTTTCTCAGCGCTTTGAACAAAAGCGGATATGCTAAGGAAGCCAAGTTTTACGAACAAAATGTCGGCGCGGACGGCATTGATGCCAAAATCAACAAGGACGAATTTGACATTGCCGCGCGTTCAAATTGGCTCAATATCAAGCAAACGGCAGCATTTTTAGGGATTTCATACGCCACCTTGCTTGCCATGCGCAAAGAAGACAAAGCCGACGGTATCCGCCGCATTCCCTACATCGGCGAAGGCAAAAGCTCCCGCTACTATCTCCCCCTCCTCGAAGCCTACAAAAGCAGGGATATGGATTTGGTTAATAAACTGGCAAAAGAGATAGAGGGGAAGTAAGAGATGAAAGGACATTAGGTTAATAAAATCAATCAAAACTTGCTTTTTATACTGTATTGAGTAAAGTAAAATAAATTTGATTAAAAATTAGGTGATAAGATGACATATGAAGTTAAAATAGAAAAAAATAAGATCTATTCCTTTATTAGAGATAAATGGCTTGAACTAACACCTGAAGAGCAAGTTCGTCAAGGCTTTGTCTGTCATCTCATGAATCATTATGGATACAAATTAGAGCAAATGAGTGAAGAATTAACCGTTTCGAATGCTTCACGAGGGCAAGGGAAAGCTCGGGCTGATATTGTCATTTGGAAATCAAAAGAAGATAAGCTTGCCAGTAAAAATGCTTTTATTGTTATCGAGTGCAAGGCAGAAAATGTTCGAATTAGAAAAGAAGATTATTATCAAGGGTGTAACTATGCCAGATGGGCTGGTGCCAAATTCTTTGTAACAAGTAACCAGAAAGAAACAAGCTTTTTTAAGGTTAATCAAGAAACAATTCCAACGGATCTTGATGAAATTGTAGATATTCCATTTGCTAAAGACGTGAATAATGAAAAGAAAATAACAGAGACATTAAATCAGTTAAAGAAATTTGAAAGAGATGAATTTGCTAAATTGTTACAAAAATGTCATAATATTATCCGCAATAACGATAAACTCTCTCCTGAAGCGGCATTTGATGAAATTAGTAAAATTTTGTTTATAAAAATTCGTTATGAACGACAGAATAATTTAGGATTAAAATTTTCACAAGAAGAATTTGAAAAAGAAGAAAAGTTTTATGAGACAAATATTAAGCCTGGAATAACGAATGAAGCGGATAAAGTCTCTTATATGCAATACTTATTTCGTTTAACAAAACAGCAATTCAAAGCAGATAAGTTGTTTGAGCCAAATGAGACCATAAAAATAAGGGAATATAGCTTTAAACAAATAGTCAAAGAATTAGAAAAATATAATTTATCTAACACAAGTGATGATGTTAAAGGTATTGCTTTTGAAAAGTTCTTAGGGACAACCTTTAGAGGCGAATTAGGACAATTTTTTACACCGAGAACTTTGGTGGATTATATTGTCGGCTTGTTAGATCCCGAAGAAGGTGAAGTTATATGCGATCCATGTTGTGGCTCAGGTGGATTTTTAATTAAAGCTTTTGAGTATGTGCGTGAAAAGATAGAAAATGATATCAAGCAACAAAAAGAAAAAGTAAAAGAGCAATTCTCTGATAATCAAAGTGCTTATAATACCTTAGCAATACAACTTAATGATGAGTTGTCTATCTCAAATTCGCAAGGAAGAATGTATAATTTGTCTCATAATTGCATTTATGGAACAGATGCCAACCCTCGTATGGCTAGAGTGTCTAAAATGAATATGATTATGCATGGCGATGGTCACGGTGGAGTGCATCACCATGACGGCTTATTAAATGTTAATGGAATTTTTGAAGAAAGATTTGATGTAATTGTTACTAATCCTCCTTTTGGTTCACAGGTTAGAGATGATGTAAAAATTACAACGGAGGATTTACAAGACCAAGAAGCTATAAAACAATACATCAATAAGTATGGAGATAAGTACAAAGATTGTTTATTGACTGAAGACGATGTCGGTAAAGCAATTAATAAGCGTTTTGATATTGGTTCAAAGCTAACCGAAGTTCTTTTTATAGAAAGATGTCTGAATCTTCTGAAAAAAGGCGGAAGATTGGGAATTGTTCTTCCTGATGGGGTTTTAAATGGAGCAAATTTACAAAAATGTAGGGATTTTGTTGAAGGTAAAGCTAAAATCTTAATGATAACTTCAATTCCACAAGATGTTTTTGTTGCAGCTGGTGCAACAGTTAAACCGTCGTTGTTGTTCTTTAAAAAATTTACAGAAGAGGAAGAACTGTTGTATAATCAAATAAAGGATGAAGCCACCAAAGAGGTAAATACAAAGTTTGCTACTCAAGAAGAAGATGCTCAACAATTGCCAACAAAAGAGAAAAAAGCAAAGCTGAAAGAGATTGCAGAGCAAAAAGCTAGTAAAATAAAATCCTTAATTAAAGAACGTTTTAATTATGAGATTCCTATTGCTAATGTTCAAAAAGCTGGAATTGATACACTAGGTAATGAGTGTGAAAATCAATTAATTGAAGTATTGCAAGAATTTAAAAAGTATCAGTCTAATCATAAAATGTGGAATACTCCAAATAAAAAGATTTATAAATATTCCTTTGATGCAACAAAAATTAAGCGTGAGGAAGTTGCATAATGGAAAGCTCTTTTGAATTTTTACGATTTGTTCAATCAAAAGATTTGTCCTTTTGGGATGTAAAAACGTATTCTTGTAAGTCTGTTTGTTCTCAATTTGTTGTTATAAAATTAAAAGATTATTTAACAGAACAGAATAAAAAAGAAAAATTATTTAAGTATCCTAATAAATATTTTAAAATTTTGGGTGTTAATAATCAAAATGGTTTATTTGATGCATATGAAGAACAAGGAAAAAATATAAATCAACCATATAAAAAAGTTGAAGATGGCTGGTTCGCCTATAATCCATATAGAGTCAATGTTGGTTCAATAGGATTGAAATCAGCCCAACAAAATAATGAATATATAAGTCCAGCTTATGTTGTTTTTTCTTGTAAAAATGCATTGTTGCCAGATTATTTAAATGTAATAATAAAAACTAAGTTTTTTAATGAAGCAATAAAAGCTAATACAACAGGTTCTGTTAGGCAAACATTAGGATTTAATAATTTATGCAATATTGAAATTCCGCTTCCTTCTATAGAAAGACAAAAAGAATTGGTGGCTCAGTATAATGCTTTACTTAATTGGGCTAAAGATAAAGAAAATCAAGCAGATACAATGGAACAATCCATAGATGATTATTTAATGGCTAAATTAGGGATTAAAGCGAATTTACCATCAACAAATAACAGCTTATTTCAAACAGTTGAATATAAAAATTTAGATAAATGGGGAAAAATTGTAAACTCGCAGAATTTTGGTACTTTTTTTGATGTTATACCTTTTGCTGATATAGTGACAGAAGGTCCTTTTTATGGAGCAAATGTCAAAGGAAGTAATATCAATAATGGGTGTCGCTACGTAAGAATTACTGATATTAAGGATGACGGTTCTTTAAATAATGATATTGTATATCCAGAAGTTGTGGATAATCGTTATTTGTTACAAGAAAATGATTTTTTAATAGCTCGTTCAGGAGCAACGGTAGGTAAAACTTTTTTGTATAAGACAAGCTATGGGAAATGTATATTTGCAGGGTATTTAGTAAGATACAGAATAAACTCAAATGTTAATCCAATGTATCTTTTATATTATACGCAAGCATCTCCATATAAAAAATGGGTAAAGATAACACAAAGAGTAGCCGCTCAACCAAACATTAATGGACAAGAATATTTAAAATTTCCTTTTGTTTTTCCTCCGTTGGATATTCAAAATCAAATTGTTGAGGAAATTACCTTGAGAAAAAAGCAAATTAAAAATCTTCGAGAGGAAAGTGAAAAATTGCGTTCACAAGCTCTTTCTGATTTTGAAAAGGAGGTTTTTAACTAATGCAATTAGTATCTCTTTGGGTGAAAGATTTTAAAAACTTAAAAAATTTTACCATTAATTTTGAAAATCAAGAAAACTTGAGTATTATTATAGGTAATAATGGTAGCGGTAAAAGTAATATTTTAGAGCTCTTAAGCGGAGTTTTTGCTGAATTATATGAAGATAAAACATTTATAGAAAGTTCATATACTTTTAGATATTCAATAAATGATAATATCATTGAAATAACAAAAGACTATGAATATGGTGAGAAAGATTTTAAAACATATAAAGTTAATGGCCTTAATCAAAGTAAATTATTTCTCAAAACACAGACATTATTGCCAAATAATATAATCGCTCTGTATAGCGGAGAAGATGGACGTTTATATAAAACATACTATGAATACTTTGCAAATAATTATCTCCGCTCCTTAAGCAAAATCTTAGCCCCCAAAAACAATATGGTTTATATTGATAAAAGGTATTGGGGAATCGCCTTACTGGCATTCATCATTAAGGCTCAAGAAGGTAATGAAGAAGCACAAAAATTTTTGAGGAAAGAGTTAATTATAGATGAAGTTTTAGATATTTATTTAGAATTTGAACCATCTAAGATAAAAAAATTGAAACATAACTCTCCTTTAGAGCTTTTTATAAGAAATATAAATCCTGGGAAATCTCCACTGATTAGTATGTCTATTGATTTTTTCTACCCTTATATAACTAACTATAACGCAGAAGGTATATTTAGCATACTATCTCAAGGAATAACAACAGGTGCTATAAAAGATGTATCAGTTGTATTCAATAACGACAATATACCATCAGAGCACATGAGTGAAGGTGAAAAGAAAAAGCTATTGGTTAAAGCTACCTTTGATATTGTCGGTACGGAAAATTCTTTGATTTTGATGGATGAGCCAGATGCACACTTGCATATTGTTGCAAAAAATTATTTTTATAATTTAGCTAAACAATCATCGCAAGAGCATCGAAGTATAGTCATTACGACACACTCTCCAACCCTCACAAATTGTGCCGAATCTAAACATCTTGTTATGCTATCTAAAAACAATGATGGTAGATGCGAAATAGTATCGGAATCTCGTAAAGAATGTATAAATAAATTAACAAATGGATTATGGACAGTCGTCGAACAAAATATTTTTATGAACTCCTCTAAACCATTAATATTATTTGAAGGTATGGATGATGTCATATATGTAAAACAAGCTATCACATATTTTTATACAGAATATCCACTTGATGTAGAAATGTTATATTTTGGAGGTGCTCCTAATGCTGAAGAATTTATAAAAAATTTAAAACAAATAGGTATTCCTGATAATAAGAAAATAATAGTTTTATTTGATAAAGATAAAGGTGGATTTGATGGAATAAGAAGCTGTTTGAAAGCATGTAGAACCAATGAGAATATCAATCTTGGACAGATAGATTGTAACGATAACCATATATATAAGAATAAAAATTTTTATTATTTGACTTATCCTAAGACGCAAAATTGCTTAGCTTCAGCAGAATTTGTTTTAGAAGACTATTTTACAATTACAACAAAGGCTAAATTCATAAAACAACAAATCAAGTCTGATCCTTATAGCATCAAAAGCTATAAAGACTTAGATGAGAAGATAAAAAAGAACATTAGAAAAAACATAAAATTTCTTACGGCAAACGAAATGGCTGGTTTCAAAACATTGTTAAATAAAATAAAGGAAATCATTGATGACGACAATATACAAAATTTAGTTGAAATTAACTAAACAAAAAGAGCGGCACCTGATATGTCGCTCTTTCTAGTTATGGATTATCATAACATTTGCCTTTCAAGCAATCTACCAATAATACGGATAGCAGCATTGATTGCGAATATTTTGTTTCGCTTGATAAATCAAGCATTCTGTTATGATGCAATTTGCCGTAATTAAGCATACATCATTAAAACTTCTGGCTTGAGTATAATCATAGCAAGTTTTTGCTCTTGATGCCCAAGACAAAGCCGTCAATAATTCTAACAATTCTTTCACCTCCTTTCGAAGATATAATTTCAAGCACGGTCCATAACATATTGTATAAACGCTACAATATACAGGAACAACGATTGAAGGTCAAGATATTATGCTTCCCGATTTTAATTATTTCTTAGCTTCAATACCGTTAAATCCTCCGCTAATCTATCAGCCCTAGCCTTTTCCAGCTCATATTGTTGTTTGTAATATTCGGCATCGCGTTGGTAGTTTAGGACTTCTTGGGCGAGGATGCGTTTATCTATGTTGCTTAAATCTACGCAAGAGATGGTTAAGTAGGGTTTGCCGGAGAGGTTTAGCACTCTGCGGTCATGGGTATCCGTGGATTTTAGAAGGTATCCCTCGCGGATCAGTTCGTTTACCATCACTTTAGCGGAATTAACCGTTAATCCGAGGGCTGCGGCGATTTTATCGTTTCCCATAAAAAATGTATGGTTATTGTTGGTCTTGTATTTAATGAAATCCAATAGCAAACGTTTGGTTATGGATAGCTCAGCTTTGCTTTTGCTCATGTTTTCTCCTCATAAAAATTTGTCTCACAAATATTTATTGAAGAAGGACGCCGGATTTTTATTTGAACAAAATCCCTGCCGAAAATCGTTATTTCCACCTATTTGAGGTATCGGAAACGGTTATTTCCGGTTTTCTTAAAACGGAAACTCTTATTTCCACCGGTGGAAGTTGTTATTTCCGTTACCGAAAGTCGTTATTTCCCGAAAGGGAAATCGTTATTTCCTTTGCTTTTTGCGGAATGTGTTGCGTAGCAAGGGATTGAGAGCGATTTTAAAGCCCTATAATAGTATTATAATAGAAAATAAAATAGCTATTATAATAGACGGAATTTAACAATAGCTCCTTTGTTTTTCTCTTAAAATAGAAGAAAAATAAACCAGTTGAGAGGAGTTTAGCTTCTTTAATAAAAAAGGAATGCAATTTAAGGCATTCCCTATAAAGACAAATTAATATGATGAGATTTATAGCTGTTTGCTACATAGATATTTATCCGTAATAAATAAAGAATTTATCCTAATTAGCTTTCTTCAAAGAAATCTTCATCAATTTTTTGAATATTAACGACTTCTTTTGTTTTACAGCCAACACTATATTTTATCATCAATTGTGTAAGCTGTTTGCCGTCTATGAGCACAATATTTTTAGATGCTTTTTTGACAGTACTCTTTGCATCTGTCGTAAACTCCGAGGTTGTAACAAAAACCCCCTTTACTGCACGGCACATATCCAATGCTCCGATAAAATTTCTTAATTCTCCTGAAGAAACCGGGTGTTTATCTGCATAGCGTTTTGCTTGTATATAAATTTTATCAACGCCAAGTACATCTTGGTTAATAACCCCGTCTATACCATCGTCTCCGGATTTTCCGGTATGCTCCCAGCCTTCATCTGTATTGTTGCTGTATCCCATGGCAATTAGTAATTTAATAATCAGGTTTTCAAAAAAAGTCGGGTTAGCCTTTAATATTTTTCCCATTAATTCGCTTGCTAATGATGAATTTATACTTTCCAAAGATTGATGAATGGCTTCTTCCGGTGATAACTCGTCCAAATCAGATCCATCAGCTATTTCAGCGTTATCTTTTTTCTTTTTGCTCCTTTGCTTAAAAGCATTGAAACTAGGATATTTTTCCAGTATTTTATTGTTTATTTGCTTGGGATTTTGCGCCAAAAGGGTTTCCCCCGCGGATGTAATCGTAAATTGTCCTCGACCAACACTTTCCAGCAATCCCGCCTGCATTAAATAGGTTTTTGCCCAAGATATCCTACCGTATAATAAAGAGCTTCCATTAGAAATTGTCAGTTTTCTGTCTTCTTCTGATATGTGCATTTCATCAGCCAACTGTTTAACAACATCGCTAATATAAACACTACCTTTGGCAGCAGATTTCAATACAGGCAACATAAACGTTTGATAATTGGGTATGGTCATATTATTTCTCCTTATATAGAAGCCTATTACAAAGAAATTTTGAAAGCAACACTAAAATCACCGATTTGCCGGATAAATATCTTTGTAACAAAAAGACAAAGGAGATTTTATGTTGATTTATAACTCAGAGAACGAATGCTACTCCAGATTTATCCCTATTGACCAAGCAGCCGAAATGCAAGAAAAAATAAAGAAATTGGAAGAGAGATTGCAAAATATGCCGGTTCATCCGATTGAACAGGCGAAATGTACGGATGAACTTGATATTGATGATGTTAACTCAATAAAAGAATTGCTTAAATCGGAAAATTTTAATATCAATATGCCGATAAACCACCGCCGTGCTAGTTTGTTCCTGGTTGCCTGCTACTTTTGCTCCAATAAAGAGCCTTTGGAATATCTGCTTGCACAGGGCAGCGAAATCAACAAAACGGATATTTTCGGCTTTAATGCTGTCATGTCTGTGATTTTGAACGAAAATATGGACGATGAAACAAAATTAGCCGTGCTGCGAATGCTGATTGACAAGGGCTGTGATGTTAATTGGATTAATTGCCAAGGCAAAACTGCATTAATGCTGACCTTGGAACGTATAGAGCCTGATATTGCCAATCTTTTGCTTGATAGCGGCGCTGTTTTATATAAAAATTCAGAAAAACCAATAAGCTAAAAATTGCTTTATTAATCATAATTTTGATCATCGGTACCATTTGCTTAATAACCGTTTCAAAATCCTGCATTGGTAAATATCTGTTATTTTACAGAAATAAGCTTCAACCAAGGCTTCTTTGACTCAAGCTTCAATTCCTACGCCAACCAATCAGACATTGGCTCCATAGTCGTCTTCCAAGCCCTTAATAAACATAATTTTGCTATCGTAAAATATGACAGCGGGAAATATACGGTTATAGAGATTTAGTTAGCATAGCCACTAAATCGCGGATTATATATAATATATGGAGCTTGGTCGCCGACAACATAATTTTTCTTTGTAATATTGCCACTAATGCAAATTCTTTGCTGGTCATATTTAGACCATTCCCATCCAGTATTTGGATTAGGAAATTCAATTTCAATATCCCCGTTAGGAGTAAATAAAAAGGCTAATGTAGATGGTCTGTATTTATCACCAGAAAATAACCCACATATTTTATCAGAATTACCTCCGCTTATTATACTACAAAATGTAAGAAGTCCTGATAGGACAACAAGTATTCCCCATAAACTAAAACCAGAAGAACTGGTTTCTGAAACATCAGCAGTATCATTTAAGAATTCTTCTCATTTCAGATTAAATTCTTCTTCTGTAATAATGCCCTTTTCTTTTAGTTCGTTAAGTTTTTCTAATTCCTCTGCTGTAATCATTTTTTACACCTCAAATTACAAATTCTTTTCAATATAATTAAATATCTTATTTGTAATTTTTTTCTTTTCTCCCCATTCAAAAACTTGAAAGGAAATACATTTACCAAATATAGAAACAGATATAGATTGTTTTAATTTTGAGATTTGAATTAACATTGTTTGACCATAAGACAACCCTGTTTTAGGTGTATCAAACATAATGATTCCTTTGTTTTTATTTGAATTGGAGATTGTATAATCAAATGCTTTTATTGCATTTTGAGCCGAATTAAATATTTTATCATAATCAGCATTAAATAACCTTTCTCCTTGTTTAGAAAGTTGAGGTATATCCATAACATCCGATTCAATATTTAAAAGCTGTTTCTTTTTTTTATTAAATTGTTCTTCTGTAATGATACCTTTTCCTTTTAATTCAAATAGTTTTTCAAGCTCTTGTTTCATTATTGATACCTCATATAAATAAATTAATTTTGTAATATTTTAGATTTCTTTTCTTGAAATTGCTTTTCTGTAATAATTCCCTTTTCTTTTAACCGAAAAAGTTTTTCTAGCTCATCTTTCTTTTCCATAACTGAACTTGAACTATTTTGTTTTATATTTTTATGCTTAAACAAATAAAGAGTTATGCAAAAAATTAGAAACAAAATTGAAAACAGTAAAATATAAAATATATTTTCAGGAATTCCTAAAATATGAGAGGGAGCAACAGGAGGGGTGCAAACAGCACAAGCAGGTTTAGCCAATGTAGATTTGGTTATAAATAAAATAGCTAATATAAGCAAAACTCTCATAATTTCAACCTGCTATAAGAAATTAAACTTAATTTATCTCTGCCAATTCAATTACCATAACACCTTTATTTTTTGCTCTTTTACAAACATCAAAAGCTCTGCCTTTTAGCTGGTTATAGGCAATGATAAAATCCGTATTTTCTATTATCCAATTATTGCGGTGGACAATGCACCAACGTTTATAGCCAATGGCGGCACGATCAGGATATATAAAACTATCAAAATATCTTTCCCCGTCATTAACCTCTTTCATACCGGATGCAACAAAGACTATCCGGATGCCGGGATTGTTTTGTTTTATCTGCAAAACGGCATTATAAGCATCTCGCTCATAAGCACCTTTTGAACCGACATAAAAAGTATCTACACCCTCTTCGGCAATAAGCAGAAGAGCTTGCTCTTTTACTTTTTCTATAATGTCATCTCTTCTCCACTTATAATCGTTTCCCAAAAAGGCACAGGATTTACTCATTTGAATTTCTTTCAAAATAGAGGTGTTTTTTATACGATACACAAACCAACGATTATGTTCCTGTCTGCTCTTATCTATTTGAAAGAAATTATTTTTCTTTTATCAAGCTCCTTGAAAACCTTAGTTTTTCTGACATTTATGCCCATTATATATTTTTGAAACGGGCGGAAGAAAATAAAACGAATAACTATAAAAAAGGGTTGATTTTATCGTTCAATAAAAATGCCCCTATATTTTTCTTATAACTCTTTGAATATCCGATAAATATGTAAAAAGGGAAAAAGATGATTTACGGATGTATACGAGTTAGCAGTCAAAAGCAAACAGTTCAGCACCAAGAATATGAAATTAAAGAATATGCCACAAAAAATAATATGAAAATTGATGAATTAATTGAAGAAACAATATCTTCAAGAAAGGCATTAAAACATAGAAAATTAGGACAATTATTAGATAACTTACAAGAAAATGATATTATAATCACTTGTGAAATATCACGTATCGGGCGTTCATTATTAGAGGTTATGGGAATTTTAGAAAAATGTCTTGCTAAAAATTGTCAGATTATCACAATAAAAGAAAATTATCATTTAGGTAGTGATATACAATCACAAGTACTAGCATTTGCTTTTGGGTTATCGGCACAAATAGAAAGACAATTAATTTCAGAACGCACTTCATCGGCATTAGCTAATCTTAAAGCATCTGGAAAAAGATTAGGTAGACCATTTGGGGCAGAAAGCAAAAAATTAAAATTGTCAAAGAATACAAAAAGAATAAAAGATTTATTAGATAAAAAAGTACCCAAAGCTCAAATTGCCAGAATTATGGGGGTACAAAAAATAACTTTAAGGCGATTTATCAAACGTATGGGATGGAGTGATTAAGTTAAAACCAGAGATACCGCTCTGGTCTTTATTTTATGCAGGATTTTATAGCGGAAACAGCTTCACAAAGACGACCGGCCGCATAAAGAAGTTTGTTATAATCCGAATGTTGATTGGCTTTAGTAAAAAACAGCTGAATAAGATGATTTTCCAGCATTTCACATTGTTTAGCAACATTTTGCAGCTGTTCATTTAAGCCGTCATCATCTTCTAGTAAAATCTGATAATCGGTGATTTTGTTATGGTTATGCGCCAGAAAGTCGTCCAATTCCGCCTCATCGGCAAAGTTTTTATATCCCCTGCGGCTGGTTATCGTTTCAATCAATACCTTCATTTTACGTCCTTGTGCTTTATAAGGATATTTATTGATTTTTTGCATTTTCCAACCCATTGAATTTAAAATAAATGATGATGAATCAATGTATTAACATGAAAAAATGTTAAAAAAAGTGCTTGACTTGAGAATCCCGGCATGGTAACCCGGGTGCCATCTTTAAATCTTGATTGATTTTGATGGAGTTTCAAATGGATAGCAACAATTTAATGCAAGCACTTTATGCCATGGACAGGGAGCTGATTAAAACCGAACTCAACATCGGTGCGGATGTTAATGCTCCTTATAACAAGCACGGTTGGACGCCTTTTATGTGGGCATGCCGGGAATTTTATGAACCGGAAGCAATTAAAGCATTTCTGGCAGCCGGCGGCGATATCAACTCTTGCAATCAATATGAGGAAACGCCGTTTATCATTGCCGCCAAGCATCGGAGTTCACCGCAGACACTGGCGGTTTTGCTCAAGGCCGGAGCGGATATCAACGCGCAGGATAAATTCGGCAATACCGCGTTTATTTATGTCGTGAAACATCCGCAGGCAATGATGCGGCTTCGGGTTTTGGATTTTATGATTGATAACGGCGCCGATCCGAATATCAAAAACAAACACGGTAAAACCGTTTGGGATTATGCTGTCGAACATGATGGCTTAACCGATTACCTCTGTGTCCATCTGTTGGAGGAGAAGAGCGATGAGTAATGCTGCCCAAATTGCCGCGTTAAACGATGCTTTCAGAGCTAATCCTTCGCTCGTGACATTTGTTTTAACCGCCGGTATCCGTGCAATATGCCGCAGGACGTTGCCACCATTCTTAACAAAGTGAGGACTTTCAAAGATTTTAACGAAGGCGATGATCCGTATGGTGAACACGATTTCGGGGCTTTTGATTTTAAGGGCAAAAAGATTTCTGGAAAATTGATTACTATGACCGCAATTTTGAATTTGCCTCGCCGGATGCTACCGATCCGGCGGTTACCAATCGCGTTTTGACTATTATGTATGCCGATGAATACTAGGAGGCCGTTATGGAATATGATGTTATTTGCAGCGAAAGCATAGACAAGTTGGTGGAATATGTGAACGTGTATCTTCTAGACGGTTGGCAATGCCAAGGCGGTATCGGGGTTTTGACCCAAGGGTTGAGTTATAAAGTGTTTTATCAGGCGGTTGTGAAAGGAAAATAAGATGACTAATGACGTTTTTGTGGATGATAAGAAAATCAAAGATATTCTGACCTATATCAGCGGAATGAAACACGCCGATCAAATCCGCATGATGTTTTTGTGCAGCCTGAACGGTATGCGCTCTATCAATTTTGCCTACTTGCAGGTTAAGGACGTTTTTACCGACAATCTCAAAATCAAAGATGTGATTTGCCTGGATTACGACAAGAACAAAGGTAAAAACAAATGCTCCTACTATATGAACAGCCAAATGAAGAAAGAATTTTGCGAATATTTAAAGTATTTACAGAGAAAATGGAAAGACAGCCTGACACCGGAGACTTATTTGTTTACGAGCCAAAAGCTCAATAAGCCCTATAACCGCGCCAGCATCAGCCGCATGTTTGCTTCGGTTTACCGGAAATTTAACATTCAGGGTGCGAGCCACTTGGGACGGCATCTGTTTGTTTCCAAACTGGTCAATTCCGGCGTGAACATCTGTATTGTGCAGAAACTGGCCAATCATAAAAACATCAGCACTACGCAGCATTATTTTAACTATAACGACCAAATGCTCGCCAACGCCGTGGAAAATGTGAAGATTTAAGATGAAAACAGTAGATAGAGTTTGGTTTTTAAGCCATTGCGAATGGATTTATAACAATCGGCATAGGTTGAAAAATAGACCTTGTGCCAATTTTATGCTTACAGGATTTGTCATCAATTCCTTCGGATGTCCTTATTACGGCTATACTATTGATAAAATAACTCTCGGTAACCTAATAAAACTATGGGACAACGGCTTTGTTTATAAAGATTTCCCTTTAATTCATTACCGAATATCGCATGGAGACAGCTCCACCCACATTGCCTATATCTATCGTAGTAAAGTTTTTAGCCATAGATTTTCCTACACCGACCCGACAAGATACATTCCGACAGAGGAAGTGAAAAAGATTTTGAAAAAATTAAGATTAATGACAGAATGCGGCGAAACACATAAAATTTATATTGAATGTAAAATTTAATGATAATAGACTCTCAATGCGGATTTGAGCAAATATTGAGGGGCTAAATATGGAAATTTTAATTGTTTTAGGCATTTTAATAATTTTAATCGTTATTAAGAATAACAAATCTTCAGATGATATGCCTGGGATTGCAAAGGCGTATGAAGATTTGCAGAGACTCCCCACAATGGAGAAGAATATTGCTGAAACTTATATAGATGATTTAATTGAAATAGTACATAGCAACATAAAATATTTGCCACAAGAGGTATTAAAAATAGAATATACTAAAAAAGCAATCAACGCTTTTTTATGGTATTATGTTACAGAAAATTTCTTTAAAAAAAATAATATGAAGTTAGGCTTTATTATCCTAACGATAGTTATAGATAAGCTTGATAAAGAAGGAATAATTAAACATAAAGACTTTGATGCAAGAATATACAAAGACGAGAGATTTATTCTTATGCTACAAATGATGCCTATATTTAGTGGACAACCTGCAAACAGAAACACATTGATTCTAGTTTTCATTGAAAAATATATGGAAAGTCTTACTGGGCAAAAGGTTAGATATATGAACGAAAACACAAAGGAAAAAGAGAAAAGAAAAACAGCTGGTGTAAATGGAATAGATACAACTAATGACAGTAAATTGGATATGTTAGATAGACCTGATAAAACAGAAGATTATTGGGAAGCAAGAAATATGACAGGTAGTTTTTTAGAAGAGAGATTAAAAAAACATAAGGGATTTAGTTGGATAAGAGTTGAGCCAATGTTTCCGAAATTTGACGATATGTCATTTGCTTACAAAAATAAAATATTTTCTGTTTTAATTGATGTTGGTTATAGCAAAAATGAAAATCTGACGACACAAGAAAAAGATAGATTTATCAAAGAATGTACTACTCACAACTTAATTCCGTGTATTTTTCCTATAAAGAACAAGAAAACATTATTATCATTGCCCGATGATGAATGGAATTTATATGATATAAGAACAAATGAACTGGTAAATCCATTGGTTGTTGCAACGGATGAAAAAGTAATGATGTCCGATTATGAATTTAACAATATGGCTGTAAGTATAGTAAAAGACTATATAAGAAAAGAAAAAATGAAATTTGAATCTTATTGCGACATAATTGGTATATATCCACAGATATGGTTTAAGGATGAAAACGATGAAATGTCTTGGATATATGTAATATATTCAACAAATGGAAAATTTAGTAATGTAAGTAAAGAGTTAGATAAGCTGATTACAGGAATGCCACAGTTTAATGGGTATATAGCACAAGTAGGACTTGCCTGTGCTGAAAAAGATGGTCCTTATAGAGGAGCTGGTTTTTATATAAAATTTAATGGAATAGAAAAAATATACTCGGCTCATAGAGATACTGGACATGGTTATGGAATAGAGATAAAAATTAATTAGCCATTAAGTATCTTATTAACAAACAAAAATAAAATGTTAAACAAAGTAGTACTTTCTGACAAAGTTTAACATTTTTCCGCACAAGCTTTGGCAAGCATTTTAAAACCGCTATATTTTCTGCCGATTTCAAAGAAAATGTTAAAGAATGTGCATTGTTTGATATTTTTATATTTGAAAAATTTCTCTTGCAACATAATTGAGATTAGTCTAATCTATATTATCTTAAATGAAATGATTATACCGGTGATGGTATGGAATTTATCGGCAGAACAAAAGAACTTAGTGATTTAAAGCAAGAATATAACAACAAACATTCCTTTGTTGTTATATATGGTCGCAGACGTATCGGAAAAACTGCTTTAATTCAAGAATTCATTAAAGACAAGCCGGCTCTGTACTTTTTGGTGACAGAAGAATCCGAGCCGCAGAGTATGAAGCGGTTTGCTTTAAGTTTATCGCAATTTGCCAATCAGGAATTTATCGCCAAAGCTAATTTTGATGATTGGATTGAACTCTTCAAACTGTTTGCGGCCGTTCCTGGCAAAAATACAAAAGTGCTTGTTCTTGATGAATTTCAGTACATGCTCAACACAAATCCCGCTTTCACTTCAATCTTTCAAAAAGCATGGGATGAAATCTTATCAAAGCAAGATATTATGGTCATTATCTGCAGTTCATACATTAATATGATGGCAAAGCAGGTTTTAGCCGAAAACAGTCCCTTGTATGGTCGCCGTACATCTCAAATCCGATTGGCACCGCTTCCTTTTTTTGATATCAGACAACATTATCAAAATAAGCCTTTTTCCGATGTGGTTGAGCTTTATTCCGTAACCGGCGGCGTTCCAAAATATTTGGAATTTTTTGACAACAAAAATTCTTTAACGGATAATATATCCCGTGTTATTCTTAATAAAAACGGCTTTTTATACGAAGAACCGGCGTTTTTACTCAATAAGGAAGTTAAAGAACCGGTAAACTATTATTCGGTTATGAAAGCAATAGCTCAAAATAATCACAAACTATCGGAGATAGCCTCGGCAATGTCCACGGAAGGCAACAAATTAAGTCCCTATCTGGAAACTTTGCAGGGGTTATACTTATTGGAAAAACGTGTTCCGGTAACCGAAAAAAATCCGGAAAAAAGCCGTAAAGGATTATACTTTATTCGAGATATATTTATCCGCTTTTGGTTTATGTTTGTCTTTCCTTATAAAGGAGAGCTTGAGCTGGATAACCTGAATTTTGTACAAGATAAGCTGAAATCCAATTTTATTGATAATCACGTAGCATTTGTTTATGAAGAAATCTGCCGCAACATATTTGCGGAACTATGCAAATGTAAAGAAATCGATTTTGTTCTTTCTCGTATCGGCGCATACTGGAACAAAGATGAAGAGATAGACTTGGTCGCCATTGATGAAAGCCACAAGCGTATTTTGGCGGCTGAATGTAAATATTACAAAGACGACAAACCGGTTGACGTTAATGTTTACGCAAAGCTGGTGGAAAAATGCCAAGTTGACGATTTCAAAGGATATGATTTAACCTACGGTATATTCTCTAAAAGTGGCTTTACAAAACATTTGAGAGACATCGCGAAAGAAAACAAAAAACTCATTTTAATAGATGAATGTGACATGGTGAAGTAACTAAATTGTCATTTCATTTTTGGTCAAGTTCCTAATCAGCATAAGACACTCTCTCATAATCAAAATTTCTTCACGATACTCAAGAAACAGCTCATAATTTATAATTAAATTTTGCCATGTAAATTGCCCTTTCTTCCAGCCACAGAATACGGACCGTTCGCCATCAATGACTGGAGGTTGAGAAATGGCTATTTTTTTCGATTTGTATAAAGAGAAAATGCTCACATAACGGACGCAAGACTTTAATCGCGAGCATTGCAAAAAATATCATCTTGCTGACGGATCCTAAATAATATCTATATACTGACCGAACATTCCACTCTTGCCTCTTACACAAGGCATGAAAATAAATATTAAGGCAGGAAGCGGCGATGCCTTAGATTCACCAACTAAATAAAATGCAAACCAAGCTAAAATAAAAAATAGCTGAAATATATTTTATTATTGGCATAATATTTATCTTAAACATCAACATCGCCGTTTTTCTTTAATAAACTTTTAGTCTTGGACATAAACACATTCCTGCAGCATTATAACAAATACTTGTATATCACTATGATAATCAAACAAACAACGGCATATATGGGGGCAAAATATTTCCATTGATGCTTGGGGTCAAAGTATGGCGAATTTTCATGTCCTTTTTTGATTAAAATATGTGAGATTATCCCATCAACAACATAGAGTATACAAGCACATATTAAAAAAGGAAGCGGCGATGCTTTAGATTGATTCATTGAGTAAACAGCAAATCCAAACAAACTGAAACAAACAACAGCTGTAATAAATTTCATTATTTGCATAATATTTATTTTAAACATCGCAGCTCCCGACTTATCAATTATTATTTGTTGTAATTATGATACTGATTTTTAATTCCGTCAATAACATACCCTGTTGCTTCACCGCTTGCCGTACTAAAGGCATTTCGAATTAACGGATTGACGGCTCGACCAAAGGCTTGTGCTGCAAATCTATTTCCTGCAAAATTACCAACCAAACCTATACCGATCTGTTGAGCATAATTTTGCCAATTATCCTGCCCCGAGCCAATACCATAAATTATACCATTTGCAACAGCATCATAGTTATTTAGCTTATTTTGAATTCCCAAAGGTGTCGTTTTTGAATATCCAAAAAACTTAATCGGTGAAGCATAAGCGCCAGCCATTTGGGTAACCGTTGTTGTCGTTGGATTTTCTTGCAAACCTTGGGCTAAAACCTGACGCCGATTGTCACGCCCTTTAACATACCCGCGTTTCATTGCATCCCAGAAACTTTCGTTGGTCTTATTCCATTGCGGATTTAGGCTTGCTAATCCATAACCGACAGCACTTGCTGCTCCTTCTAATTCATCGGCCCAGCCAAGGCTCAATCCGTCCAAAGCTGCGGTAGTCAGTTGTTCAGCTTTTCGCAAAGTATTATCCCAAGTTGATGGTTGAGAATTAGGCTGTTGAGATGAGATTGGTTGCACATAACTTGACTGTGGTGACGAAGCCGTGATTTGCGACTTAAGAGCAGATGTTTGTTGAACACCGTACTTTTGCTGTAAATTATTAAGCTCGTCTAAGTCAAACCTTGTTTGTAATTCGTCTCGCAAGCTCATATTAACATAATCAGGTGTCTTAACCGGATTGTTGTCGGCAATATTTTTAATTGCCTCATATTCAGCATTAATAACTTCCAGTGCGAAACGAGCGGTTGTCCAATGTCTTTTTGAACAAATCGGACTTTTAATATATTGGCACGGTCGGGCAAAATATATGACATTCGGGCTGTCGTCACCAAAAGCCAGTTCACGGACTAAAGTTCCGCGAGGTGTCTGGTCTTGTGTTGCTTTGCCTCGGGCATTAAAGGCATAACCGTCGCCTTCTATATATATTTTATAAGGAGCAGCCGGATTGGTAACCTTTTGCCAGCTGGCAAGAGTAAAATTCCGTGTTTCAACCTCTTTATACACAAATTCAGCCGGCACCTTGATTGTCGTACACCCGGTCAGAAACGGCAATACTTTTATGATACTTTCGGCTCCTTACAAAAGGACTATATCGGCTTATTTATAAAAATTCCAGAGGGTTTTTGACTTTTAGC
>CAJMAX010000011.1 GCA_905211505.1 uncultured bacterium | reverse complement strand
AATATTATATATCAATTAATATTTCACCCTGTCTGAAAATTCTGAGTTCATTCCCCATGACACCTACAACAGTAGATTCTAATCCTTTAGCAGTGTGTCCGTAATCTTCTATAACCAAATCTGAAAGACCGGTCATATTTTCCAGAGCTTGTTCATATGTTTTTGCAGATGGCTGATGAGAAAGGTTTGCACTTGTTGTTGCTAGTACGTGACCCGGAATTATTTCGCAAATTTCTTTAAAAACTTCGTTATCAGGAACCCTTATACCAACTGTTTGCATATTGGATGTAATATAATCCGGAGTGTTTTCACTTTTTTCGGTTACGATTGTAAGCGCGCCAGGAAAGTATTTTTTAATTAGTTTTTGACCGATTTTTGGTATTGGTTTTACATAACTGAGCAGGTTGTATATTTCGTTTGACATTAAAATAAGCGGTTTCTGAGCTTCTCGTTTTTTTATGTCATAAATTTTTTTTACGGCATTTTCGTTATCCGGCAGGCAGCCTAATCCCCATACCGTATCTGTAACATAAGTGATAACTCCGCCACTAGTAAGTGTATTTATAATTTTTTCTTTGTTCTTTATCATAGCAACCTCGCTTTTATTTATATATTTTAGCATGTAAATATTCATAATCCTAACAGGTATAAACTTGACATTTTTCAAAACATCATTATTATAAGGTAAAGGTAGATAGTACATAACAAAAAAGGATTTAACATGGCATCATACGGAAATTCTATTATAACAAATATATCTTCAGGATTGACTAATACACATGCATATTTGTCTTCTTTGTATCCTAAGGATGGTGTAACTTATGAAAATATAACAGCGGCAAGAAATGATAAAACGAATTATTTAACTTTGAATCAGTCCTTTGCGTCTTATATGCAAAATAATTTCTCCTCTTTGGATAAAGATGGAGATGGTGTTATAAGTGCCAAAGAAATGAATAATTTGACAAATACAATTTCAACTGCCGGTGTATCAAGAACTGAATTATCTCAGCTTGCTGCGTCCGGCTCGTTATCCGGAGATATGGTAAATAAAATTTTGGAGAATTTTGATGAAATGGATACAAACCATGATGGGCGTGTAACTAGTGCGGAAATCTCAAGTTTTTCTTATTCTTGTAACAAACAGGAAAAAATTGATGAGGAAAATTATAAAAAAGCTACAAGTATGTCTGTTTTTTATGGTGATGATAGTGCCTCAGAGCCTTCTACATATAGTATTTTAAGTTATAAGTATAAAAATTTTAATTCATCAAATTCTTAGAGTTTATATTTGAAAAATGAGTGTGAAGTAAAAGAGACCTTTTTGGGTCTCTTTTTTATGAATTATAACTATTGAAATTTTATTTTCCAATACAAAAATGGTCAAAGATATTGTTTAAAATTTCGTCAGTAATTACTTCTCCTGTAATTTCATCAAGTTGTAATAGTGCAGATTTTAAATCAATATATATCATATCCTGAAGTTCTTCGATTTCTGCGGCTTGTAGAGCTCTGGTCAGAGCTTCTTTACATTTAATCAGGCATGATTGTTGTCTTTTATTTGTTATAAATTCGGTATCTTCAAGAGAAAAATTACAGATAATATTTTTCATTTTTTCTTTTAAATCATTCAGCCCATCTTTTGAATATGTTGAAAGTTTTGCTGTATTTTGTATTTCTTCAATGAAATTGTTATCTTTGATTAAATCAATTTTATTTGCAACAACAATGTGGGTTTTATCTTTTATTATTTCGTAAATTTCTTTATCTTCTTTGATTAAACCTGTTTTTGCATCATATAAAAATAATATCAAATCTGCATCTTGAGCTGATTGCTTAGAATACTCAATTCCAATTTCTTCAACTTTATCGATATTATCATCTTTTCGAATTCCTGCGGTATCTATCAATGTTACAGCAACTCCCAGATCCAAATTTTCTTTAATAATATCTCTTGTAGTTCCTGCGATGTCAGTTACGATTGCTCTGTCAAGGTTTAAAAGAGCATTGAACAGTGAAGATTTCCCAACATTAGGACGCCCAACAATTGCTACTTTAACTCCTTGACGCAAGATATCAGATGATTTTGCGCAGTCAAGAATTTTATCAATTTCAGTTATTGCGTTTGTGAATTTTGTTATAAGGAAAGAATATTCTACTTCTGCAACATCTTCAGGAAAATCAATTCCTGCAACAATTCTTGAAAGTGTTTCAAATAATTCTTTTTTTATTTCGTTGATTTTTGTTGCCAGTACACCTGATAAGTTTTTTGCGGATTGTATTGCAAAATTTGATGTTTTTGCATGAATTAAATCATCTACGGCTTCGGCTTGAGAGAGGTCTAATTTTTTATTTAGGAATGCTCTTTTGGTAAACTCTCCGCGCTCAGCCATTCTGGCTCCGTTTTTTAATACAACATCCAGAATATTTCTTACAACGTTTACACCGCCATGGCACTGAATTTCAATAACATCTTCTCCTGTATAGCTGTTTGGATTTTTGAATGGAAGAATGACAACTTCATCTATTTTTGTGTCACCGTCAATAACCCATCCGTGACAAATTTTGCCGGCTGGCAGTTCTTTTCTGCTGCATATTTTTAGTGCAATATCAAAACTTTTATCGCCGGAGATTCTAATAACACCGACTCCACCTGTTCCAATTGGAGTCGAAATTGCAGCTATTGTTTCAAATTCTTGTATAATATTCATAATGTAATTATATTATAAACATATTTTTTGCCAAAATTTGCTGTCCGCGAATCTGCGTGCGTAGCACTTTGCGGAGCTGAATGGTTGATGTTTTGTTGTTATTAATGGTAGCAAATCTATGTGCGTAGCACAAAAAAAAGCTATGTACTGAGGTGCATAGCTGTTGATTAGGGATATGTGTATCTTAGTCTCTAAGGAGTATATTGTTATGTTATCATCTATAAAATTTTTGTAATCATACAAAATGATGAGATTTGAAATTTCATTTATACATCTTATCATTGATTGCGTATTTCAAAGCATGTTATGGTTTGGGTTTACGAGTTTTGTTACTAATTCTTTAAATTTTGTGGCTAAATTTGTTTACTAAATATAAATTTTTGCTATAATGTTGCTATTAAAACTTATGGAGGGAGAATAGGTATGAAAAAATCTTTAGTTTTAATCCTTGCTCTTTTGGTAACTTTTAGTGCTGCTTTAACTTGTGTTTTTGCTGCTGAATATACTAAGTTTTCATCTAAGTTTAAAAAAAGTTTTCAAGACTGTGATCCTTATGAAGAAACTACAACTTCAGAATTTGAGGGGGAAACATTTACCTCAAGTCGGAAAATTATCGGGTGGAGAAATGGTTTTTGTAAGTACCAAGAAGTTATTTCATCGTCAAAAGATAAGTTTCAAGTAAATTGTAATTTTACAAATGTGCAGGTCGATGAACTTTATAATGCAATGAAAGATAGATCAAAAGAACCTGAAAAACATGAGTTGGAAATATTTAGAGAACATAAAGATCCTAAGACAGGAAATATTAAGTATATAGTGGCCGGAACTCGGACAATTAAGGGTAATAGAGCTTATATTGTCTGGGCAAAGTACCAGAATAATCCGTATTTTTGTAAACCTCAAAAATTATAGCCTAATAGTTTGATTGAATGTTTTAAAACTATTGAACCAAGTTAAGTATGGCAATTATTAGTTATACTTGTTGGTGCAAAACTAAAACATAAATGTTATTGTTGTTGTGTCATTACGAACTTGGTTTGGAATTGAGTTTGTTAACTCGGCTCTGCAACGTTTGGGTTCTGTATACTTGCATCAGGTTTAGTCGATTTATATATCTTCTCATCGCTTCGATTTGTAATGTTCAGAATGATAGTTCTCATCTTGTTAGCGTAATTTTGCATATGAGCATCAACAAAAAAGAGTTCATAAACTTGAACTCTTTTTTGTGTGATTTATGAATTATGCATTTTTGACATCAAGATTTGGTTTAGGTTGGGTTGCTTTTTCTTTTTTGTTTTTGATATATTTTTCACCTAAACTGCTGGCTATTGGTGTTACAAGTACTGGAGCAAGGAATCTGTATACTGTACCAAAGACTACTAGTTTTTTCAATACACCCATACCTCTTAGTCTTTTTTCTAATGTAGTATTTGGTTGATTGTCTTCAATATATTTTAATACTGTCATTGGTTTGAATTTTGCAGCTTTTCCTTTACCAGCTCCATTGATATTTTTTGCATCAAACTCGGCTTTTAATTTTTGATTGAGTTTTTCAATTTTTTCAGCTAGTTTATCGTCGCCGATTTCTTTTGCTGCATATTTAGTGGTTAATTTTTCCCATTTGCTGTCCAGCATATCATCAATGATGTATGAGCCTGCAGTTGATACCGCAAATGTTAAACCTTGATTTATAGCAAGAGTTCTTCTTCTATCTTCATCCAGTTGTTTGTTTCGTAGCGTTTCAGTCATGTACATTCCTGAAATAATGATTGAGCCCATAACTTGCATATGGTCAACTACGCTGCTTAATTTATCTGCTTTTTTTGCAAGATACCCGGCAAATTTAGAGGTATAAAGTTTTTCTGTATAATTTTTAGATATCCAGCTGGTCAAATTATCCATAGCTCTATGGAATGGAGCCAGAACTTTTGACTTTGTAGGTATTTCAATTCCGCTGAAAGACGGTTGATTGTTATTTGAAATTTGTTTGTATGAATTTTTATTTTTATAATTATTATTTATTCTGTTAGATTGCTGAGAGCTAAAGTTATTTGTGTTTAAAGTGATATTCATTATTTTAACCCTCCTGCAAATTTTGTAATTTCCGGTTTTTCCATGGTTGGAGGTATTGGAGCTGTTTGTTGTGGAACAACTTCAAGGGCTGCTGGTTTCTTTTTCTTTTCAAGTCCAAATCCGTATTTCAGAATTGGAGGAATAAGAGCAACTGTTAACATTGCTTTTGCTATACCGAATACGAATACATCCGGTGCCATATCCAGCATTTTTGTAACATTCTTGAATGCTTTTGAATGTTCAAGTTCTGCTAAGTTTTCAATGTTATAAATTTCTTTTAATCGTTTAAATACTTTTACGTTTTCAATATCTTTAATATTTGAAAGTTTGTATTTATCTTTAAGTTTATTTAAATTCTTAAGTTCTTTTTCAGTAAGTTCTTCTGTTGCTTTTGATTTTAAAAGTGAAATTGCAGATGCTGCATCTTTAAATGAGCTAATTGTTTTCTTTACAGCTTTGCCCAGAGGGTACATTACAATACTAGAAAAACCAAAACCGATAAGACCTGAAGCGATAGAGTGACCTGATGCGTAAATTTTGTCTTCTTTATCTTTTTTACCCGGTAAAGACATAATTGCAATAGGTCTTAATCCAGCGGCTAAAACAAGTGCTACAAGGTTTTGTGCAATTACTGTATGTGAATCACAAAGATCTAATATTTTGTTTAACATACCCCTAGAAGCCCCAGCGGCAGCTCCGTTCAATCCCGTAAAGCTACCGCTGTAATATCCTCTATTCAATTTTTTATTGTCGCACAATTCCGCACTTCTGTTCTTCTGTTTGTTCTCAAGCCCGTACGCAGGCTTATTCTTGATTAAAATTCCAGTGGGATAATTCTTAATTGAGTCTATATTCATTTTGCACCATTTATAAAATTAATAACTGCTACACAATTATTTTAAATCAAAGAATATTTATTTTTGACACATGGTTACAAAAATGTTACAATTAAGAGCTATTAATAAATGTTATTGGTTATGAGCGGTATTGGCTTGAAAAAATGTATTATTTGGTATATATTTTAGTTGCGAGGTTAATGGTGAGCAACAATACAAATCTTGATTTTAGGTTAATAGCGGAAAATTGCGGTTTGTTTTCGTATTCGGATACGAATTTTGTTATCTCAAATATTGATAATTTGAAAAATATTTATACACAAAAAGATTTGGTACAAATATATAATTATTTGCTTTCTAATGCAGATGAGCCAGATGTTATTATGTATTTGATTCATTGTGTTGACATATATAGAGACGCTTCCAGTCTTGAGGTTCTTGTTGATATTTTGCTGTTAAAAAAGGGAACCGGTCAGGACAATATCCAGAAAGAAAAGTTTATAAATGTACGGGTTATGTGTGCTAAAGCTATTGCCAATCAAAAAAATACAGATGTTGTATCCTCTCTTTTATACTGTTTAAATAATAAAGATGAGCATTACAAAGTGCGTCTGGCATGCGCTGATGCTCTGGGACGAATAGGAGATAGGTTTGCTGTAGCTCCATTAATTGAAGTAGTAAAAGATGAGGATGAAAAATCTGTATATTTACGAGAGTCAGCAGTCTCTGCTCTGGGTCTGCTGGGGGATACAAGAGCTCTTGATCCGCTGGTTAGTATTCTGGAAACAAAGCAGGGTATTTTAAACAAGTTTACTTTTTTGAAAGAAAGAGCAATAGAGGCATTAATTAAGATGGGGTTTGGTGATAATGAACGTGTATATAAAGCGTTGAAAGATTCGTTGTCTGATGAATCGGCGCAGGTTAGAATTAATGCAATTGAAGCTCTAATGGATAGTGACAATCCAAAAGCTTTTGACACTATAAAAAGCTGTTTAATCAACGATAGTGATGAAGAAGTTAAGAAAAATGCATTAATAGCTTTATATAATTTGTCGGATAGAACAATTCTTGATGAAGTTATTGCTTCGAGCAGCTATTCTGATAATTTAAAAATGGAAGCTGTTGCAATTTTGGATGAGTATGAATCTGAAAGTGAAAGGGGAGAATAATAGTGAAATCTTTGATATTATTATCAGGCGGACTGGATTCTCTTGTTAGTTTGGGTTTAAAAAAGGAAGAATTGAATATCTCATTAGCATTAACATTTGATTATGGTCAAAAATCTGTACAACAAGAAATTCAAACTTCAAAAAAAATCTGTGACTACTATAATTTAGAACATATAATAATAAAGTTAGACTGGTTGAAAGATATTACACATACATCGTTGGTTGCTAAAGATAATATACCAACCGGAAAAAGTCTTGTTCTATCTGAAGATACCGCAAAATCGGTGTGGGTTCCAAATAGAAACGGGCTGTTTCTGAATATTGCCGGCAGTTTTGCGGATTCAGAAGATTTTGATTATATCTTGATAGGTGCAAACAAAGAGGAGGGGCAAACTTTTCCTGATAATACGCAGGAATTTATAGATTCAATAAATGCTGAATTCCTTTATTCTACAAGAAAACACCCAAAAGTTGTTGCACCCTTGATAAATTATGTTAAAAATGATATAGTCATGTTAGCTTTAAGGCATGGTATTCCTCTGGAATTGACCAGAAGTTGCTACCAGGGCGGGGAAAAGCATTGCGGGATATGTGAGTCATGTTTAAGGTTGAAACATGCTCTGGAAGCAAATAATGACACTTATTATACAAATATTTTATTCGGGTAGAAGATGAAAACTTTATTTATAGATAGTGATATAAAATATATAGGCTCTCAGCTTGCTCCTCACTGGATTTATAAGAATTTCAAAATTCAGGGAGATGCGATTGTTGCTTTTTGTGGCGAATGCGAAGTTAAATTGACAGAAATGGTCGACATTGAAGATGTAATAAACAATGAGCCAATTTATAGTAAATATATGCTTAGTTTTATTACAGAACAGTTTAATGTTGAGCTTGTCGAAGGTGTATTTAGGCAGAGGTTGCTCATTTGTTGTATAAAAGAAGCTCTTGAGAAAAGAGGTTTTGTGGTAAAGCGTGATGGCGATGATTTATTTGTTAATGATAAAAAATTATCCGTATCTATTGCTACAAAATCATTAACTTCAGTTTTGATTCATACCGGTGTTAATATATTATCAGAGGGGGCACCTATTCCTGTATCAGGATTAGAAAGTGATTTGGGTATAAATGATGTAAAAGATTTTGCCACTGAAGTTATGCTTAACTACAGTGCGGAAATTGAGGATATTGTATTAGCCAGTACAAAAGTTAGAGGTGTTTAATGTTAAAAGATGCTGATAAATATGAGACTTCTGCTCATTTTTCATATAACCAGTATAAAAAAAAGGTGAAGAAAAGTCCTAATAAAGATGTAATTGTGTTTGCGTCAGTATTTATAATTGGTGTTTTGATATTACTTGGTTTTGCAAAAATATTATCCCCAAATGTTGATGTTGAAATATCTGATGGCAATGAGGTTGCTGTGGCTGTTGATGAAGAAGAGGTTGTTCAGTCGGTAATTGATGAGCGTTTGAAACGAATACAAATGGAGGATTCTGGAAAAAAAGAAGGCGACGAAGAGATGTTTTCTCCGGAGTTGGATGAAAAAGTTGTCCTTCCAAATCATAATAAAAAGACTGTTGGTCAAATGGAAGTAGAAATGGCGGATTTAATGAATTCTCAAAAGCTGGAACAGCAGGTTAAAGATGATACAAAGCATGTTCAGCAGCAGATGGAACAACGCTCCCCTCAGGTAGAAAAAAATGAGACCATAAAATCAAATGAGAAAGCTCCAATGCCGGCACAGCCTGCTCAAATTGTAAATGCTAAAGTCGTTGTTGGATATTATGCAACAGAAAAACAAGCTGAAGTTGCAAAAACTATAATTCAGGATGCAGGAGTAGGAGTCACACCAATTGTGAAAAATCTTGGCGGATATTATACATTACAGGTTGGAGCTTATACGTCTCGAGAAAAAGCTCAACAGGCTGCAAATAATTTGTTGAAAAGTAATTTTCCGGCAAGAGTTATTGTTGAATGATTTAAAAAATATTGGATTTCTTTATTTTAGACTTGCATAATTTTTATTCTGTACGATTAAAATTGTTATTCTTAAAACTTTGCAAAGCTAAGTGTTGATGAATTTACCCTGTACGTTTTGAGGCGAGAATAAATGTGAAATACGATTGTCATCCAGAACTTGGTTCAGAATCACTTAAAATGTTTCATAAATTTTGTGGAAATTTGCATATAGTTGAATTGATTTAACCTTGTATTTTTAATTTATTTTTCATATAATTTTTGTATGGAAAATACAAAAAGAATTAAACTAAGGGATTTTGAGATCGGGGGAGATAAATTAACTATCCTTGCCGGTCCTTGTGCTATTGAAAACATAGAAATTTTGGAACAAACCGCTGAAGGTTTGAAAAAAATTACCGAAGAATTGGACATAAATTTTGTATTCAAATCTTCTTTTGACAAAGCAAATCGTTCGTCAATTACGTCATTTCGGGGTCCTGGATTGGAAAAAGGGCTTGAAATGCTCAAGACTATTAAAGAAAAGTATGATTTACCGATAGTAACAGATATACATACTCCTGATCAAGCTCCAGTTGTTGGGGAAGTTGCTGATATTATCCAGATTCCTGCATTCTTATGCAGGCAGACGGATTTGCTTGTTGCAGCTGCAAAAACAGGTAAAATTGTAAATATTAAAAAGGGGCAGTTTTTGGCACCGGAACAAATGAAAAGTTTGATTAAAAAAGTTGAGGATTCTGGAAATCATAATATCTTGTTAACCGATAGAGGAACTTCTTTTGGTTATAACAATTTAGTTGTTGATTTTCGAGGAATTCCAATTATGCAATCATTCGGGTATCCTGTTGTATTTGACGCTACTCATAGTGTTCAGTTACCTGGAGCTAATGGTACTTGTTCAGGCGGTGACCGAAGATTTGTACCTGTTCTTGCAAAAGCTGCAATGGCAGTTGGAGCAAATGTTTTGTTTTTTGAGGTTCATCCGGAACCCGATAAAGCTCTTTGTGATGGACCTAATATGGTAGCATTAAAAGATGCAAAAGAATTATTTTCAATGTGTAAAAATATATTTGAATTGGTACGGGGCAATGTGTAATGATTATAAAAGTTTTTGTTGAAGGCCCAATAGACGCTAATAATTATCTTCTTATTGATGAAAATTCAAAAGAAGCGGTGCTAATAGACTGTTCAGATTCAAGACCTGAGGTTTTAGAAGAAATTAAAAATCTTGGTGTTAATCTTAAATATATTCTCTTAACTCATGGCCATTATGATCATTTGTTAGGTGCAGAAGGTTTTAAAAAATTTTTTGGAACTGATACATATGTTTCAAAAGATGATATTATGCAAATTGAGGCTGCAGGTCAAATGATGCAGTTTTATTCCGGGATGGAACCTGTAAATATAAGTTGTATAAATAAATATGTAAAAGACGGAGATGAATTTTTTATTGGAGATACTAAAATTAAAGCGATTGCTACTCCGGGGCATACAGAAGGCGGAATGAGTTATTTAGTGGAGAATAAGTTATTTTCAGGTGACACTTTGTTTAAAAATTCTGTCGGAAGGTGTGATTTACCGGGTGGAAATTTTAATAAACTTGTAAATAGTATAAAAGATGTTTTATTCTCTCTGCCGGAAAGTACAGAAGTTTATCCGGGACATGGTGCAAAAACTACAATAGGTTATGAAAAGAAATATAACGAAATTTTAAATATATAATGTTTTATTGTCATTCTGAGACTATAAGTTATGAGATTCTTTGCTTTACTCAGAATGACCTGTAATATTCGAAGAATCTCATAAATAGGTGAAATTATGAAAAATCAATTAGAAAAAATTTATTCAGATGCTGCCGCAGATATAGAAAAGGCCGCTACCGTTAAAGATTTAGAAGATATTAAATTTAAGTATTTGAGCCGAAAAGGTGAATTTAACGAAATAAAAAAAGGGTTAAAAGACCTTTCTGTAGAAGATAAAAAAATAATTGGCTCTCTGGCTAATGAGATTACTCAAAAATTAGAGTCGTCTATAAAAGAGAAATTTCAACTATTCTATGAAAAAGAATTGAATGAAAAACTTCAAAAAGAAAAAATAGATGTTACATTACCAGGGCAATACATACCAAGAGGTCATGTTCATCCTTTGACTTCAACAACAAATGAAATTTGTTCAATTTTTCAGAGTTTAGGTTTTTCGGTTGTTCCTGATGAATTTGCTCCGGAAGTTGAGACTGAATACTATAATTTTGATATGTTGAATGTGCCAAAAGATCATCCTGCACGTGATATGCAAGATACTTTCTATACAAATGTTGCAAAAAATGTTGTGTTAAGAAGCCAAACTTCAGGTGCTCAAATTCATGCTATGGAAGGTAAAAACCCTCCAATTAGAATTATTGCACCAGGTAGAGTTTACAGAAATGAAAATATAAATTCACGTAAAAATAATTTCTTCCACCAGATTGAAGGGTTATATGTTGATAAAAATATTACATTTGGTGATTTGAAAGGGGTGTTAAACGAATTTATTAGAATATATTTTGGTGAAAGTCGTCCTACAAGATTCAGAAGCAGTTTCTTCCCGTTTACTGAACCGTCAGCAGAGATAGATGTTCAGTGCATCATGTGTGAAGGTAAAGGCTGTAGAACTTGTTCCGGAACAGGCTGGTTAGAGATACTAGGTGCCGGCATGGTTGACCCTAATGTATTACGCGGAGTGGGTATTGATCCGGAAGTTTATTCAGGTTTTGCTTTTGGGATGGGGGTTGAAAGACTTTCTATGTTAAAATATGCAATTGATGATATAAGACTGTTCTTTAATAACGATGTAAGATTTTTGAAGCAGTTTAAGTAAACTTAAATTGTAATATTGAAACTTTTATTAGATACAGATAGGTAGAGGATTTTTATGTCAATTATAATAATGATTTTGTTACTGAGTTTTTTAGTTTTGGTTCATGAAGCCGGACACTTTTTTGCTGCCAGAGCTTTCAAAATTAAAGTATCCAAGTTTGGTTTTGGACTTCCGATTGGACCGACTTTGTGGAGTAAGAAAATTGGTGATGTAGAAGTTCTTGTTCATGCATTTTTGCTTGGAGGTTATGTATCTTTTCCTGACGATGAGAAAGATTCGGATTTACCTGCAGATTCAGAAGATAGGTTTATTAATAAGCCTGTGTGGCAGAGAATGGTTGTAATTTCAGCAGGTGTTATTGCAAATATTATTACCGCATTTTTATTAGTATTTATTACAGCTGTTGTTTGGGGAAAATTACCGTCAGGGCAATATGATGTTTATATTAATAAAATTGCAGCTGCAAAAGGTGAGTCTGTATGGCAAAGTGGATTGCAAAACGGCGATAGAGTTGTAAAAATAAACGGTTCGAACATAAATTCAAGCTATGCTCTTACTTTATATGCACAGAATAGCAAACCTTATGATGGTAAAGTTGATTCTGAGTTTGTTCAGTCAAATTTAGAAAATTTGAAAAAACTTAATCCAAAAATAAAAGAAAATGAGGCTATTAAAAATTTAACTGTAGTTGCTTTACCAGATATTAAATCTGAACCTGCTTTAAAAATAGATGATGAAACCTTAAAAGGTTATAAATTGTATAAAGATACTCAAGTTTTGTTAGCTGAGAATCAGAAGAAGTTAAGAGATTCTATAAAAGGTAAAAATACATATGTTGCGAATGGAAAAACAACCTTAAATGATTTAGCATATGCCTTATCTGATAATTTAAGACCATTGGATTTGACTGTATTAAGAAATGGAAAGCAAATTCAATTGAAGACTATTTATCCGAATAGCAAAGGAATGATTGGTGTTGCTGTAGAAGCAAGGCAGGTACTTGTGCCTACCAAAAATCCGATAGCTGCAATTTCTGGAAGTTTTAAATATATGTGGGAACAAACATATATTCTTGTCTATGGTTTGTGGCAATTGTTTACGGGTAAAATTCCGGTAAAAGATCTTCATGGGATTGTTGTTATTACAAAAATAGGTGGAGATGTTATTCAAAATAGCGGATTTTTCTCAGGACTTCTATTAACAGCGATGATATCATTGGATTTAGCTCTTGTGAATTTCTTGCCTATACCGGCTCTTGACGGTGGACACTTTATGTTCTTATTAATTGAACAATTGAGAGGAAAGCCTGTTGATGAAGAAACTATAAACAAGGTAAGTTCATTTTTCTTCTTGTTGCTAATTATATTTATGGTACTGGTTGTGTTTAATGATATTTATGCACTGGTAAAACATAAATTCTAATTACTCAAATTTTTAATATCTGCTGGTTTGTTTATGTTATAATTAGCATTGATATAATAAGGGAGATATTAAAATGTTAGATTTTATTCACTCGCATGGGATGATAATTTCAGGTGCAATTCTTTTGATTGCATACATATTCATTGCCAGCGAAAAAATTCAAAAATCTGTAGTGGCATTGGTTGGAGCATCTCTTACAATGTTACTAGGGTTAATTCCGTTATCTCTTAGTCTTGAAGATAACGTCAAAGGTGTTTTTGAATACGTTGATTTTGAAGTAATATTTTTACTTATCGGCATGATGATTATTGTAAATATTGCAAGCCGAAGCGGCGTATTTAAATGGATGGCGCTTAACTTATTAAAAGCGACTAAAGGTCATCCTAAAACTGTTTTATTTGCATTGGCTGCATTTACAGCTATCGCATCTGCATTTTTGGATAACGTTACAACTGTTGTACTTATGATGCCTATTACTTTTGTAATTGCAAAAGAGTTTGAAACAGATCCTGTTCCATTTTTAATTACAGAAGTTTTGGCATCTAATATTGGAGGTACAGCTACTTTGATTGGAGATCCTCCAAATATTATTATCGGTACAAGAGCAGGTTTAAGCTTTATGGACTTTGTTGTAGAGCTTTCTCCAATAGTATTTATTATATTCTTGATTTCGGTTTCAACTCTTGTATTCTTATTTAGAAAGGGTTTAAAAGCTACTCCGGAAAAAATGGCTCATATTGCAAATCTTGACAATTCTAAAACTATTACAGATAAAAATCTAATGATTCGTTCTGTCATAACTCTTGGATTAGTTATTTTAGGGTTTGTAACCCATGATATTACACATATTTCAGCATTTGTATTCGCGGTTGCAGGTGCTTCTTTCTTGCTTCTTTTTGAAAAACCAAAAGAAATTTATAGAGATGTTGAATGGTTAACAATATTCTTCTTTATTGGTTTATTTATTATTATCGGCGGGTTTGAAGCAAACGGTGGTATCAAATTCCTTGCAGACCAGTTGATTGTTTTAACAAATGGTAGTCTTGAAGCTGCAACAATGATTATACTTTGGGCATCCGGTATATTATCAGGTATAATTGATAATATTCCATATACAGCAACTATGGCTCCATTGATTTCTGAACTTGTTAATCCTGCAAATCCACATGCCATTACAGGACATACTCATGCTTTATGGTGGGCTTTATCTTTGGGAGCTTGTCTTGGAGGTAACTTAACCATTATTGGTGCGGCAGCAAACGTGTTAGTTAGTGAAACTGCGGCATCCAAGGGACATAAGATTTCGTTTTTCAGATTTATGAAATACGGTTCTCTGGTGACTCTAATTTCATTGGTATTAAGTTCATTCTATCTGTATTTCAGATATTTGCGTTAATATTGATATTCAATAAAGAAAGAGGGCCTCGTGCAATATTTGCACGAGGTCCTCTATTTGGTGATGAAATCAACTATGATTTTTACGTTGTTTATTGAGAAGAAACTTTTCTCCTATTCATTACAACCAAAAGCGATAGTAACGTGTTCTCTTGGATTTACAGCAGATATTTTATATCCGCGAGGATCAACAAGGTAAGCAAATTCATCACCTGTAGTTTGGAATAAGCCCATAGTACCTGATAGAGCTGTTCTGGTTACGTCAATTGGAGCTTTAACTGTTTCAAATAGACCGTCGCCTAAGCTTCTTGCTGCAGCACCAAACTGACCCTGGAAGGCGTGACCTAACATATAACCAGCATCATTAGAAATATTTTCTGCTGCGTTACCTACGTTAGTCAATATACCACCGGCGGTTCTACCAACAACACCAACCAGAGAGCCTGCCCATGTGAATGGCATTTCAACAAGTCTTGCTACAGGGTTAACGTTTTTAGACTTGTTAACTTGAGCTTGTAGAATTTGTTTTGGTAATTTAGTTTTGCAGTCACCGTTTTTAATTTCTGTGAATGCAAGTTTTAATGCACCTTTTTCACAGCCTGAAGGTCTGATAACTTCAACAACCTGACCTGTAACTGTTGAACCGCAAGGGTATGTTACACCATTGATTGTGATATCTTCAAGAGTGTTTGCTCTGAAGTATTGACCTACGTGAGAAGATTTAGCTGTCAATTGGTCTATCATTGATAATTTCAATGTAGGAATTTTTACGATTTCTTCGTGTTCAATCAACGCATTTTTCTCTACAGGACAAGCTGGACAAGCTTGATTTGCAGTTTTAGGATTTGTATCGTATCCTAAAGCTACGCGGACTGTTTGCATCATTGATGCAATATCTGCACGGGAGGCATCTTTGTTTGGCATAATCATGTTAGGATTTGGTGAATCTTTCAGAGCACCGCTATCTAATGATTTTGCTACAGGAATTCTTGCCCATTCAGGGATTTTGTTCCCATCAGCATATCTGCTAAGGATTTCATCAGCCTTACATTTATCTATATCGCAGGTCATACCTTTTGCAATTGAAGTCAGTGCTTCAACACGTGTTACGGGAGCTTGCGGTCTGAATGTTTTATTCGGATAACCTTTTAACAAGTCTTCGTCAACAGCTTTTGCAATTGCAGCGTTAGCCCAGTTGCTTCTAGGTACGTCTGAAAATAATACCTGTGTATCCAAATCACAATTTAAGTTAAATCCTTTAACAAGCATTGTTGCGAATTCTGCACGTGAAATATTTTTATTTGGTTTAAAATATCCATCAGGGTAACCTACAACAACGTCATTTATTGCAAGTTTATCAATGTCGCAAGAAGCCCAGTGACTGTTTGGAACGTCAGGGAATTGGCATCCGCCGAATGGTGCTGCAGCGCCTGTTATATTTTGAATTTGTTGAGGAATTTCATACGGAATTAATGTTTTCTTAACCGCATTTATTGAATTTGCAGATTGAATATCTATTGGACATGCATTGCCATCCATTTTACATTCATTTCTATCAATAGAAATGCCGTTATATTTATTAGGACATTCATTCAAGCATGGCATTTGAGTTGCTGCGCCTGTCATTTGACCGTCAGTGGCAACTGTTGCTCCGCTTATGTTTGAAGACATTCTGCTGGCAGGACAACCTTTGGCTGCTCTTTCAGTTGAGAAAATTGAATTTGCAGGTTCACCAACATAGTTGTTTGTTCCGTAAATAGCTTGAGGATAGCCGTAAACTTGTTTCATTTCTGCTTTATCAGGTTTTCCTGTTTGCGGGCATAATGCACAGGACGGAACTGCCGGTTTGTCGCAGCTGATTTCGTCAGGACAACCGCAGTCATCTTTTTTTTGCTGACAATCGCATGGATCTTGTTTTACTGGACATGGTGTTTTCTGTTTGCATTCGCAGTCTGTTTTTGATTTTTTACATTTTGTGCAGGTTTGCGGTGCTTCAACAGGACAAGCCGGGCCTGTTACTACTGGTAGTGCCTCTTCAGGTGCTTTGGTGTTGCACGGGCAAGCTGCCATCGCAGAAGTCAAGGAACACGTTGCTATTCCAACGGCAATCGCAGCTGCCACAGTTAGTTTTTTAATTGACATTTTTACCTCCTTGTTAAGTGTGAGTTTTGTTTAAAATAAACAAAAGTTTTATTTAAAAAACAAACTTATACCAAATTATGTACTTTACAGATACTTGAAAACATTAGTAAAACTACTTATTCTACAGGGTAATATTTATAACTGCTAAATTTGTAACAATTTATGTACAATTGGCAATATTTGTGTATAATATGTTTTATTATATATGTGTGAAGTTTTAAATCGGGCAGGTGTGTAATATGTATAGTAAAGAATTTATGAAATTTTTGTACGGTTATCAAAAAGAGGACTTTAAACCAAAAGAGCCTGCAGTTAAAGAAATCCGTTTTAAAAACAGACGTGGCGGTAAATTAGCAGAAATATTGTTAACTGTAAAAAAATAATTTTATTTTTTATTCTATCCCAATTCTTTTCTATTGATAGTTTTAATGATATGTAATATTGGGGATGTTGTGCTACTTGTGAAAGCACAAACAAAAAAAAGAGCCTTTAAAAGAAAAGGCTCTTGGAATGTAAAATCTGTACCATTCCTCGTAATAGTGAAGTGTGAAGTGTGTGCTTAAAAGTCTTTTGTGATTCCTCAATTTAAGCACTCCTCGTGTTTACATATATATAAAGTTTTTTTAGTATATAAAATTGCTATATTATTTGAATATTTTTATTATTTTCTTAATATTGCTTAATATTATGTTAGTTATCGCAAGTAAAATGTCATCATGAACTTGTTTCAGTAGGCTAATAAATAAATTCAGAACTAAGTAGGTTAATTGTATTAGGTGTGTGTGTTGAGTTGATTTTGTGTAATTTTATATATAAGTAAACTTATAGGGTTATAAATTTTTATTAAATCTGTTATAATATATATAAGGGATATATAGGAATATGGTCTACGTTTACTCGGGTTCTAATTCAACATCTCCGATAGGAAAAGTAATGGATTATAATAATACTAATCCATCAAGCAAAGTTACTCTGTATCGTATATTGTCTCAATATAAAACCCCGCAATTAATAACTATGATTGATAATGAATTTAGTAATGCATTCTATCGTAATTCTGGATATAGTCTTGAACATCCAAATGTCACAGGGGATGAATTAGCTCAAAATATAGATTTGTTGGCATAGAATCTGTTTTAAAAATAATTGTTAAGTTCTGTTAATATAAATAAACTCCAAAAGGCAATTCTCAGAATAAAAAATACTTTATATAAGAGTATATAGGAAAGAGGATAATCGGTAATATGAAAGAACAAGAATTAAATACATTGATGTCAGTTGTTGCAGATCCAATTGAAAATGTTTATAAAATTGAATCATATAAGGATTTGGCTGAAATTCAAAGAATAATTAGAATCTTTAATATTTCAGAAGAACAGCACAACAAACATGCTATGTTATCGATTAAAAATTTAGCTACTTTCCGCTTGGTATTAAGCAATAATTAATACTAATAACAAGTTGTTTTATATTCGGTAAAAGATAAAAGCTCTTGCATAAATTGTGAGGGCTTTTTATTTTGTTTCTTTAACCAGCTATTAGTTTTATAACCGGAGGAGCAAAAAGAAGTACTCCAATCATAACCGCAGTTATTGTTACAACCATAACCGCCCCTGCTGCGATATCTTTTGCCATTCCTACCATTCTTGAATATTTGTTGTGAAATATTGCATCAAGCGAAAATTCTATTGCTGAATTAAACATTTCTGCAGAAATCACGGTAGCTATGGTAAGGAGTAGTATACAGAATTTTGTTATTGAAAAATTTAGGCAGTAGGCGGTTATTAGAACCAGTGCAGCTACAAACAGGTGTATTCGTAAATTTCTTTCACTTTTGAGAGTTAAACGCATACCCTTTCTGGCATTTTTAAAAGTATTTGAAAAATTTTGTTTTTTAAATTTTGTCATAAGCTATTCCTATATTTGCTAAAGCACCCTTTTGGTGTTTTACAACAAATTCAAATTCTTCTACTGTCTGATGGTCAAATCCCAACAGGTGTAAGATTCCATGGCTAAGCAGAAAATAAAGTTCACATTCTTTATCTATTTCTTTTTTTTCAGCTTCGTCCATAATCTTATCTAATGCTATTATAATCTCTCCTAAATTAATTTCAAAATCTAAAACAAATTTTTCTTCCTGGGGAGAATCTGCAAATACTGCGAATGTAATAATATCTGCAGGATAATCTTTTCCTCTGTAATCTTTATTTATTAAATGAGTTTTTTCTGAATTGCAAAATAAAAAATCAAACGATATTGTATCAAATTCATATCCTTTTAAGCAGGAATTATCTGCAATATCAGGAATTGTCATATAATATTTAAAAATTTCTTGGATATTTTTGATAATTACTTTTTCATCGGGTCTCCAGTCTGGAAACTCATTTTCTATATACAAATTAAAATTTATCATAAGTCCTTATTGTTGTCATCAGCTTGTTCTTGATTATTTTTTCCGTTTTTAGAATCTTCAAGTTCTTTTATTTTTTTCTCAAAATCTTCGTCTAAAATTTTATTTGGCATTTCAATTTTATTTTTTTCAAATTCTTCGGCGATATTTTCTTGGTATTTGATTCTGTTATGCTGCATTCCGCGTAGAATTCTGCTAAATGTAGCAGCAATAATTTTTATATCTTTGAGTGTTAGAGGGCTGTCTGCAAGTTGTCCGTCATTTAAGCGTTCAACAATAATTTTATCAATAATTTGTTCAATTTCTTCTGTTGTGGCACCTTTCATTGCTCTGACTGCAGATTCCACTGCATCTGCAAGCATTAGTATTGCAGTTTCTTTTCTATTTGGTTTTGGTCCGGTGTATCTAAATTGTTCTTCTTTTACATTTTCAAGACCTTCTTCTTGAACTGCTTGATTATAAAAATATTTAGCTAAACCTTCACCATGGTGTTGTAAAATAAAATCGTTAATTATGCCTGGTAAGCCGTATTCTTTGGCCAGATCAATGCCATCTTTAGGATGTGCTGTAATAACCATTTTGCTTAGTCGTGGATTCAGGGTATTATGAGGGTTTTCAATACTGAAATATGATTGATTTTCGATAAAGAATAAAGGTCGTTTTAATTTTCCTATATCATGGTAAAATGCTCCAACTCTTGCTAATATAGGATTTGCACCAATCGCTTCAGCTGCGGCTTCGCATAGTGTAGAAACCATTAAGCTGTGATGATATGTTCCTGGCGCTTCAATTTGAAGTCTTTTTAGCAATGGTTGATTATGATCACCGAGTTCAGCAAGACCGTATGGTGTGATAATATGAAATGTACTTTCGAAAAGTGGTGATAATCCCAGTGCGGCAATCGAACTGATTAAACAGTTTATAAATATAAATATGCAATTTCTTAATATCAAATAATTGCTAACATCAATTAAACATTTGTCAATAAAATAAAGGCTGAGCATAATTAATACACCGGCTATACCAAGATGAAATCCAACTCTAATTAAATCAACTCTTTTTGAATATCTTATTTTAGAAACAGTTATCATGCCAATGAGAGCTAAAACGATAAATGTTATCATAAATTGTGTTTCATATTGCATTCCGACGGTTAGGACAACTAAAATTAATGTCGATAGAAGAAATGCTATTCTAGGGCTTAAAAATATCGCAGCAATAATGATTACAGCAGGAATTGGCAGTATATACGGTGAAGAACCTGTCGGAAGTACAACTGCAATTGTGGCCATTATGGTAGTTAGCATTCCTGCTAGGGATAAATATCTGGTTTCTAAAAAGTCTTTTTCAAAGAATTTTAGATAAGCCAGAAATGTTATTGTTATCAACAAAACCAGTATATATATAGAAAGTATGCCCTGCCAGTTAAGTTCATAAACATTGTAACCGGCTTCACGCAGTGCATCTCGTTTTAATCTTGTAACCGGTTCCCCTTCAAAAACTATTTTTTCACCTTTTTGGAATGTTACTTTGTATGGTTTTACAGAGTCTTGCGCGTTTAGCTTTGCGATTTCTGTTGCAGCATCATCAACTACAAGATTTGGTACAATAACTTGTTCTAATAGTGCTGAAATAACAGAAACCTGACGTTTTGAGACATTTGAAACCAGATTGTTTTTTATTAGTGTTTTAATATTGTCTTTTTCATAATCCTTTTCTGGAATCCCTACCTGTAAGATATTTACAAGAGATAAGGAAGCTTTATCAAAAGCTTCTTGCAGGCTGGCATCATCAACGTGTAGCAAAAAATCTATTATAAAGTCCTTTTTAGGATTATCAGATAAGTCAAATAAAATGTTTAGTTCTTTTATTTTTTCAGATTCTGTTGTGCTTTTTTTTCGAATCTGTATCACTGAATTTTGTAACGTTTCAAGATTAGACTTAATAAAATCATCTTCTGCTGGAACAAGGATTGGTTCGACTTTTTGCGCAACTTCTCTTTTGTGTTGTTCTGTTCTTTTGACATCTTCAACTGTTAGAGTTTTTTGGGCAATAATATCTTTTTTACTTATTCCATTTTCAATTATGCTTTGAAAAAAGAAGTTTTGACTTGCGATAATTGCAGTTATCAAGAACGAATATGATACTAAGTATAAAAACTTGACTACTTTGGACGAAGCTAAGAATTCTTTCGTTCTGTTAATATATTCACTTTTTATCATATATATTTTTCCCTATATTAATTTTAATTCATATATCAATTTTATTACTTAGTAAAATTTTTTCAAGTCTTGATGTTTATAATTATTTATAAATACTAAAAAAAGAGCCCTATATTAGGCTCTTTTTTTAGATTTAGCAAATGTTTCAGCTATTATTTAGAAGTTTCTTTAGCTTTATTTTCTTTGTTTTCGTTTTCAGCAGAGTCTTCAGTTTTTGCTTCTTTTTGTTTGCTGATTAAGTCTTGCAATTTATCTTTTATTTCTTCACCTTTTTTTTGAAGATCAGATACTGCATCATCAGCTTTTGATTGAATTTGTTTTGCTGTTTCATCAGCACGTCTTACCATATCTTTGGTTGAATCAGCTAAAAGTTTTCTTGTTTCTTCGCCTGATTTTGGAGCTAATAGAATCCCTGCAAGAGCCCCAATTGCTCCACCAACAACAAAACCTGCTATAAATCTAGATACTGACATATTATAATCTCCTTTTTTCTTAAATATTATGAACCGTATACTTTTGGATTCGATTCTCTAAAGGTCTATTAAGTTTTATAGTTCTATTTTCTTTTAAAAATTGAATAAACAGTCATAAAACCTTTTAGAAAACCTCCAAAGATACTTTCAGAAAAAGCTTTTGTTTTCGTTAAAGCGTTTTCCAGTCCAAGTTTGACATTTCCTACTCCCTCATCAGTACTTTGAACAAGAGAATTTATTGAATGAATTGTTTCATTTAATTCTTTCAATGTTGGTTTTAGTTCTGTATTTAACATAATTGATGTCTCGTTAACATTTTTTGTTAATGTTGATAACTCAATTAACAATTTTACTAAAAATCCTGCAACAACAAGTACAACAATTCCTGTTGCGATTGCAAGAAAAGTTAATCCATTGTTAAGAATTACCTGTGATACTTCAATACTCATATTTTAATCCTTTTCTATTTTGGTTATTTAATAATCAAATTCGTTGTCGTTATTATTGTTTTCAGAATCTTCTAATTCTTTAGCTTTCTGCATTTTTTTTGATTTTACAGAATTATTTATTTTTCTGAATTGTCTTTCTAATTTGTATTTCATTAAATCTATAGATTCCATTGCTTGTTTTTTTGCTTCGGCTATCTGCGGAGCGTGTTCTTCATAAAAATCACAGGCTGCGTCTTTAAGTTCCTTCCGTGATTCTTCACCGGGTTTTGGTGCGTAAAGAACTCCGGCGATGATACCGCCGACGACCCCGGCAATCAAGCCCATAGAAAACATAAATGATTTGTTTTTACTCATAGTTGTAAACCTCGTTTCTCAAATTTCTTCATAATTGTAACATATTTTTTTATGAATTTCAAGATAAAATATACAGAACGTTTTGATATTGAATGATGGCTGTTTGGCCAGAATTTCTCTTTTTTATATTTTATTGCAAACAAATAAAAAACTTGTTATAATATTAATTATCATATAAACACATTATTAATGACAACGGAGGAGTTTAGGATTGTGATTAAGCGCATATTACAAGCTTTTAAAGAAATAATAAATAAAAAAGGTTTTACCTTGACAGAAGTATTACTTGCCGTGGCAATTGTTGGAATAATTGCCGCACTGGTTGTTCCTGTTGTTGTAAACAAATCACAAAATTCAGGTTTTGAACTAAAAAGACAACGTCAGGTACAGGCTATAAACTCTGTTTTATATTCATTGCCAGTTACTGAAAATGTTAAAACTTTTTCTGATACGATGATGTATTCATCAACCTTTACATATTCTCCAGAAGATACAGCAGGTAAATTTTTAAAAAAATATTTTAAAATTGCAAAATATTGCGGTGCTCCTGATGGAAATGGTGCCTCAGAATGTTTTGCGCCAATGTATTACTCATATTCAGATAAACAGAAAAAAGATGTTCCTGTTTCTGATTTAGGTTTAGCCGGAGCTTGTGCGCAGCTTGATAATGGAACTAGTATTTGTATTTCTCCTCAATTACTTGCAAATAATCCACCTACAGTAGTTATTGATTTGAATGGTCCAAAAGGTCCGAATATCTTGTCAAAAGATTTAATAGAAAAACATAGCTTAAGGGTTCAGGATTACACATTTGCATATAAGGACAGTGATGATACTGTACTGTCAACAGATGAAAATGTTATAGTTCCGGATAAAGATAATATGTGTCAATCTGTTGATGATAATAGTAATGCTTGTTGTGAATATAAATTAGCGAATAATTTAATTATTAAAAAGAATGATAAATGTTGTCTAAATACTGATATAGCTGGTGCTATTCCTGTTTGTTATAATGAGGCTACAATCCATGTAGACTATTATCCGACAGGAGGTCAAATTCCAGGGAAAGATGTGAATGTAGGTAAAACTCCGTATGCTAGATCTGGTTCTAATACAAGAATTGAACCAAATACTTTACGAATACCAACAGGTCTTACTATTAAGGTAAAATGTGGTAATGGAACTGTTACATCGTCTATCCTAACATCGGATGCGTTACAGGAAGCAATAGATGCTTCAAATGGTAAAAATTATTATTTTACCGGTGATGTTTATAACACTTCTTGCTATTATCCGAAAGAAACTTTAATTTGGTCAGGGACAAATGTTTCCAATGGTGGTAAAACAATTCTTTATAAAGGTTTAACTTATCACCTTATTCAACACTAAAGGATTGTCATTATATTTACAAACAAAACAAGAGACTTAAATTTTTAAGTCTCTTGTTGATTTATTGGTTAGATTTAAGTTTATTTCTTTTTTAGAAAATTTCTTATGGTTAAAATGATATCGATAAATGTTAAAACGCTTTTTACATTTGTATTTAGAACAAGAAAGCCTAAGTTTGTTATCAAATCTTTAGAAAATATTTGTATAAAATCTTCTTTCTTTTTCTCTACCATTCCGGAAAATTTTTCAATATTTAAGCGTACAGAGTTAATTTCGTTTTGTAATTCTGAAAGAGTGC
>CAJMAX010000010.1 GCA_905211505.1 uncultured bacterium | reverse complement strand
ATTATAATTATAAATTTAAATATATACAATTATGGACGCAATTTTAGCAATTTCAGCAACAGTAGTTTTTGGTATTCCGTTCATTGCCATGATCGGAGTTGGATTAGTTAACATGTTATCCCCAAAAACTTTTGAATGTGAGCTTAATTAAAAACTTAATGAAACAGGGATTGTCATTTATCGGATTTATTTTCGAAAAACTTTACAATCCCTGTTTTTTTTGTGTTTTATTTCAGAAAATAATCCCGCAGATAATTGGGCAAATCAGCAACATTAACACGGGTTTGCGTCATTGTATCACGATCACGAACAGTTACAGAAGCCGGCGCCTGCTCAATCGTTTCAAAATCAACCGTCAAACACAGCGGCGTGCCGATTTCGTCATGGCGGCGATAGGCCTTACCGATGTTTCCGGTATTTTCCAGCGCAACGCGGCCAATTCCCAGCTTCAACAGGCTTTGCTTAATTTCATGACACTTGTCCATGATGAGATCATTATTCTTTTTCAGAGGAATAACCGCAACTTTAATCGGCGCCAAATGTTTCTTCAACTTTAAGACAATGCGTGTATTGCCGCCGCCGAGATCTTCCTCTTCATAAGCCTCAGTCATAACGGCCAGCACACCTCGGTCAACGCCCATTGACGGCTCAATAACAAAGGGAATTTCCCATTTTTTGGTTTCATCATCAAAAATCGCCAGTTTCTGCGTCGATTCAGGATTTTTATGAACGTGTGACGAAAGGTTGAATTCCTCCTGCCCTTTGGTGTGGTTCCCAAGGTCATAGTCCGTGCGGTCGGCGATGCCTTCCAATTCTTCCATGCCATGAGGGAACTGATATTCAATATCATAACAGGCTTTGGCATAATGGGCCAAATCATCTTTCGGTGTGGTATATATGTTAATATTTTCACGTTTTAAGCCCTGTTCTTCCCACCATTTGACACGTTCGTCTTTCCAATACTCGTGCCAACGCAAATCGTCTCCGGGCTTTACGAAATATTCAAGCTCGGCCTGTTCAAATTCACGAACGCGGAAAATAAAGTTGCGCGGCGTAATTTCGTTACGAAAAGATTTGCCAATCTGAGCAATACCAAACGGCAGCTTGCGTGATGTTGAATCAACAACATTTTTGAACTGGGTAAAAATTGCCTGTGCCGTTTCCGGGCGGAGGTAAGCAATATTCTCCGCATTATCAACTGGTCCGACAGTTGTTTTGAACATGAGATTAAACGGGCGAGGCTCTGTCAAATCCGTTGAACCACAATTCGGGCATTTGCCGTCAGGAATATGATCAGCCCGAAAACGCCCTTTACATTTGCGGCAATCAACCATCGGATCAGAAAAAGTGTCCTCATGCCCGGAATAATGCAAAACTTTACGATTGGTCAGAATCGAAGAATCAAGCCCTTCAATATCATCGCGCTCATAGACCATGGAACGCCACCAGGCAGCTTTCAGGTTATTTTTCAGTTCGACGCCCAACGGACCATAGTCATAAACGCCCTGCTGTCCGCCATAGATATCAGCGTTCTGAAAGATAAATCCGCGGCGTTTACATAAAGACACCAACTGGTCCATTGTTTTTGCAACCATTTTATTTCCCTCATTAAATTATAATCAAATTTTAACCTATTACTTCTATAATGATTTTTCCAAAAATGCAAGCGGAGATAAAAGAATCATGGCAAAAAAAACAGGCAAAACAACCAAAGTCGCTTTGATTTATGACTTTGACGGAACATTAAGCACAACAGATATGCAGGACTATGGTTTAATTCCGGAATTCGGCATGACGCCGGAAGAGTTTTGGCCGATTGCCAATCAATGGTCTGTCGACAACGGTGCCGACCAGGTTACCGGTTCGATGTATTTTTTTGTTAAGACCGCCCGCGAAATGGGCATAAAACTTACCCGGAAAAATTTTCAAAAAGCAGGAAAAAACATTATCTATTACGACGGCGTTGAAGAATGGTTTAACCGAATAACCAAGTACGGCAAAGAACTGGGGCTCAAAATTGAGCATTATATTATTTCTGCCGGTTATGAAGAAATTTTGGAAGGCTGCAAAATTTACAAATATTTCAAAAATGTCTTCGGCTGCAGTTTTGCTTATGACAAGGACGGAAATCCTGTTTGGCCTGCCCGCGTCGTCAACTACTCAACCAAAACACAATATCTGTCAAAAATCAATAAAGGGCTCGGAAAATATGAAGACCGTGCGGTTAATGAGTTTATGCCGGACGAAGACCGCCCTATTCCGTTTCGGCGCATGATTTATTTCGGCGATGGCGGCACAGATATCCCGTCAATGAAATTAACCAAAGAGCGAAACGGAACGGCTATTGCCGTTTATAATCCGAAAGACCACAGCGCCGCCGCCGAAACCAAAGCGCTTAAGCTGTTGCGGGACGGTCGCGTTAATTTTGCCCTGCCGGCGGATTATCGCGAAGGAAAGCAGATTGACAAGGTGATTAAAACGATTTTGGATAAAATTGCCAAGGAACGCGATCTTGAAATCCTGCAGGCCAAAGAAGAAGCCAAAAAGAAAAAAATCCAGCTGCAAAAAACTTTAGAAAATGCCCAACAAAAATTTTGCAGCGCATTTAATTAATTTTCTCGGAAAATAAAAAAAATGCTTGCCAAACGATATTTTTTAGCATAAATATTACTCTGTTAAAAAATATATTGGGGTGTCGCCAAGTGGTAAGGCATCGGTTTTTGGTATCGACATTCGTAGGTTCGAATCCTGCCACCCCAGCCAGATTGGAGAGGAGTTACATTTTTTGATGTAACTCCTTGATTTTTATCAGAAAAATGTGGTTCGCAAAAATTCATATACCCTGACTGTACATTTTCGTTATGACTTGCCTTGAAGCCTTGATTTATAAGGCTTGGTGTCGGTTCGTATGGAGTTTGTTTATTTCTTCTCGGTGTGGTAAGGTTTACAAACTCATCAAACGGAAATCTTAATTTGTAACTGATTTTGCCTTCGGTCAAAGTAATGTTCTCAAACACAAACTTTAAGAGCAGCCTTTTCAAATCCACATTAGCTGACTTTTCAAAAATATATCCTGCTTCTGTTGCAATATCTAAAAGCCCTAAAATCGTTTCATCAAAACGGTTATCTGCCTTTTCGTGGGCGACAATCCTATTATTTATGCGGGTTATTTTGACCTGTATTTCATTTCGTTTTATATCAAAGGTTTCCCTATCTAGCTCACCATCTAGACGCATATCAAACAGCGCATCCATCTTTTGTTTTAGTTTGGTTTGCTCGGTTTTAAGCCGTGCCACTTCCTCTGCGCAGAATTTTCTTTCTGCCGCTTTGGAGTTTTTAAGTTCCTTTTGCAGTTCTATCACGATACAATCGGGAAGTTTTATGCGGTTCAGGATTGAGCGGATTTGTTTGGTAAACTCTTCTTCCCGAATATAAATCCTTGTTTTATCTTTCCGCCAGCAGACCACATAGCTAAACACATCCTTTTTTAGCTCACAGGGGCATTGTCTGTTGGTTATGCCGCATATTATTAACCCACGATATAGCAAATTTTTGTCAGAAGTTCTTAAAAACTGCCCTGCTCTTATGGCTTTTTGCTCTTGGCACATATCCCACAGTTCTTTACTTACCAAAGGTTTATATACATGGGGCATAAGACCGCGCTTGGTTTTCATTTCCCCATAATAAAAGGGATTTTCCAAAATAAAGTGCATTGTGTTTATGGAGATTTTAGCACCTTTGCGTGTTCTCAGCCCCATTATATTGGCATAGTGCAGGATTTCTGCGACACTGGCTCTGCCAAGTGAATACATTTCATAGCATTTACGGATAATTGTGGCATCAGGTTCTTTTTGGCGGACAAAATGTTTGCCTCGCTCATCGGTGTAGTTTTCATACCCTAGTGGCGCTAATCCTGTGATTTCGCCATTTTTATTCTTTTGCTCATTGGAACGGCGGACATTCTCGGAAAGCTGCAAAACATACGCCTTTGCCCCCATAACCGAGAAATCCCAACGCATAATATCAACCGACGTAGAGTTGCTATTTAAGACCATGCCTTCCCGATAAAAATGCAGCTCTATTTTGTTTTGTCGCATTAGCTCATCTAGCAAAACGCTTTCCTTAAAGCTTCTTTGCACCCTATCTACCGTATCGGCCACAATAGCAATAGTTTCATGCTGTTTCTTGCAGAAGTTTATCATTTCCATAAACTGCTTACGTTCGCCACGAGTTGAGCTCTCTACGATTTCAAAGCTTTTGATTATCTCCAAACCTTTTCTTTCAGCATATTCATGAAGACGATTGCTTTGGGCTAGCAAGCTCAAACCTTCTTCCTGCATTTTGGTTGATACTCTGGTTAATATTATTGCCTTCATTGTCTAATATCTCCTGCTGCATTGTTAATAAACATTTCGCAAAACCGATTAAATGCCGAGCACCTTGTTCTAATTCCTCGTCCGATACAGGTTTTAGAGAAATTTTTTGCAATGCTTCTTTAAGTCCTGTCATCATATTATTACATCCTCTTACAAAATCTCAAGCAATTACTTCATTGTTTTTGCATGAAATTTTTTCATAAAGGGGCTAAAAGTATAGCCCCTGATACATTAAACCTTAAAATTGCGCCAAAAGGCTCGCATTGGGAATTCCCATTTCTTGCAACATTGGTTCGGCGGCTGCAACTGTTCGGGCTGTTGCATCTGCTTTTTTAATGGCCTCTTCTTTAGCTTTTTTCTCTTTTGCTTCCTTTTTCTTTATGCGGCGGCGCTCATTTGCTTCTTTCTTACGAACGGCAGCATTATCTACCTCTTGGGCTAAGAAATTCAGAATATCATCATCAAATTCATTATTGGCAACACTGGTATAAAAATCTGCAAGGAAGTTAATTTTCTGCTCAGTTGTCAGTAAGTCCAAAGAATAACGAGCAATACGTTTGCCACCTAGGCGCAGATTGAAGGTAGAATTCTTTTCCGTATCCGTAATTAATTTATTCATACGGTTTTTAATATCCCAAGAATTGTTTTTGAAGTTTCTCATATTCTCTGTCAACAGGCTCAGAATACGCTCTTTGGCTTTTTCTAAAGTCAACATCCCTTCATCTTTGGAAGTTTCAATTTTGGTTGCATTGTATTTTTCTAAAAAGTTTTTCATTTTTATTTCCTTTCAATAAATTAAATTTTGTTATTAAAGTTAAAAAGGCATAATAATTCCGTTATTGGTATTGTGGTATTCAGCCACCAAACCAATGGTTAAATCGGTTATTGTTAGGGGTTAATCGGGATGTTTAGCGATTAATGTGCTAAACGTGTCATCCAAATATGTTGCTCCATTTTGGAAACTTGCTGTTTTAAGCAGAACAACTTCCATTGAAGACATACTTTTTTGTAAAGTTTTATCACTTTCGTCTTCCTTTCGTTAATTGTTAAAATTGATCGGCTATTTGCCTTACACAGTCATTATGCAAACAAGGGAAGAATAAAGTCAATGATTTGTTTTTCCTAGATTTTTACCAAATGTCTTTTTAAATATATTTAAATGGATATTGCTATATATTGCGGGGTAAAAAGTTTGGAACGCTTGACGTTAAAATGCTCTATTTCATTAAAATCTGTATCAGAATCGGTGATTTTCTCATTTTTGAGGAGTCGGCGTAACCCTATTAAAGAATATTAAACTTTTTACAAAGTATGTTAGCATTAGGTGTATTATGTAACGAGAAATGCTATGAGAGAATGGGTTAATTTCAAGGTTCAGCAATTTAATGATGATACTTATCTTCACAATGTCTTATCTTCAATAGATACACAACTATCTAAATATCAGGTTTCATCATTCCATTCTTGTCTTTATAAAGGCGAATCTGCAAAAGAATTTGAGAAATATATCTCTGATTTATTAAAAAGAGAATACGCCAAGAATCTCGCAACATTGATAGAGCGCAATAAATTTATCTATTGCAACAATATGGCTGATGTTGTCTCATTTGCTAGATATTTCATTCCAACATTTTCGGATGTCTATAATTTAAATGCAAAAGCGGATATTAAAAACGCAGGCAGCTCCATAATAGAATTGGTTAACTGTTATAAAGAACTAAATAATAAAGAAAATTTATTTAAGAAAAAGGATTTAGACGCTTTAATTAATTTTCTTTTACGGCTTCCAAAACTTATTTATGTTCAAAGCCAATACTTAGACCAATATGCGCCGTATTACGCCAATGCGTTGCGGTTCTTTTTATCTATCCTGACAACTGTCTTCAATGCGGACTTAAAACAGCCCAAACCTAATGCTTTTACTGGTTTCAAAGAGGAAATCATCAATACTGATAGCAAACGCTTTAATGACTGGTTTGATAGATTTGAAGCCGAGTATGCTTATGAAATCCCCAAGGTACAAAAAGAGTTTAATGTCAGCTCCCCATATATTAGCATTACCGCTGAGAGCTTTAACAATCTTAAAATTCGTTTTAAGGATATTGATTTTTATGCCGAAAATACATTTCAAACCATAACCGATTTATTGCTAGGCTTTGATTATGTCAGAACTCTAGAATTTGAAAATTGTGTCTTTAACTTCTGGTTTTATAACAGCAAGAAGTCTCTTCTCTTTAAGAATTGCACTTTTAATGACGCTATCAGCTATAATGCGAAGCCAAATAAAGCATACCAATCTATTGTTAGTGTCCTAATGTTTGAAAACTGTATATTTAATTCAAATGTAACCATTGACGATATGAAATTAGGCATGGGCAATGCTTTAATACTAAAAGATTGCAGGTTTGCCCCAAATGCTGACTTTCATTTATCAAATATATCAGGGTTAAACACTTTTTTTGAAAATAATATCTTTGAAGGCAAGGTTTCTTTTGAAAATGTGAGTTTTGATTCGGTAAATTGGAAAAATATGTTCTTCTTAACTGATTTTAGAAACAATAATATCACTTTCCCGCCTGCGGTTAAAATTAGCCAACTCCTTTTCGGAATAAAAATTGTAAAAATGGCCAATAAATCCATCAGCAACTTCTTAAAAATCTTAAAGACTAATAAAATTACTGATTATGCCACGGAATTAGAAAATCTTTACTTTAATAATATGGACACGACAAAAAGTAAGGCCGAATTTGATATTGCTATCCAGTCAAATTGGCTCAACATGAAGCAAACGGCGGCTTTTTTAGGGCTTTCTTATGCAACACTCCTCTCTATGCGTAAAGAAGACAAGGCTTCAGGTATTGTGCGCATCCCTTATGTTGGTGAAGGTAAAGCAACTAGATATTACGTTCCCCTCCTTAAAGCATACAAAGATCGTGATATGCAACGAGTAAATGAACTCGCCAAAGAAATAGAAGAGAAATATCAAAAATAACTCTTAGAATAAAAAAATGTTAAAGAAGGCACATTCTTTAACATTTTCTCTGAACTCATTGGAAAATATAGGGCTTTGAAATAGCTGTCCGAAGCTAGTATGATAAAATGTTAAACTTTGTTAGGTTTTAGGACAATGTTTAACATTAAACGAGTTAATCTATAAACCTTTCGCCAATTCTTCTACCATTCTATAAGCTTCCAAATCATCGGGTTGTTTGCTGCGGATATTTTTTAGTATCTGCGATACAAGCTTAGTTGGGATATATTGTTCTTCTGAGGATTGTTGGCAGGAATAGTCATAGCTAATAACTTTCTTATCCTTAATATAAGAAATGCTGCTGTAATCACTATTATAATGCCTGCGATAATAAATTAAAGGATAGCCACGAAACATAAACCCATTGTCCCAGAGCTTTACCAGATTTCCGATACTAATCTTCTCAACCATATAGCCATAATACGGGCAAGCAAAGCCTGTGATAGTAAAGCAATCAACAATGATTGAGGCATAGGGAGTTCCTAGTTTGAACTTATGCCGATTTTCCCAAATCTTATCAAAATGTTCTAAAAACCACTCAAGGTGTTTCTGCTTTTGCAAGTTTATATCTTCTTTGACTAATGGTAGGTTTACCTGCTTAAAAGTATTCATTTCTTCATTTAAGCATTTAATTTTTGCCCGATAATCCTCTAGTATTTTATTATACTCGTCTTTATTCATCTTAAATCCTCGTATTTTCTACGGCATTGGCGAGCATTTTTTCGTTGTAATTGAAATAATGCTGTGTTGTTGCAATGTTTCTGTGATTCGCTAATTTCTGAACAAGACAGATATTCACGCCTGCATTAACTAGTTTTGATACAAACAGATGCCGCCCTAAATGGCTCGCTCCTTTAATGCCAAATTTATTATAAACTGAGCTAAATAAACGGCTGATACTAACTCGGTTATAGGGTTTATTGAGTTTTTGCGAAGTAAACAGATATGTTTCAGGGCTTAAGTTTGCTCCCCATTTGAGCTGTAAATATTTTGCATAATCAGCAAATTCTTTTTTCATTTGGCTATTCAAATAATAAGTACACTTGTGTTTTCCCTTATTTTTATCATAGTCCAGATTGATTACATCTTTCGGCTTCAGCTGTTCGGTATAGCAATCTTTAACCTGCAAATATGCAAAATTTATGGATCGCAGGCCATTTAGGCTGCAAAGGAACATCATCCGAATTTGCTCGGCATGTTTCATTGATTTGATATAGGCCAAAATGTCTTTGATTTTCTTATCATCTACAAATTCGCTGTTAGTCATCTTATTTTCCTTTCACAACGGCCTGATAAAATACTTTATAATTCAATCCTTGGGTCAAAACGCCAATACCGCCTTGGCATTGCCAGCCATCTTTCAGGTACGAATTGACATACTCAATCAGCATATCTATGCTTTCGCTACAAACAATATCATATTCCATGGCATATCTCCTAGTATTCGTCGGCATACATAACTGTTAAAACACGGTTGGTAACTTTGGGATTGCTCACATCTGGTGAGAAATAAAGAAACTCACGGTCATAGTAATCAATCTTCCAGAAAATCTTTTTCCCTTTATAATCAAACGCCCCGAAATCGTGTTCGTTATACGGGTCATTGTTCTCATCAAATTTCTCAAAGGTTCTAACTTTGGTAATAATTTCCTTGATATCTTCACTCGTATTTGAACGGATACCACGAGTAAGAACAAGAGTTCCTTTTGATAAATGCTTGCGAAAATCATCATTTTGGGCGGCAATATCAGCTATATTAGTCATTGCGCCCTCCCTTTAATACTTCTAAAAATCTTTTATCCTCAAAGGCTGGATTGGCTTTTGCAATATCATAGGCGGTTTCGTTATCATTGTTTTTTATGTTGAGGTCGCTCAAAGGTAATAAATTCCCGACAACGGCCATTCTCATAGAAACTTGCGGATGAGATAAGGCTATCATTAAAGGCGTATTGCCATTATTATCTTGTGCATTCGGATTTGCACCCTTTTCAATCAACACCTGCAGACAATTATATGCGCTCCGATGCTTTGCCATTATATGCAAAGGTGTTTCCCCTGCTTTGTTTTTGGAATTGACATTGCCACCATGGGCTAAAAACAATTTGATAACACCAGAATCACAATGTTCCTTGGACACCCACATAAAAGGTGTCCAATCATTGTGATTGTATGGTAAATTTATATTTACCCCTTGGCTTAAAAGATTGTTTATAGTTGAAAAATCATCGTGGTATAATGCGTCCATCAGTTGCCGACGCATTTCGGCTTGAAGGTTAGTCATCTTAATTCTCCTTTTAGTCCGCTTAAAAGTGGGACAAGTTGGTTATAAATTCACTTTTTTAAGAAATATCACTTAGGATATCTCCCATTTGCAGTTTGATTTAAACATGCAGTAATCCTTAAGTCAAGCCATTTTTACATAAAAATGCACTTAAGCTCATGTTTTTGCATGGTTTTATTTTAAATTCAATGAGTTGATTCAGAAATTTTTTTTCTAAAATTTATTTTTTGATAACTTTTTTTGTTTATATTGGATTTCAGTAAAGGAGCTACTATGGATATTAATCAACAAAAAGAGCAAATTGCTATCTCTTATGTACGTGCTATTGCATCTGTGGCAGGATGTTCTTGTTCCTGTCCTGAAGTAGATGACTCTAGTATTGATATTGTTTTTCGTTTTACATCATCTCCCTGTGGTGGAATCGCCGCACAATTAAAAACTACATCTAAAAATCAGTATATACATAATGGATTTATAAATTATCCTCTACCTATAAAAAACTATAATGATTTAAAAGCTACTTCTATAGAAAAACGTATACTTATTTGTATGATAGTACCCTCAGATATACCTAATGATTGGGTAAAACAAGATAGTGAATTTCTGCGAATTAATAAGTGTGCTTACTGGATGTGTCTAGAAAACTTGGAAGATGTTACAAATTCCACAACTGTTACAGTGAAAATACCTCTGACTAATATGTTTACAGTTGACACATTAATTAGCTTAGAAGATGAAATGAAAAGGAAGTTTGGATTATGAAATCGTTTGAAATAGATATAAATATTTTAAAAAAAATACTTCCTCTTTATATTACTAGTTACTTAGAAGCTAATGGTTGGGAGTTTCTAACACAATATGAGGATATTGCCTCCATATGGCAAAAATATGACAATGATAAATGTATTAAAATAATAGTTCCTTCTGATATTGAAATTGCTGATTATACTAGTAGAGTCTTAGATGTTGTTAAAGTGTTATCAAATATTGAACGACGTTCAGTTGATAGTATTATGACCGATATTTTAAGGTCCAATGCAGACACTATCAGAATAACCGCTTATAAAGGAAAACCCGTGAATGCTCTTCCTTTACAGGATGCTTCCAATCTTCTTAAAAATAGCTTAGATATGATTGCTTCTGTAGCTCAATCTATTATAAAACCTCGTGCTTGTTTTTGTTCAAGATACTCTAGGGAAGTAGAGGATTTCGTAAATGGATTAAAAATGGGACATACAGAACAAGGAAGTTTTATTGTAAACATTTTTTCTAAAACCGAACCTCGCCTGCAAAATTTGTTCACTCCCATAGAGGAGGAGCAACAATCATTAAGCAAAGATGACGAACCTTTAGGAAGAAAAACAATTATGCGCATATCGCAATTACTTCCTATAGCAATTACAGCAGCTAATAATCGGGATAAACAAGCTTTTTGGGACTCTATCAAAGATGGAATGAGTGCAAATTTCTGTGAAGCTGTCGCAGAAATAACTAAGATATGTGGCGATGATGGAGCAAATATAGATATAGCTTGGGCACCTGTAAGACCTATTATGCCATATTGGCATCTAAAAACAAACTTTAATATCCGACAAGATACCGCGGATGTATTAACTGAGGCCGCTCAGCAATTGAAAACTTTAGCTCCAGAAATGGATGTAGAAGTTAGGGGATATGTTGTAAAGTGTGAAAAAGGAGAAACTGATAATCAGGGTATAATTAAAGTTAATGATATAATAGGAGATAAAGCAAGAGCTGTATCTATCTCCCTTAATGAAAATGAATATAAGATGGCAGTTGAAGCACATAGGGATGGATTAATGATTACCGTAAAAGGTGATATAGAAAAACAACCTAAAAAACATTTTCTAAATAACGTTAGAGATTTTGAAGTACTTAAAGAAGAACAATAAAAATTGTTTTATAAAATTTAAGAAACTTTTATGAAGACCTTGATTAGTATATTTGGCAATCGCAATATCAAATTATAAAACCGCCACATTTTCGTAGCGGTTTGACGTAATGTAAACTTATTCTTCCGTTTCTTCCCCTACTGGTGGGCGTAACACATATCCGCCATTATCTATTAAAATCTCTGCAAGCATAAACTCGGAATAGTTTAAGGCCGCCATCAAAGGTGTTTGAAACTTTATATTCGGGCGATTGACATCAATTCCTGCATCTACTAACATTTGTACAGCTTTGAGCTTATTTTCTGTTGGCATACTATCATTGTAAATAATACACATTAAAGCGTTATCCCCTAAGAGATTAGTTCTGTTGATTTCAGCACCTCTCTTTATTAGGTACTCAATTCCCTCAAGGCCTGCACTATGAATGCAACACTCCAAAAATAAACTAGAATGATAAGTTCCTATTGTCGCTTCAAGTTTACCATTCATTTCTGTTTTTATGCAATCTTCCAAACTCTTGGCATCGTCAATCACAAGGTGATATTCGCCCTTAGAACTACTTTCGTCAGGTTGCTTGCCAAAAGTTTCATATTTGATACGTCCGCTTATTCTTTTTAAGGCCTCTAAAGTCTTTTCTAAATCGTCAATGTGAATATAATTGGCACAAGTGTTGTCTTCTTTATTGTATTTCTTAAGCATTTTCTTTCTCCTATTGTTAAAATAAGTTCCGTGAGTTCTTCTCACAAAAATATTTATTGGGAGAAATTGGCTGATTTTGATTTGGTAACAAAGTAAAAATACAATTTTTCAAGCAACAATTTATTGCAAAATCACGATAAATATATGTGTAGCAAATTTCTGCTCATATTGTTTTAATAATAAATTTCACTTGTGCCATCGGGAAACTAATGGCACATTTTGTTTCGCCCCACCGAGCACCTGCCTATTTCCTTTTGATTTTGTTTTCGGTTAATCTGCCCCACGGATTTATGTCAATATTATTTTCCCATTAAATTGCTGATTTAAATTTTGCTTCTAATTATCCGAATCAGTTATCCTTGATTTGTCAGGTAAATTGCTTGCATTTAATGGGACGATCTATTTTTCCTCCGAAGGAAAAAGGTATTAAAATAGATATATTTTCAGTATATTTTAATTATATTATAGCCGCTAAAAATTGCCTTATATGCTATATTTCACAAGGAGTTCGCAATTTCAAAAGCGGATATACGTGCCAATAGATGCGGATATAGAGGCCAACAAAATAGCTATACATACCGCTCAAAACGAATATAAATGACAATAAGGTCATAGATAGCGGATATATGCGCCACATGCCGTTTTTTCCTGATAAATACTTTTGGAAATTTATAAAGGAAACAAAATGAGTAGAAGTCAAAGTGAACTCTCTTTAACGCAACGTGAAATCTTGCAATTAATTATCTATCGCACTAAAAATCCTAAACATGCAACATTTTTCGGAGACAATGAATACATTGCCAAATGTGTCAATGTCAAACCTGATACCGTCAGAAAAGCTGTCAACGAGTTAATTAAATTGGAATATCTTGTCAAAGGTAACGATAAACAAGGTCGTCGCCATTTGGTTTATACTGGCAAAGAATTTGCGCCGATTATCGCCGATATGCGGAATTTTGATAAAACTATACTTAAACAGGAACGAGACAATTATCTCCGTGATTTAACTTATTGCAAGAATGAACTTGAACTAGCTCAAATCCGCATAAAAACGCTAGATAAAGAGAATTCCGATCTACGCTTCAAATTGCTCCATACCGAAACACGACTTATGCAACTAGAAAATCTCTTTACCGCCCAAGGCGTTAGCAAAGAACTGATTGATGTTATGATTAAGCAGGTGGAGAAGACTAATCTTCAATCAGGCTCTTAATGACCTCGTGCATGTTTGTATAAGGGCTCTCTTTTTCATCTAAATTTAAGCTTTCCGCGTTTTGGATAGCGGACTTAAGCCTATCTTTTAAATCTTCAAAAATTTCCTTGCGTGATTTTAATTGCTTTATGGTGTAGTCTGTATGAAACTCTTTATTGTATGTGTTTTTAAATTCCTCACAACACTCTTTTGCATCCTTAAAAGCCTTATCAGTCTTTTTCAAATGAAGCAGTAACCAATATTCATAGCACGGAACGGATATAGCGGGAACGATGTCCTTTTCCTTACAAGTTGCAATAACTTTCTTAAATTTAGCATCTTCACAATCATCCTTATCAAATAAGCAATAGATTGTTGCGGTTCCTGTATCAGGAAACAAAGCTCGCTTTTCTTCGGCGGCTCTTAATATATTTTCGGGGCTTGTGCCATAACAATTTTCTGCTTTAAGGTTAATATTATGGGATTTACCAAGCCCCGCCATATAGAACTTGGAGGATTTCGCATCCTCACAAATAAACAAATGCAATGGTTTTATTGGTCTTGTTGGACGAGTTCTTCTAGCCATCTTTATTCCTCACTTATCTTTGGAATAGCACCAAAAATCCCATACATATATTCATTATAAAAGGCACCTTTCTTCCTTTTAATTTCTTTAAAGTCACTTAAAGAATATAAATCGCTAGAATATCCGTTTTCTTTTGATACAAACCAAATCTGGTCTCTAGTTAACGTATCACCGTCCATTAAATAATGAGCGTGAGACGTAAATATTAGCTGAGCCCCTTTCGGGTTTGTCTCGGGATTGTTAAATAAATTTACAAGATATTTAACCAGATGTGGATGAAGAGAATTATCCAATTCATCAATAAAAAGTATCTTACCTTCTTTAAGAACAGGCATTATTTCGTCTGATAATACTAATAGTGCTATTGTTCCTTCAGATTCTTCTTCAATAAAATTAAATGTAATTTCTTCGCCAGCTTCGTTTTCATGAATAGAAAACAAACCTTCTCTATTAGCTACCAACCGCGTAATAGGAATATCCGCTTTTCTTAAAAATTCTGCTTTTCCATAACAATCAATATCTTTATGTGAAAAATCTTTATCTAAATCAGGCCTTTCATAGTTAAAAATAACCATCATATCATCGGAAAACCATTTATATATTTCCAAAATGAATTCATCCTTAGTATTTCTATTATTAACCAATTCGCTGATTAAAGACCGAGATGAGATAGTTTGTTTAGCTATCTCTTTATCAATACCATAAGGACTTACAAAATCATTCTGCGTTCTCTTGAATAAACACTTCTCTCTTTTATCTTTTTCAAGCTCAGTATAATAGGCTTCTTCTCTGATAATGCCCTGCTCATTTAGTTCTACAATATATTTGTATAGATTATTGTTTTTAATAAATTCTATCTCAAAATTTGAATTTTCTTCTTTGCTTCCAAGTTTATATGTTGGAATCTCCATAGGTTCATTTAATCTTTTAAGATAGCTACTTTCAATTAGAAACTGAAGATAATTAATTGCATGAATGAAATTACTTTTCCCTGAGGCATTCGCACCAAATATCGCCGATGTTCTATAAACATAAGGTTTCTTCTTGCTGCCTGTTTCTATGGAATTCTCTATATAACCATTATTTGTGAGTGGTTCCATAGAAAACTCAACCTTATTTTTAAAGCTTTTAAGGTTATTAAAACTAAAATTTAAGAGCATTAACTTCAATTCCTTGCAAAAATTTTACATAGATTTATAGTTAATATAGGTAATAATATAAAATAAGTCAAGTAATATATTTCGCTTTAAAGAAAATATTTTACTTCATAATAGATGATTGATATTATTCAAACACCTCATCTAAATCTGTTTCCAGAGTTCCTCTTTGGACTGACGGAAGCGTATCAAACTGTCGCAAATGATGATTTTTGATTGTTATTTCTTCGTTAAATCCCAAAATATATGCAGTTGCAATACGATAGATTATCTCTGTTGGTGCCAGCCCATAGACCTGATTTGCAAAAATATGCTTCAAACGGTCATTTTTATTTGGAAATTCGCGTTTAAGCACTTCACTTCTAAATAGGCGTTTAACAATTTCTGTAATGTACAGACCAGATTTCATATATAAATCAATAAAAGTCTTGCGGCTATCGCTAAAACATTCTGGGCATTCTTTCTCTAGATTATCTACCATTTCTATCACCACTTTCTTTGGCGTATAGATTTGATTTGTTTTTTGTGGTGGAATATAGTCAAATATATCCTCCGTACTATTCTCATCAAAATAGTCAGCTAATCTTCGTTTCAGACGTAAAAACTCCTTAACAGAGTCATTAAAGACTACTGGATCAAACAAATGCCCGTCAAAGTGCTTTGTTTCTCCTGTTTCCTCGTCCGTATAGTCGCCACCATCACGCAAAAATCTAAATTCTTCAAGACTAATACTAGTAACATCCTTGAAAACCACATCAGGAATAATCGTATCAAAATTTTCCAATGTAGTATCGTCATCACCGTATGCCATTAAAAATGACGGAATAGTTCTTGAAAATCCACGCAAATGGTCGCGAACAGATGTTTCAATCGCATTCTTTTCTTTGACTTTCTTATCCGTTTCAACCGCTTTAACAATCGTCTGGCCTGCCGTTTTTACCAGTTCTTCTGCTTTTTGCTGCATACTTTCAACAAAACTCTTTTTGTTTTCTTCCTGTCTTTTATCATAAACTTTATTAATTTGAGCGATTTTCTCTGGTTTATGTTCTACTTTTGCCTGTTCAATTTCCTTTTGGCGTTCTAATTCAATGGTGTTACGTTGAATTTTGAAATCACCATACTGCTTAGCAATAACAGTATCGCTCTCGGCATTTATCTTTCTTTCCACATCTTTTTGTGTGCTAGCCGTCATATCTTTACCAAAATGTTCTTTTGCCTGAGAAATCAACGGTTTCGCAACAACTTTCTTAAACTGTTCTTTCAGAATTTCAAAAGTTGTATCTTTTTTGGTATCAGTCGGCATTTTCTGAATATCTTCTATTGTTTCCTGTAATTCGTCAACAACGGTATATATCTTATCGCCAAACACATTATCTACACCAATATCAATGCTTGTTTGCGGTAATTCAACTTCACCTTTATCATTGATAGATAACTCTTGTTTAGTGTTTGATGTTACGGGAACAGGCTCTTTTACTGGTTCAAATTGCCTTATAATATTAACAACTTCCTGCGGTGCACTAAAAATATTGCTGATATTCTGAAATAAGAAATTACTCATAAATCCACGTCTAACAACTTCTACGGCATGGATTTTTCTTGGAATAGACAGCACTTTTTCAGCGTCAAGTGTTATCATTTCGCCGTCATCGTCTTCACCATAAACAGGAAAGAAGTTAATCAACTCCCGAACATGGCGTTTTCTTGTATCCATATCCCCTTTACCACTGGTTGTATCCGCGCTTAAATCATTAGCAAATTGTTCAAATATGTCCAAAGTTCTGGCTGGGTCAAAGTCAAAGACATAAGCATTCTCTTTACGGAACAAAGCCCCATCTATATTAAACAAACACGGATTTTGCGCCCGAAATGCTGCTTGCATATAAAGTGCAGGACTTTTAACATTACTTAACATTAAAACCGCTGTCCATTCAGGAACAGTAACACCTGTAGTTAATTGCCCAACCGAAATGGTTATAGTTTTCTCATTTTCTTTAATGGCTTTAACCACCTTATCAAAAGCTTTGCTATTTTCGCAATCATCGTCTAATCTGCCATCACCAGCAACCAAAACAATTTCATAATCAGCAAATATTGGATGTTCTTTTAACTTACGAGCTAAAGCCTTGGCACTATCTACGCGGTTTAAGAGCCAAAATGTATGCTTTAATTCTTGGCGCAATTCCTCGGTAGAGAACGGAAACTTTGGCAAAGTTGTTAATGCTTCTAAAAACTTATCAACATCGGTTTCATACTTAAAGCTACCATTTGCATTTGTGATAAAAAATTCATTCAAATCAAAAGCATATTCTTCAGCCTCACCATCATCATTAAAATCTGCGCCTTTCTTTAATTTATCACGGACTATCTCAGACATTTGATAGGTGTATAAATTTAACTGTGGCAATGTTTCGTATGGGTTTTCTTCTTCACTGCTGCTATCCCATTCGCGTTTAGCCTTTTGTTCATCCGCATATGTCCAGTTATAGATTTCTTCTTCACGAAACTTATCATAAGCTAAAGCCTTAAAAGGTGTTCCTGAAAGGTGAAGCGTATATTTGCGCTTAATATGGTCAAAGGCTACATCGGTTTTATATGTATCAACACCTTCGTGTGCTTCGTCAATAACCAAAATATCCCAATCTAATTCGGCAACCTCTTTTAGTTTGTCATATTGACCACCAAAATAGATAGAGCCTTTCATATCTTGCAATGATACAAATTCAATAAATCCCTTGAGTTTATCACGCACATTAACATATTGTTCACGAGAAAGGACATATTTACGGTCTTTTAGCGTATCTACTTGACTAACGAAATAATATCCAGATTCTGTTCCCAGAAACTTTACATAATCATTATACCAAGATGTAGCGATTGCTGGACGATTGGTTACAATCAATATCTTTTTGGCATTAAGTGTTTTACAAAGCTCATAGGTTGAAAGCGTTTTCCCGAAACGAGGCTTAGCATTCCATAAAAACTCTGGTTCTTCTGCATCGTGGCGAATAAAATAATCTTTGGTTTGAGAAACAGCGCGTTCCTGTTCCTGTCGTAATTGATACGGTATTGCACTTAAAGTCTCTAAAACACCTCTATTTTTCTTAAAATATTGAAATTCAGAATATGATTCTTTGGGTAGAATATGAAACCATTCAGAATTTGGCACCTTTTCAATATCTTTTTTACTCAAATAGGCGTGAAAGTCTTTATCCTTAAAAGAATCACCTGAGCCATCTTCATAAATTGCACGTTCAGCCCATTCAAGATTAAATTTAATATCAGCTGTTTGGGTTTGTTGCTGGATACGTTTTTTGACATCATCTTGCTCAGTATAACCAATTTTAGTCCAACCGTCATGGCGTTTGATTTCAGGAGTTGTGTAGGCATAGCACTTAGGTTCAATTTGCTTGGAGGTTTTAATGTTTATTGCTACCATTATGCCATCTCCTTTACATTTGTTTCTATAAAGTTGATTTCATTGTCATCAAGTCCATATTTCTTATACAGTTGTAAATCTATCTCGTGAATAGATTTAGACCAGTCTATATCAGAATTTGATGTAAAATCTTGGAGAGGAATTTTAGCCCACGTGTTTCTTGGATTATAACTTTCAAAATAGAAAGCATGCATCGTGCAAATTTTGTTTTTATATAATTTAAGCAAGCGTCCGCTTCTTTTTTGGTATTAAAGCATCCTATACTCATATATGTTTGTGTGTGTATTTCTTTAGGACAAGCTACAAAAGGATTACTTAAGACCTCTCCAAATGAACCAGAACCATTTGCACCAGTAACAAATAATTTATATTTGTTCAAATTTATATTATCTTTAATATATTTTGATTTTATCTGCTTATAAACTCTTGTATTATTTTCTCGTCCATAAACACTAATTAAATCAATATCTTTATTACTATTTTCAAATATTTCTGGCATTTTCTTAAAAATATCAGCATCTACAATGTATTCATTACCTTTTGTTAGACGAGATTTCAAAGCAGGATAATCTTTATATAAATCTTCTGTAAAGCCGTAATTACTTTTAGGAAAACAAACACTACAAATTGATTTTTCCGCATCTACATTAACTTTTTTCATTATTGAATTTAATTCTTTTGATGTAGTGAATGCACCTATTATACCATATTCCTTTTGGGTATTCCTCATAGAAATAACTATTCCACCTTTAATATCATGATTTGGAAATATTTTTGTTCCATCTTTTTCATAGAATAACACCTTATAATGTTTATCGTTAAGCATCTTTTTATTCCAAACACTTGGTGTTTGTCCTGCATCAAATAAAAATCTTGCAGGCGTAATCAATTCTACTATCTCTGAAATTTTAAATGCTTCTTCCATAAAAAGATGATATACAGGGCTCTGTCTGTTATTATCTTTATTATCTGCCTGATATGGCGGATTTCCTATAACAACATCAAACTTCATTTTGTGTTCCTTTCTTCAGGTCTTGGAAATAAAAAACTCTATCACTCCGCCAATCTTTGATTTTGCAGAGTATCGGGGTATAAATTTTTGGGAGGTTATCAAACAATTCTAATTGTCGCTCGTTCTCTTCTGTGGTGCAAAAAGGCACAGTGTCATTCAATCCGTCCATTTGCCACGCATTCCACGCAATTACATTGGCTATTTGCTTTTTCAGCACTAACGTCGGCTCTGTATTAAATTTGGATTTGTAATAATCAATAAATGTCCAAAGCAGGTTTTCTCGCGCTAAAAGGAGATTGTCCCCTTGATATTCATAGCCATACGTGCTTTCAAATGCACGCTTTGCCCATTTAAACCACTCTGTCTCATTATTTGTGTTTTCACTAACCACACGAAGTTTACGATCTAAAATGCCGATGCGCTTTTTTATCGGCAGGAACTCTCCTGTTGTTGTATCATACCGTGAAACCAAGTACGGAGCTTCACCACAAGTTATCTCCAAACGCTTAGAATCAACATATTTCATCCAATTTGCACGTTTACCCTGACTATCTTCTGGAAATGTTATTGGCTCGGGATTAGGTATCCAATCGTGCCCATTTGGCGTATTAAATACATTTGGACGGCCAAACCATTGTTCATCACAATGATTGTTCATTTCATTACAAATCCAACTAGGAGTAAAGACTTCGGCAGCCTTTCTGGTACGATTGATTTGTTCATCTTTACTTTTGGCGGTGCGTGGTTGAATTACTTTTGTGTGGTTTCCAATAATAAGTTCTGGAAGAATCTCCTTTTCTGCCGTATAGGCCTCACCATATTTAAGATATTCATCACAGGCAAAGCGGATAAAGCGCCCCGTTGTCTTATCTTGCAACAGCATTTTCAGCAAAAATGGGCTAATATCTTGAATTTCTTGCTCCAAGATATCAATATCCTCATTTTGCTCAATGCCAGCACTCATCAAAACCCACCAGTTTTGATGAGTGCCAAAATAGAGAATAAAAATATCCGTGAGCAAAGCATTAAAATGCTTGCTTTTCAAAAGATTGATGCTAATAATGATTCCGTATTCTGATGATATAAAAGAGTAGAATTTAACACGGAAATAAACTGGTGGGTTTATTTCCGTATTATTTTTCTCATAAGTTATCGTTAAATCAAATAAATATAACTGAACTTTATAAAGGATTAACGATGATTTACGGCTATTGCAGAATTTCAACAGAACATCAGGTTGTAAGCAACCAAAAACACGGCATACAAACTTTTGCAGATGAAAACAATATTCATATTGATAAATGGGTTGAAGAAACAATCTCTTCTCGGAAACCCTTAAATGAACGCAAACTAGGGAAACTTCTTAAAAAACTCAAAAAAGACGATATTCTGATTGCAACGGAACTTTCACGCCTTGGACGCAATCTGCTTGAAGTTATGGGAATTTTACAGCAATGTCTTGAAAAAGAATGCCAAATCTGGACTTTGAAAGAGAATTACAGGCTTGGTGCCGATATCCAAAGCAAAGTATTGGCTTTCGCATTTTCCCTAGCCAGTGAAATAGAACGCCAACTTATTTCCGATCGCACCAGAGAATCCTTAAAACGCGTTAAAGCTGAAGGAAAACACATTGGCCGCCCTCGTGGTAGCACTTACCGCAAATTAAAGAAAAAACATAATAAAATAAAGGAATTACTAGACAAACACGTATCCAAAGCCGAAATCGCCCGTCTTCTCGGCTGCGATTGGAACACTTTGCATCGGTATGTTAAGGAATGTTGGGTGTAAATCTAGGATATAAATTTAATAAGAATATTGAATTTTAGTTTTATTCCCTTAATATGCACTCAAGTGTTATATATTTAAGGAAATACAATGAAATTTATTGAAGATAAAGAATTAAATCTTAATGAAAAAGAGAATGATTTACTAAATGGAAAATCTTATGTTGAAACATTAAAATCTCTCATAAAAAACGCTCCTCACTCAGGAACATTTACCATAGGTTTATTTGGAGAATGGGGAAGCGGAAAATCTTCCATAATAAAGACAGTCAAAGAAGAAATAAGTAAAAACCATAACGAATATGGCAACATCAAATTTGTCATTTACGATGCTTGGAAATATGTTAAGGATAGTTTTAGAAGAATGTTTTTACTTAATTTACAAAAAGAACTTAAGCAAGAAAAAACGGATTTAATGGAGAGATTTTATTGTAATAAAACTGTAGAACAAACAATAAAATTGAAGTTTTCATCTGAAAAATTTTCTTTAGTTTGTCACATCTTATTCATTACATCACTAATTGCACTTATATCTCTTCCATTTATATCTGTTAATCCTTCTGAAACACATAATTTTCCTAAAATATGGTCTATTGCAGCTTTCTCAACCTTTATCATTTCTTTGATTGGATTGTTGGTAAGATTAGTATTTAAATGCTTCAGTGAATTAAAAACATCTATGAATGTACCTTTAATGTTCGCCCCTGAACAATTTGAAGACTGCTTTAAAGATATAATTTCCAAGGCATTGAAGCAAAATAGAATTCACGCGATTTTAAATTGGGTTAAAAGAAATAATGCCTCAAATGACAAAATTGTTATTGTCATAGATAATATTGACAGATGCAGTAATGATACTGCTTATGAGTTATTAACCGATATTAAAAATTTTATGGGAAATTATGATAATTTAATTTTTATAATTCCTATTGATGACATCGCTTTGAAAAAACATCTTATTAAAAATAATAATTCCAATAGAGATGCTGAGGAATTTTTACGAAAATTTTTTAATGTTGAATTACGTATAAAGCATTTAGAAAACGTTGAATTATATGATTTCGCATACAATTTAAATAAAAAATATAATTTAGATTTTCGTCCAGACACACTTAGCATCATAGCTAATGATTATGCAACAAATCCAAGAAGAATTATACAATTATGCAATAACTTAACATCTGAAATAAATGTATTATCCAAATCTTGTGATAAGGTGTTTTTATATAATAACGAAAGCATTATTTGTAAAGCCCTTATAATTAGAGAAGAATGGCCCGATTACTATAAATTAATGCTATCTGATAATAGTTTATTGAAGGCTCAATCTTGTGAAACAACAGTTAATGATTTAAGACTTAATAGATTTTTAAGAAGTACTTTTTTCTTAACACAAAACGTAGATATTTCAGTAATAGAACAAATATTATCCAATAAGGCATCTTTCCAGAAGCTACCTAGTAACATCTTAACAGCTATATCTTCTTTTGATATCCAGCAATTATTAGAATATGTAAATATAGCTACGGAAAATAAAGATTTGTGCATTAAATATCTATTAGACAGATTGAAAAAAAGCATAGATAGGGAACATTATGCTACTGAAGTTATAAAAACATTTACAGCTTTAATTTCCTTAAATGAAAATTCAAAACTATCCGATATAGACAATACCCAAATACAAACAGTTATTGCTGAAAAAATAAAAAATTTCATATCCTTTCTTCCCCCTGAATATTTTCCAACATTAGCAAAATATCTTAATGATTTAGGCTACAAAGATTACTTTGCCAAAGAAATTGGATTGTATTTAGGTACTGAGATAAAAAATGAAGAAAAGAATTCTGATGACATATTAGAGTTTTATAAGGTATTGCTAATTGATTGTCATGATATAAAATATATCAAGGAATCTTTTTTACATTGGTACAAAAGCTCTAATACAGCCCTGTCTGCATTACCTCTAGAAAATAAAATTAGCTCATTAATTACAGATGAGCTCCTAGAGTATGAATTTGAAAATATAAAAGATTTAAATGATAAAAATTGGGTGCTAGATGATCTAGAATTTATTGTTAAATATGGAAACATAACAAATACGCAAACCAATATGATTGTTGACACAATAAAAGCTAACTCCATAACATATAATGGAAATAATAAATCTTCTAGTCTTAATATGCTCAAAAATATAACAAATATTATTACAAACCTCCATATTGAAGAGATTAAAAACTTTCAAGCATTTTACAATGATGTATTTAAGAACATCACCGTGGGGTATCAACAAAAGTCCCTATTAAGTATATTAACAGATGAAGATGAAAATAAAACTGCAATCAATTTTATAGAAGCATCTCATATTGCCTCTTGTGGTAAATTAAACACAAGCCCCCAGCTAAAGATTTTATTTGATAAAGATGTCTCTATTCGTCCTTATATTATTTCCTCTATAAAAAATATTTCTGATAAAAACTTTTTAATCGGTACATTTAAGGATTGTATTTTTAGTACTATTGATATTTCTGAAGATTATTTATATATACTCGGAAAAGTCATAAGAGAAGTAAAAGGTGAAGAGTTTGTAATTAATGATGCTATGCTAAAAAACAAATTAGAATTTTTGATAAATGATACACTAACAACCGAACATTCAACTCTGGTAAATGGCTTTTTTGAAAATAATATTAATAATAACAATAGAATGCATGATTACTTCATCCAACTGGTGAGTGCTGCATCTAAAAAAATTATTCTAGCATTATCTCCCAAGTTACAAAAATATGCTTTTGATAATGTATGTAAAAACTTGTCTAATTATATACAGGAAAAACCTCTATTAGAAGCTCTTTCTAAAAGTCAGAATAGAGAACATATTGCCGCATTATCACAAATAATTCAAACAAACTTAATTAGTCATAATGATTCTGAGTTTTGGAAAAATCTTTATGAAGGAATAGATAAAAAATATATGAAAAAACGTGACAAAGAAATAATACAATCAATTCTTAAAGATGAATTAGATGAAACAGAAACTGTTGAATAACATAAATGATTACTTCTTCATTAGTTAAATACTTCATCCTCTTTATTTTTAAAAGCTTTGTAAATTCTACAGGCTCATAGCATAGTTGCGTATTTTAACAATTTAATCATATTGGAGGAAATTTCTTGATTTTTAATATTTGGATGTTGTATTATAGTGGGTAGGAGTAAATCCTTGCGGATGGGGTTCTGAATGTTCTTCGTAAATAGTCCGTAAGGTTTCCTGTATTTTTTATTTCAATAGTGAGTGCTTTTTATCTTTTGGGACAATTCTTTGGATTATGGCCTAATTTCCATAGTGAGAAATTCAGGATGTGGGGAGATTTACTCAATATTCCGCTACCCGTGACTGAATATTTGGTCACAAAATAGCACATTCCCCTTGTGATTTCTGACCGAAACAGGCTTTAGGCTGCAAGCAAGCCTCTGAGAAGGAGGACTTGCTCATTCATTGCCAAGATTTTATCGTGTTGGCTAACAAAAATACTATAAATTTGGGCTGATTTTCTTTCTGATTCACTACCATCTCGCCAGCCAGACTGGAGAAGAGCCTATTTTAGCCAGTGCTAAGATAGGCTTTCTTATTGAAATATCTACATT
>CAJMAX010000009.1 GCA_905211505.1 uncultured bacterium | reverse complement strand
AAGTGAATCTTGCGAGTTTTCTAGTTCTTTAAAAAACTTTTTCTTTTCGAGGAGTTTTGTTGTTCCATCGAATGTAAAATCTTTGTAAGAATAATTCTCTTTTATTGTTTCTAATAATTTATATGGTTCTATCCACTTTGTTATAATAATACATTTCATAATTCTATGCATTAACCTCTTGATTTTTAAATTGCATTTCATAAAGGTGTTTGTAATTTCCATCAGGAATTGCCATTAGTTGTGAATGAGTCCCTAGTTCAACCAGTTCACCTTCATTGATAACAGCAATTCTATCAGCGTTATTGATTGTAGATAGGCGGTGTGCGATAACGAATACTGTTTTATTTTTTATTAGATTATCAAGGGCTTTTTGAACAATAGCCTCTGATTCATTATCAAGCGCTGATGTTGCTTCGTCTAATATGACAATTGGCGCATTTTTTATCATCGCGCGTGCGATTGCTACTCGCTGCCTTTGTCCGCCGGATAAAGACGCTCCTCTTTCTCCAACAAAAGTATCAATCCCGTTTTCCAGGGTGTTTAAAAACTCATCAAGATGTGCCATTTTTATTACATTAATAATTTCTTCATCTGTTGCATTTTCTTTGCCCATCAGAATATTGTCTTTTATTGTTCCAGAGAATAAGAAATTATCCTGAAAAACAAAGGAAATGTTATCTCTTAATGATTCAAGTTCAAAATCTCGAATATCAATGCCATCAAATTTTATAGAGCCGTTTTTAACATCATAAAAACGTGGCAGCAAATTTACTGTAGTACTTTTTCCACCACCTGAATTTCCAACTAGAGCAATTGTTTCGCCTTTATTTACATGTAAAGAGAAGTGTTTTAAAACCGGAACATTTTCTTCATATTCAAATTGGACATTATCAAAGTCAATTGAAGATTGTAAGCCGTTCATTTTTATTGCATTTTCTTTGTTTTTTATATGAGGAACGAGTTCAAATAATTCAAATACACGTCCAAGAGCGACAAATGTTGTCTGTAAGTCAGTAAGAGTTCTGCCTAAATCTTTTACCGGCTTGTATAGTAGTAATAAAGATGTGACAAAAGATGCAAAACTTCCAGCTGTCATTTGTCCGCTTATAATTAAGTGGTTTCCGTAAAACATTACAAGTGCTATGCCTATAGAACAAATGAAATACATTATTGGCGACATCCAGCCAACACGTTTTGTTAAAGATATTGTTAAATTAAACTGTTCCTTTATTTGGTGTTCAAATTTATTATTTTGGAGTTTTTGCAGGTTATAAGCCGTCATAATTTTGTTGCCGGCAAACGTTTCGTTGAAGTTTGTTGTCATGTCTCCACCAACAACCATTGTTGCATTAGAGACTTTTTTAATTTTTTTTCGGATTAAGGTAACAGGGGTAATTGCAATTGCCATAATTCCAACACCTATAATGGCAAGTTTCCAAGAGTTGTATAATAAAACTCCAACCAGTCCTGCAATTCCAAATATAGTCATAATAAAGCTTTTTATTGTGTTTATAATATTTTTTGATGCAGTTTCCGGATCTGTTAAAAATCTTGTCAAAACTAATCCTGAAGAATTTAAGTCATAAAATTTAGGGTCAAGTGATGTTAGTTTTCTGAAAAGTTCAACTTTTAAAGCGTTAGATATTTTATTCCCGGTCCAATCTGTAAGGTAGTTATTTGTATATTTTAACAGCCCTTGTACAACTGCGAATAATACAATTCCAAAAGGTATGGCTGCAGCAAGCATATTTTGTTCAATAGTAAGATTGCCAATAGTCCAGGTTTTTCCGTTTATAACGCAATCCATATATGGTTTTAGTGCAAATGCGACAACACCGTCAAGTAATCCTAATGGAATCGCTAATACCATATTCAAGATAATTCTACCCATGTGAGGTTTTATAAATGGCATAATTTTATTTATTAAATAACCATATCTAAACGCATCTTTTGAAAGCGTATCTTTTAATTTATACTCCATAATCCCTGTTTGCTCCCTTTTATAAATTTAGTATTGCATAAAATAAATGGATTTACAATTTGTTTAGAATGTTAACAATTTCATTGATTTTATTTTCATCCATCCGATGTCCGCCTTTTGGAATCAGGATGTAATCTTTTTTATTATATACCTTCTTTGAAAATTCGTTAACTCTTTTTGCGCTTATATAACCATCTGTTTTAGAGTGTACAATATATGTTGGTGTTGTGTTTGAAGATATATGTTTTTCAATATCGAATGTCTTCAGGTAGTGTTCTTTAAATCCTGGAATATATTTAATCATAAGAGATTCAACTTTGTATTTTTTAGGATTTTTTAGTACATTATTTAACCAGAATTCAAGTGAAAGCATAGGTGATACAAGAATTTGAAAGTCGAAAGTGTTGATATTAGATGTTTTGGCTGCCATGTAGCCTCCAAAACTATGTCCGACAAGTCCTATACTATTAATCCCTTTTTCTTTCAAGTATTTTGCAGCAGCTTGAATATCATGCATAATGTCAGTTTCCGATGTGTGGGTCGATTTTGGGTTTTTACCATACCCTCTGTAATCAATTGCGAGTATTCCAAAATTTGATTTGCTAACTGCTTTGTATAGTGGCTGATTGCTTGTAATATTTTGGGAAAATCCATGTAAAAATATTAAATATTTATTGGCGTTATTTGGATTAATCTCGAAAGCATTAATTTTTTCATCTTTTCCAACCTTTATTTCAACACTTTTGATTATACTGGTTAACTCTTCACTCAAAGAAAGATAGGGCCTTTTAGAACCTTTAATAGAGTTTTCGTAACTTCTGTTTTTTAAAAACTTTGTTATCCAGCTATCAGTGTAAAAATGCCCTTGAAAAGAAGTGTTGTTTGCCGGTAGTTGCTGCTTTATAAATACATCTTTACTTAGCTTGTGCTCAAGGTTAATATTGAGAGCATGTTTTTGTCCCGTGGTTTTTCTTACGGGGTAATTGTTTATATTAGAAAATTGAATGTGTCTAACTTCCAAATTCTTAATCCCTTATAGTCTATGTTTATAATATTAACATAAATAATACCATTAATTTAGCACGAAATTTGAAATTTTATCTTGACAATTAATCTTGCTTATTATAAATTACATTTATGACAATTAAATAAGGGCGTGTGGCGAAATTGGTAGACGCACTAGACTTAGGATCTAGCGCCTTCGGCATGGGAGTTCGAGTCTCTTCACGCCCACCATAAAATAGAACCAAGTAATGGGTTCTATTTTATTTTGTTTTTATTCCTATTTATATACCATATTTGTATTATACATTTGAAATTTTTTGTTAATGGTTGTATAATAAACAAGTCAAATTGTTAGTAAAAGTAGAATTAAGAGGATAGATAGATATGAAGCTTCACATGCAGATCCTTATTGCGTTAGGTCTTGGTATTAAACGTAATTGGCACATCTTTTTTGGAATAATAGCTGGTATTTTGGTTGGGATATTTCTACATTCTCATCAGAATGTTTTAGTAGATAATATCTTAATGTTTGTAGGACAGGTTTTTATTAGGTTGATTCAGATGGTTGTTATTCCACTGGTGGTATCTGCAATTGTAATAGGCATTACAAGCGTTGGAGATAACAAACAGCTTGGTAAATTCGGGTCAAAAATGATTTTATACTATGGAATTTTAACAACTATTGCAGTAACAATTGGTAGTGCGCTTGCTTTATTAGTAAAGCCAGGTTCTGGGGCTGCAGAATATATTTCTGCAAATATTGCTTCTGATGTGCAGGCTACAGTTGCAACTGCAATGCAGCAGCAACAAGGAAATGTTTTAAATCTGTTTCTAAGTTTTATTCCTAATAATCCGGTAGAGGCTTTTGCTAGTGGAAATATGGTTCCTATTATTCTTTTTGTCGTTTTGTTTGCTTTAGCGCTTGCAAAAGTAGGTGACGTAAACAGACCTATCGTTTCATTTTTTGAGTCAGTTTTTGCCGCAACTATGAAAATTACAGATTGGATTATGTTATTTGCAGCTCCTGGTGTTTTTGCTTTGACTGCCAGTGCTGTTTCTAGTTTTGGTATTGATATATTTGCAGCGATATCTAAATATTTACTTGTTCTTTTAATCGGTTTTGCTATTCAAATGTTTATTGTGTATCCGTTATTTTTGAAATGTTTTTCAAAAGTTTCTGCGCCAATGTTGTTTTCGGCTATTGCTGAGGCTACAATGGTAGCTTTTGGTACCGCAAGTTCTTCTGCTACTTTACCATTGACTATTGCTTGCTGTGAAAAACGTGGTATCTCTCATAAAATCGCCAGTTTTGTGTTGCCGCTCGGTGCAACTTTAAATTTTGATGGTACTGCATTGTTACAAACTGTTGCAGTTATTTTCCTTACTCAGGCTTATCAGGTTCCGTTGGATCCGTTTTTAATTATTCAAATAGCGTTGCTAGCTATTGTTGCTTCCAGTACATGTGCCGGAATCCCTGGTGGTGGTTTAATTACTATTGCTCTTATTTTGAACGGTATGGGCTTGAGTCCGGAGCAGCTGGTTGCAGGATTTGCATTCCTGTTTACAATTGAAAGAATTACTGATATGTTGAGAACTACGTTAAATGTAACCTCTGATACTGTTGTTGCCGCTACAATTGCAGATAATGAAAATGAAATTAATTATGATTTGTTAAATAATCCGCAGGCATATGAAGAAATAGCCTAGTGCAAATTTAGAATTTTTAATATTTAAGAAATCCACTACAAAAGTGGATTTCTTTGTTTTGAGGTTTATGTTATTATGGCTGTATGGATAATGTTACAGATAAAATTGCATCAACGCATTTAGGTAAAAAAAGTTCCGGCAGTACAACATATGATTCTTCATTGCTTGTTGCTGTTCCTAGAATTGAAAACAGAAAACATTATTGTATATCTAATGAAAATTTACCATTTGATGGTTGGGATGTTTGGCATGGATATGAGTTTTCTTGCCTTACTGAAAATGGTTTACCGGTTACACGAGTTTTAAAACTAAGATATAATTGCACTAGTGAATATATTGTCGAATCGAAATCTTTAAAACTTTATTTGAATTCCTTTAATATGACACGAGTTGGCGATTCTATTAAAGAATGTCTTGCTATGTGTAAAAATACTATTGAAAAAGATTTGAGTGAAAAATTACAAACAAAAGTTGATATTAACTTTATAGATGAATGTACAAATAGGGTTGAAGTTTTTAGAGGGTATAAAAATTTAGTTGAATTGGTTGATGAATCAGCGTTATCAATTGCCCGATTTAAAGAGGCTCCAGAATTATTAAAGATATCTGAAGGTGGAGAAAGAAAATCTTATTGTTTAAAATTCGATTCTTTGCGTTCAAATTGCAGGGTTACGCATCAACCGGATTTTGGAGATGCCTTTATATATTATGAGTCTAAAAAGTGTATAGATGAAGCGAGTTTGATTGAATATTTAACATCTTTTCGTTCAGAGTATCATTTCCATGAAGAGTGTTGCGAAATGATTTATAAAAGACTGTACGATTTGTTAGATAAAGATGATAAATTATTTGTAGGGGCTTTATATACAAGAAGAGGTGGTATTGATATTTCTCCTATGAGATGGAGTAAAAATTTTGAACCGGATGAGGTAGATAAGGTTATAGATTTATCGACTTTTGCAAGATGTGGAATTAAACAGTAGTATGAATAACAGAGAATTTGGCTCAAAAGGAGAAGATTTAGCTTGTGAATATCTGTTGAAAAACGGGTACGAAATTTTGGAACGAAATAAACATTATTCAAAATATTGCGAAATAGATATTATTGCAAAATTCAATGGTGTTACAATTTTTGTAGAAGTAAAGACGCGAAGGAATGACTCTTTTGGAGTTCCTGTTGAAGCTATTACTAAAACTAAGTATAATAATATAAAAACTGGAGTATTCTCATATTTGCAGGAACATAGTAATGTTAAAAATTATAGAATAGATGTGATAGGGATAACTTTCTATCCGGCTTTGAAAATTCAACATTTAAAAAATGTTTCATTGTAAAAAATGTTTATAGTAAAATTATAAAAGTTAGTTATATATTAAGGAGAATAAAAAAATGTTGCGAGGACCATTTTTAGATAGAAGTTGGATGGCTCAAAATCCTGATTACGATTCGTCTGATATTGTGATGTTGGGGCTTCCGTTTGATGGAACTGTTTCATACAGGCCGGGTTCCAGATTTGCACCTGAGCAAATTCGCCTTGCAAGCTGGGGATTAGAGGAATATTCTCCTATTTTCAATAAAGAGCTTGCAGATGTAAATTTTCATGATGTTGGTGATTTGGAATTTCCTCTGGGAAATACATACAAAACTTTGGAACAAATAGAACAAAATGTTGAAGATATCTATAGTGATGGTAAAAAGGTTTTTGGAATTGGTGGAGAACACCTGGTTACTCTTCCTGAAGTAAAAGCTGTATCTAAATTTTATGATGACTTGGCCGTAGTTCATTTTGATGCTCATACCGATTTACGAGAAGAGTATATGGGGGAAGAAATGTCCCATAGTGCTGTCATCCGACATATTTCAAAGTTTGTTAAACCTGAAAATATAAAGCAAATTGGTATTCGTTCAGGTATGAAAGAAGAATGGGAGTTTATGGCCAAGCATAATACGTTGTGCCATAATTATTCTGATTTGGATTCTTTAAAAGGTAAAAATGTATTTGTAACTGTTGATTTAGATTGTTTAGATACATCAATTATGCCTGGAACAGGGACTCCGGAAGCCGGAGGTATGACATTTAATGAACTGGTCGGCTGGTTTAAGTATTTAAAAGATTTCAATATAGTTGGAGCAGATGTTGTTGAGCTTGCTCCTGATTATGATGCAAGCGGAGTTTCAACAGCTGTTGCAACTAAGGTAATAAGAGAACTTTTAATGGCGATGTCATAGTTTTATTCTTCTTCGTGTTATCGCAGGAATTTGAGTGAGGAATTTATGCAGATTGAAGAACGCATTCAATATTTAAAAGATGAGATAAATAAGAGTAATTATAGATATTATGTGGAAGAAAATCCATATTTAAGTGATTTTGATTACGATAAGTTGTTTGCTGAATTAAAAGAACTTGAAGAGAAATATCCTATGTTTAAGACTGCAGATTCTCCAACTCAGCGTGTAGGTTCTGTGAGTGAAAAATTTTTTTCTCATAAGCATAAATACAGATTATACAGTTTGGATAATACCTATAATGAAGAAGAGTTAAAACGCTGGTATGAACGTGTTTGCAAAGAATATGACAAAAAATTAGAGCTTGTTTGTGAATTAAAAATTGACGGACTTGCAATTGCCTTAACTTATGATAAAGGCTTGTTTACTCTTGGTGTAACCCGTGGAGACGGTGTCACAGGAGAGAATATTACGCAAAACCTCAAAACAATTAAAGCCATTCCTTTAAAATTGTTTGAACCTAAAACTCTTGAGGTTCGAGGGGAAATATATATGCCCAAAACGGCGTTTGAAAAGTTGAATGAGGAGTCTTTAGCAAATGGAGAAAAAGTTTTTGCGAACCCAAGGAATGCAGCAAGCGGCTCTTTGCGTCAACTAGATAGCACAATTACTGCTAAGCGTGATTTATCTATGTTCACTTATACCGGAATTTTTGAAGATTCGGAAGACAAAAATATAAAAACACATTACGATGGTATGCAATATCTTAAGAAATTGGGATTTAAAGTTAATCCTAATATTCGACTGGTTAAAGATATTCAGGGGGCTATTGATTATTGCAAAGAGTGGGATTCTAAAAGATTTGATTTAGATTATGCAACAGACGGGGTTGTAATTAAGGTTAATGAGATTGCAATTCAAAAAGACCTTGGATATACTGCCAGAGCCCCAAAATGGGCTACTGCATTTAAATTTCCGCCTGAAGAGGTTGCTACTGAACTTCTTGATATAGAATTAAATACCGGAAAAACAGGAATTGTGACTCCGGTTGCTATATTGAAGCCGGTGCAGTTGGCTGGTAGTACTGTAGCTAGAGCTAGTCTTCATAATTTTGATGAAATTAGAAGATTGGATATTCGAATTGGTGATACCGTTTTGATTAAGAAGGCTGCAGAAATAATTCCTAAGGTTGTAAAAGTGATGGATAATAAAATTCATAAATCTTTACCTGAGTATCAGCCTCCGAAATATTGTCCGGCTTGCGGCGGGGCATTGGTAGAAAAAGATGGTGAAGTTGGATTGTATTGTACAAATCCTGATTGCAGCAGTCTTATGTGCTCTAAAATTGAGTACTGGGCCAGCAAGGAGGCTATGGATATTGATTATGTCGGGCCATCGTTGATTCAGCAATTATATGATAAAAAATTTATATCGAGTCCTGTTGATTTATATCGTTTAACAATTGAAGATTTATTACAGTTGGATTTAATAAAAGAAAAATCTGCTACGAATATTTACACTGCAATTCAAGAAAGTAAAATAAGACCTCTTAACAGGCTATTAACTGCACTTGGTATCAGGCATGTTGGCAAGGAAACTGCAGATATTTTGGCAGGTGAATTTTCTACGGTTGATGAGCTTGCAGCTGCAGAGTTAGAAACACTGTCAAAAATTGAAGGGATTGGCGAAATTATTGCAATGTCAATATATGACTTTTTTAGAAATGAGTATAATATTAAACTTATTGCAGAATTGAAAGAATTAGGTGTTAATCCTGTTGCAAAAATTAAACCTAAATCGGATAAACTTGCAGGAAAAATATTTGTGTTGACAGGTACGTTACAAAATATGACACGTGATGAGGCTTCTGCTATAATAAAATCTCATGGTGGGAAAACCTCTTCATCTGTGTCTAAAAAAACATCTTATGTTCTTGCAGGTGAAAATGCGGGTTCTAAATTAGAGAAAGCTAAAGATTTAGGTGTTATAATATTGACAGAAAATGATTTTCTTGAAATGATATAGTGTAAAAGGATTTAAGGTGTAATATGAAAATTATTCAAATAGATGGATTTAAAGGATTAATAACAGCAGCATTTATCGGAGTATGTCTTTTTGCAGGATTCGTAGTCTTTCCAGGTATGGTAGCTATGCATTTATGGAATAAATATCTTGTTGCATTATATATGTTTCCTGTATTGAATTTGCTACAAGGGGTTTTATTATGGGGTATTGTAGCTATTTCATATTGCATTTTGTCTAAAAAAGGTTTGGCTGTTTCATTTAAAGATACTCCTGAATTGTCAGACAGAGAGCTTGATATGATTATGAAAAGAGCAAGAATTCAATCGCAGTTGACACGAGTAAACAGAATGATTCAAAAATCTGACAGCTTTGAATCTAAGTCAAATATTTCGATTAATAATAATGAAAAAGACCTGTCCCATATGTCTTCACCTGTGGCACTTGCTAACGACAAGACTGTTGATAAAAAAGATGATGAAGCTATTTCTAATTTGAAATAATGTTATTTTATGGAGGTATTATGAAAAAAATTGTAATTGCATCTTTATTTAGTGCTGTATTATTGGCTACACCATTGACAACTTTATCCGCTGGAGCTATAAACAGTCAGGCCGATTCTAATTCAAAAAAAGGTTATGTCTCAGTTTCTTATACTTCAGAAAAAGAAGTTGCACCTGATACTGTTGAAATTTCAATTGCTGTTAGAACTGATGATAAAAAATCTATGCAAGAAGCTTCAAGAAAAAATAAAGAAATTTCTGATAAAATATACTCTTATTTAAAATCTGCAATAAACAACGCAGATGGTGATTATGTTAAAACTTCTAATTATAGTGCAACACCTTTGTATACTTATAATAACGGTAGAAGAAATTTGGACAAATATGAGGTTTCCAATAATATTATAGTTCATACAAAGTCTTTAGATAAAATTTCATCTATGATTGATAAGTCTTTATCTCTTGGTGCTACGAATATTGATAGCTTGAATTTTAGTTTATCCGAAAAAGATGCTCAATGTGCAGATTTGTTGACTATTGCGACTAAACAAGCAAGAAAAAGAGCTGATTTAGTTGCTGGTGCTGCTGGTTCAAGTGTAACCGGTATAAAATCTCTGGATACATCATGTTCTGTTAGCGGTCGATATGGGGTCCCTCAATATAGAAATATGATGGTAAAGGCTTCCGGGGCTATGGATATGGTAGAATCTGCTCCTACTCAGATTGAGCCTGGTGTTGTGCGAATATATTCAACTGTAAATGCAAGTTTCTATTTGAAATAGTAAATATCTAGAAAGAAAACGTGAAACCTGATTTATCAGGTTTCACGTTTTCTTATTGATTAAATATAATGGAATAAAAAGCTCTCTGTATATTAGAGAGCTTTTTACTATTATAATTTTCTTTGTCCATTATTTAACCAAGGTGCAGCTTCAAGGTCATTAATATTATATTTTAAAAGGTAATCATCATTATCACTTGTTGGTTTTGTTTGAGTTGTTTGATTTTTTACCTGTTTTACTTGTTGAGGTTGAACTTTTTTAGCTGGTTGTTTATTATAATTAGAATTTGTTACTGCTGAAGCTGCTATAACTTGAGTCTGAAATAATATTACAACGAATAATATTGCTAATTTTTTCATATGATTTCTCCTATGTTATTATTTTTACTAATATTGTAACATAGAAATTACTTTTCCGCAATTTCCTAATTTTTCTCTACCATTTAAGTCTTTGAGTTCAATTAGAAATGCTGCTCCAACTAAATTTCCACCAGCTTTTTTTACAAGGTTGCAAGCAGCCTTTGCTGTTCCACCTGTTGCTAAAAGATCATCTACAACTAAAACATTTGCACCTTTTTCGAAAGAATCTGCGTGCATTTCAATTGTGTCAGAACCATATTCAAGATCATAGCTTTCTTTAATTGTTTCAGCAGGCAATTTATTAGGTTTTCTGATTGGAATGAAGCCACAGTTTAATTTATAGGCCATCGGCATCCCAAATATGAATCCGCGGCTTTCTATACCGGCAATGTAATCAATTTTACAATCACTATATTGCGCACACAAGTAATCTACCATCTCTTTCATTGTTTGTGCGTCTTTTAAACCTGTTGTTATATCTCGGAACACAATTCCTTCTTTGGGAAAATTTGGGACTGCTCTGATTTTTGCTTTTACATCTTCAATTGTTAATGTTGCCATTTATATTTCTCCTATTTCTTTAGTAATTTTTTTAATTCTTCTTTAGCTTTTTTTATTTTTTCTTTTGCTTTTTGAATAGCATGTTCATGTTGAATTAAACCATGCGCAGTTTTACCCCAGTTCATATCTTTTTTCATAAACAGGATTTTTGTTCCTATGAATAAAACAAGTGGGAACCATATAAGCAAAAGATAAATAGATGTTTCTATTGCTTGAAAAAATGCATCTTTTCTTGAGAGATTGTCATATCTTCTCAAGCTGTATCTGCAAGCAATCATAAAACCAAGTCCTATAATTGCTCCCATAATTATCGATGATAATAATATATGAGGTGGTGCATCTTTGACGATTATTTTCATTAGTAATATGCCAATTTCAATTATGAACCATCCGGGCATTATGAATTCAGAAATGTAAGCTATCATATCAACACGCACACGCATAGACATTTTTTTAGAAGTCAAAATATCCCAGAAATATTCAAGATATCTTCTTATTGTTCCTTCCAGCCAGCGTCTGCGCTGTCTGTATAGTGGAAACAGGTACATTATACCTTCTTCATAAACTATTGTTTCATGACAGAATCGCACGTCCCACCCTTTTATGTGCAAGCGTGTTGACATATCCAGGTCATCTGTAATTGTATAATTGTTCCACCCTCCAATATCTTCCAGTGCGGTTCTTTTAATTAATTCTCCGTTACCTCGAAGTTCAACAGCACCTTTTACAGAGTCTCTGCTTACCTGAAAATATGTATCCATTGTCATTTCATTGTTTTGACAGCGGGTTAAGATGTTAATATCTTTATTCCTTACAACTTTTCTGGCTTGTACTGCACCTACATCTTTTGGTTCAAGTTCATATACCAGATTTGTTAAAAAATCCGGAGCCATTGTTGCATCAGCATCAAATACGAGAATTGCTTCACCTTTTGCAAATTCTAAAGCATCATTTAGTACCGCAGATTTTCCTGGAAAAGCTTCTTTAGGTCTGATAAAAGCTATAACTTTCTCCGGATATTTCTTTTCCAAATCTTTAAGTACAGATGCAGTATTATCAGTACTTCTATCATCAATTGCAATTATTTCAAAATTCGGATAATCCAAATTCAGAACTGTTTCAATTGTGTTTGAAATTACAGATTCTTCATTGTGTGCGGGAATCATTATACTAACAAACGGTTTATATTCTTCATTTTTTAATTGTGGATTTTTAAGACTTTTTCTTTTTTTTATTTTATAGGCAATATTTGTAAAGATAGCATACACCGCCATTAATAGAACTAAAATTGCGAGTCCCCATACTGTGTAGCTTTGGAATATGTAAATAAATGCTGTTAACCCCAAGACAATAAAAAATAATAAAATTCGTTCTTTCATATCAACTTATTCTTCTTACTTCCTACAAAAAACTTTTTACTTACAAACATGATTTTATCAAAAAAGCAGGAAAAGGTCTTTTTATATAAATATATTGATACAATTTGCAATGGTATTTGCGTTAAGAGTATGTGTTAACCTTTTTATTTTTCCACTATTAGTATGTTTTTTTTATTAAAAAGTGTTAATATTCGTTAAAATACTTGCATTGCAGGAAATTTTTTATATAATTATTTTTGTACACAAGAAGAAGGAGTTTTATTATGAACAAAGAAGAATTAGTACAAGAAGTCGCAAAAAAAGCTAACGTTACTCAAAAAGAAGCAACAGAAGTTTTAACTTCTTTAATTGATACTATTCAAAAAACAGTTGCTAAAGGTAAAAAAGTTACTTTAGTTGGTTTTGGTACATTTGAACCTCGCAAAAGAGCTGCTAGAACTGGTAGAAACCCTCAAACTGGTAAAGAATTAAAAATTCCTGCAAAAACAGTTCCTGCTTTCTCAGCTGGTAAAAAATTCAAAACTGTTGTTAACGGAAAATAGTAAACATATTGATGTAAATATGAAAAAGGTTCTTGCTTTTTTGTGGCAAGAGCCTTTTTTAATATTAACATCTGTGATTCTTATTTATTTTTGGTATAATTATTTTAGATATTTTTAGGGAGAGAAATAAATTATGTTGGATAGTATTTTAACTGGTTTAATTAACTGGATAGAAAGTGTTATTACGGCTATGGGACCGGCAGGTATTGCATTATTAATGGCGATTGAGTCATGTAATATTCCACTGCCAAGTGAGGCTGTTTTACCATTTGCAGGTTATCTTGTAAGCAAGGGCGAAATGGGGTTTCATATGGCAGCATTCGCAGGTGCGATTGGATGTGTTATTGGTTCAATTCCATCATATTATCTTGGATATTTTGGAGGACGTAAATTTTTTGAAAAATATGGCAAATATATTCTTGTATCAAAAAAAGATTTGGATGAAGCTGATAAATGGGTTGAAAAATATGGAGATTGGGCCTTTTTTATATGTAGGATGCTGCCAGTAGTAAGAACATTCATTTCATTACCTGCAGGTATTTTAAAAGCAAGAAAAAGAACTTTTTTTACTCTGACCTTTCTGGGTTCGTTGATCTGGAGTTATCTTCTTGTTTATGTTGGAGTAAAACTTGGAGAACATCTTGATAAATTAAAAGCAATTTGGCATAAATTCGACATTGTTATTATTTTAGTTATTTTAATTCTTGGTGGAATTTATGTTTGGAAACATATTAAGCATCTTAAAGAAAGTTAGATAATTTTTTTATTTTATATAACAAAAAGTCGAAGTTCAAAACTTCGACTTTTTAATGTATAAAATATTTTTATTTTATTTTATTGACTGCTTCAATAATTTTTTGTGCGGCTTCTTCTGGCTTAATAGGTGCTTTTTCACCTGTTTCTCTTATTACAAATTCAACATTGCCTTCTTGAATTGTTTTTCCTACTGTTATTCTGTACGGGAATCCTATTAAATCTGCGTCTTTGAATTTTACACCAGGTCTTTCATCTCTGTCATCTAAGACTGCTTCTACTCCATTGGCAAGAAGTTCTTCATATAGTTGCGTTGCTACACGCATTTGAGTCTCATCTTTGGTGCTTACAGGAACAATAACAACATGGTATGGGGCGATAGCTAAAGGCCATTTTATACCAAAATCATCATGGTGGGCTTCCACTGCGGCCGCTGCTGTTCTGGAAATTCCAATACCATAGCATCCCATAATATAAGGCTTTGATTTGCCGTCTTTATCAAGATAAACAGCGTTCATTGGTTTTGAGTATTTTGTCCCTAATTGGAAAATATTACCAACTTCTATACCTCTTGTAACTTTTAGAGGTTTACCGCATTGAGGGCATAATTCACCGGCTTCAACCAATCTTAAATCTTCATATTTGATTTCTTCTATACCAAGGTCAGAGAGGTTAACTCCTACCATGTGTACATCGTTTTGATTAATTCCAACAACGAAGTTTTTCATTTCTTTTACGGTGTTATCTGCAATGATTGTTATATCTTTAAATCCTTTTGGTCCAATAAATCCTGGGATTGCATCAAATCCGTTTTGTTGCATAAGTTCTTCAATTTCGCCAGATGTTGCAATTCGAATGTCCATTCCTCCGACAGCGTTCATAAGTTTTGTTTCTTCAACAGTTTTGTCAGCCCTAATAAGTGCCATTACCGGTTTTTTGTCAACGATGTAAATTAATGATTTTAAAATTATTGTTGATGGAATATTTAAAAATGCTGATAACTCGTCAATTGAGTGAGTATTTGGAGTATCTATTATTTCCTTTTTATTAAAGTATTCTTTACCATCGACAACAGCATTAGGCAATTTTGAAACAGCATGGTTTGAATTAGCTGAATAATCACAGTTGTCGCAATAAAATACATCATTTTCTCCGGCATCAGTCGTTGTGATTACCATAAATTCATGAGAAACGCTTCCTCCGATTGCACCGGAGTCAGATTGAACCATTTTAGTATCTAATCCGCATCTTTTGAAGATATTTCTGTATGCTTGGGCCATGTTTTCATATTCTTTTTCAAGTTCTTCCTGAGATGTGCCAAAGCTATATGCATCTTTCATTATGAATTCTCTGCCCCTTAAAAGTCCAAATCTAGGTCTTACTTCATCCCTGAATTTAGATTGAATTTGATAAAGATTTGTAGGCAGCTGTTTATATGATTTTAGTACATCTCTGGCTACTGCTGTAATAATTTCTTCATGAGTTGGTCCAAGGCACATTTCACGGTTGTGGCGATCTTTTAGGCGCATCAATTCTTTTCCGTAAGCTTCCCATCTGCCTGATTCAATCCAGAGTTCTTTTGGCTGAACAAACGGCATTAAAAGTTCTTGTGCTCCGGCTTTATCCATTTCGTCTCTTACTATGTTTTCAACTTTTTTTAAGACTCTCCACATCAGCGGCAAATAGTTATAAACTCCGGATGTAAGTTTTCTTATATACCCTGCTCTTGCAAGCATTTTATGAGATACAACTTCAGCATCTGATGGAAATTCTCTCAATGTTTGCACAAATAATTTTGACATTTTCATAATTTTATCCCTCATATAAATTATTCAATGTCTTTATTTTATCACAAAAATAGACCTATCGAATTCGATTTAACTCTTCTTTTACAATATTTACTGGAACCGTAAGAGTTTGGTAATTCCTTATTGCTTCATTCATGTACATTTTACAATTCTCATTATCGCCCGATAATTTGTAAATTGCTGCTGTTATATAGTATAAATCCCCGGATTCTTCACAATTAGATAAGGCCTCTTGCATAATATTACATGCCTTATCGAATTCTCTGTCTTTTGCAAGTATTTTGGCAAGTATTTTGTAAGCCTCAATGTCAATCGGATTTAATTCTATAGTTTTTTCTAAAAATTCTTTAGCTTTTTGACTGTTACCTTCTTCATAGTTTATTACTGCGAGGTTATAATAAGCCCAGCTATAATCTGGCGATATACTTAAGACTTTTTCAAATTTTTCTTTTGCAGAATCTAAATCTCCGAATTCTTTAAGTATATTCCCTATGTAAAAGTGTGCATAAATATCATCATCATTCAGATCAATGGTTTTTTGAAAGTAGTCAATTGCTTGCGGGTAATCTTTTATTTTAAAATATACAAGCCCGAGATTGAAGTATGAATTAGAATCTTTATCGTCAGATTCTATAACTTTTTCAAAACATTCTATTGCTTTTTTATATTCTTTTAATTCTGTATATACAAGCCCAAGATTATAAACAGCGTCCATAGCATCAGGTTCAAGTTCTATAGTTTTTTCGTAAGCTTCTTTGGCTTTTGTATATTTTCTCATTTTTTCATAAACGATGCCGAGATTATAAAAAATCCCGTCATCGTATTTGAACATTTTTGCGAGATATAAAAGGTGCTGCAAAGCTTCTTCATTAAATCCGCAATCCATTAGCAGGACTGCAAGTTGTCGTCTTGCTTGAAAATTTGATGAATCTTCTTTGAGTAGACCTTGTAACTCTTCTATTTTATCAAGTTTAGACATATATAAATAACTTTTTAAATTACAGGAACATCAACCGGTTCTGTTAAAATGACATTTAAAATTTCATTTGATTGTATCTGTACATCTTTGCCTAATCTGATGACATCAGCAATACTGTCGTATACAAAATATCCGGCAGTTCCAAAGACTCCTCCGAATGCTGCAACAGGAACTAAAACATATTGCCATCCTGAGTCAGTTACATTTTTACCCCATTCAATAGAATTTTTGGTTATGTCACCTGATTTCTTACAAGTTTTTTTCCAGGCATCCCAGTATCCTTTAGTTGTTGTGATACCTCCGTCGTTAGTCATATCGGCGCGGCCAACAATTGTTAAAGATAATGGCAATTGTCTTCCGTTAGGAGTTACTACATGATCAAAGTCAAGATATAAAATAGGGCCTTTTGATAACCTTTTTGCCGGAGTGATTTCTTTGATATCCCCTCTTACAATTGAACCCATAGGTAAAATCACATCATCGTTTGATTTCTGATCTGTCATTAACATTGCTGTAAAACTTGTACCCTTTGTGTTATATCCTGTGTTTATGGGTGTAAGCATTTTTAAAGACAGTGTCGTTCCTGCAGGAATTCGTTTGGTTTTTGCATTGGCATTGAATGGTTCAGCCATTGCCACTTGCGCTGCTAGTACTAATGTTAGTAGTGCTGTTAAAATTTTGTTTCTCATACAAACTCTCTCTTTCTTTTTGTTTCAATGGCATTTTATCATATTTTGGGGATTTTGTAACTTAAGTTTGCATTTTGTTACAAAAGAAAAGAGCCCCGGAATGAGGCTCGTTGAATTAAGAATAGCTGGAAGTATGAAAAAGATTAATTATATTGAATCTAATATATACATTCTTTTTAATTAGTCTTGTGGATAGTTTTATATTAACCGTTAGGGGTACTTCTATGTGAAGTTTTATTTATCTTTTGTAAAAAGAAAGTTTATATTGTAAAATAAAATACAACTATTGTTTAGGCTGACGTTTTGTGTTAGGCTAAATTCTGTATGACAGACATTAAAATGTGGGAGAAAAATATGGAAATATTGAATAAGGCAACAATTGGTGTATTTGGTGGTTCAGGCTTTTATAGTTTTTTAGAAAATATTGAAGAAGTAAAAGTTGATACACCTTATGGTGAAACTAGTGATAGTGTATTCTTAGGAAAAATTGGAGAGCACAATGTAGCATTTATGCCGCGTCATGGCAGAAATCATTCAATTCCGCCTCATCTTGTAAACTTTAGAGCAAATGTGTGGGCAATGAAACATCTTGGCTGTAAAAGAGTAATTTCACCTTGTGCAGCAGGCAGTCTTCAAAAAGAAGTAAAGCCGGGTGATTTCGTTATATGCGATCAATTTGTAGATTGGACAGATGGAAGAAAGACAACCTTTTTTGAGGGGCCTGTTGTTCAGCATCCGTCACCTGCAGATACTTATTGTCCTGAATTAAGAGCATTAGCAATTGAAACAGGTAAAAAACTTGGTATTCCTATCCATGAATCTGGTACCGTTGTTGTAATCAATGGCCCAAGATTTTCTACAAAAGCGGAATCAGCTTTCTTTACTAAACAGGGATGGCAGGTTATCAATATGACCGCATACCCTGAAGCTTATCTTGTTAAAGAAATGAATATGTGTCCTTTAAATATTTCATTAATTACGGATTATGATGCAGGATTGGTTGGAGATGTTCCTCCTGTTTCTCATGACGCTGTTATTGAGGTATTTAATAATAATGTGGCTAATTTAAAATCTTTATTATTTACTATGATAGAGAATATTCCTATGGCGCAAGAACACTGTGACTGTATGAATTCTACAAAACTAGATTTATAAAGAGGATCTATGGCAAATTTAATTTTATTTCTTGATAGATTGGTTAATTTGTATTTGTATTTTGTTCTGGGAGCATGTCTTTTGTCCTGGGTGCCGAATATAAATCCGGATTATCCGTTGTTTGATTTTATTTTTAAATTTGCCGGTTTTTATATAATTCCGCCAGTTGCAGGTTTTTCTTTGTCTCCGACTCTTGTAATGGTTGTTGCAGTTCTAGTTTCTATGGGATTAAGAAAGATATATGCTAAATATTATGCTGACAAAAATCCAAAGATAATTGTAGTAACTCCGGAAGAGTTAATGCAAAAATTAAATGAGGAAAAGGGAAAGGATAAATAAAATGATAGCAATTAAAATTGTTCAGGCAATTGCAAATTGTTTTTACATATACTTATTGATGATAGTGGTCAGATGTTTTTTGACTTGGATACCGGGTTTAAATTGGGATAATCCGATATTGAAAGCCCTAAGAACTTCTGTTGATTTGTATCTTGATTTATTTAGAAAGTTTATTCCACCATTGGGGTTTATTGATTTGTCGCCTATTGTGGCTACTTTCGTGTTAATAATTTTGAGAAATGCTATTGTTTATGGTGCCGTTTTTATATTTTCATTGTTTGGCTGGATAGGATAATTATATATGAAGATTGTAATTTATGGAGCAACAGAGGTTGGTTGCCTTTTAGCTACTGAGTTTTTTGAAGATCATGATATTACAGTAATAGATAAAGAAGAAAACAGAACAGATGAATTTGATAAGCTTGATATTAGTTTTGTGCATGGTAATGCTACAGATATTAATGTCCTTAAGGCTGCTGATATTATTAACTCGGATGTCTTTATAGCATGTACAGCTCTAGATGAGGCTAATATCGTAGCCTGTTTATCTGCAAAAAAAATAAGCGGAATCAGAACTATTTGTTTTGTTTCAAAAGAAGAATACCGTAATACAATGGAGCTTGATAAAACTGGTGATTATCTCGGTGATTTTTTCATTGATTATGTTATTTGGCCGGAGGCTCTTCTTACTCAAGAATTATTCCGAATTGTAACAGTCGCACATGCCCTTGATGTTGAAAACTTTGCAGATGGTAAGGCTAGACTGCTTGAGTATAAAGTAAAGCCGGGCTCTTCTATTGTTGGAAAAATGGTTAAAGATTGCGGATTTACAAAGGATACTATTATTGTTGGTGTGAAACGTGATAATTTTTTATTTATTCCGAATGGGTTAACCGAAATTAATGAAGATGATAAGCTTATATTCATGGGTACTTCTCGCTCATTGGATATTTTAGCCGGAACATTTTTTCATGAAAAAGAGCAGGTAAAATCTGTTTCTATAATTGGCGGTGGTAATGTTGGTTATATGCTTGCTAAGAATTTAGAAGAAATGAAAATTAGAACCAAAATTATTGAAAAAAATTATGAGCGTTGCGAATTTTTAGCTCAAGAATTGCAAAGAACGCTCGTAATTAATGGAGACGGAACCAATTTGAAGATTTTGGATGAAGAAGAAATTGGTTCAAGCGATGTTGTGATTTCAGTTACAAACAATGATGAAAGAAATTTGCTTTGCTCTTTACTTGTTAAGCAACTTGGAGTAAAAAGGGTTATTTCAAGAGTTTCTAAGGTTTTAAATATTCCATTATTTGAGAAAGTCGGGATTGATATTGCGGTTTCTCCAAAAACTTCGGCAATAAATGAAGTCAGAAATGATTTAGACGAAACAAATGTTGATATATTAGCTACTGTAGAGCAGGGAGCGGCAGAGGTGTTAGAAATTGCAGTACAACATGATTTTAACGATAAAAAAATTATGGAATTACGTTTCCCAGCCCCAGCTATTGTAGGTATTATTCAACGTAGAAATCATGTTATTATTCCAAAAGGTGATACACAGATAAAAGAACATGATATTTTGATTATATTTACGAAAGCAGATACTGCACAGAAGATAAAAGATTATTTCAAGGTAGCGTAGGGTATGAGATTAAGTTATATAGTTAATGCACTTGGTTTAATATTAATGGATATTGGTCTTGTGACCTTTATTCCAATATTCGTAGCTCTATATTACCAAGAATTTGGTTCTATTCTGCCATTTTTTGCTGCAGGAATTTTTGCATTATTTATAGGGGCTATTTTCAAAAGATGCGTAAAAAATGTTACTGTAGAATCTTTGAATGATATAAAAAAATCTGAAGCTCTTGCTATTGTTTCAACCTCATGGCTTATGTTTGGAGTGATTGCAGCTATTCCATATTTATACTATGGTTTAGCTCCTATTGATGCCTTGTTTGAAGCAGTTTCAGGGATTACAACAACCGGTGCTACAATATTGCAGAGATTTGATTATCCAAGAGCCATAATTTTTTGGAGGTCTTTTACTCAATGGCTTGGTGGAATGGGGATAATAGTTTTATTCGTAGCTATATTACCTCAGTTTGCGGTTGCTGGACGTCAGATGTTTTTTGCAGAGGCTCCGGGACCGACTGAGGATAAGTTTACTCCAAGAATAAAAAATACAGCTTCTGCATTGTGGCTTGTTTATGCAGGGCTAACTGTTCTTTGTGCATTATGTTTGTGGCTGGCTGGCATGAATCCTTATGATTGTATCTGTAATGCGATGTCAACTTTAGCTGCCGGTGGTTTTTCTCCAAATTCCAGAAGTATCGAGGGATATGGGTCGAATATTATTACCTGGATTATTACCTGTTTCATGTTTTTTGCCGGTACAAGTTTTGTTCTTCAATCCAAGGTTATTGCAAAAAGGAAATTGTCGTTGTTCTGGAAAAGTGAAGAATTTAGATGGTACTTTTTCACTATTGTGATTTTTTCGCTTGCTTTAGCCGGAGTATTATATTTTCAGCAGAATTTTACTGCATTTCATTCTTTAACGGCATCATTTTATCAAATATTGACTCTTGCTACTTCAACAGGTAGTGCAAGTGAAGATTTTCAATTATGGTCATTTGATGCAAAAATAATTTTGTTTGTAGCAATGTTTATATCATCTTGTTCGGGTTCTGCAGGCGGCGGGTTAAAAATTACGCGCTGGATTTTAATTTTTAAGTATATTAAAAATGAGTTGTATAAAATTTTGCACCCAAATGCTGTACGAACAATAAAGATTGACAATAAAGTTGTTTCGACTGATGTAATTCGGCAGACCTTGTTTTTCTCATTTTGTTTCTTCGGAATCTGGGCTGTGAGTGCGATAGCTCTGACTTTGTTAGAAGAAGATGTAGCTATTGGTTTGACTTCCGCAATAGCCACTCTGGGAGATATTGGCCCGGGGTTGGGAGTTGTAGTTGGTCCGATGGGAAGTTTTGCAACTCTATCTTTAGCATCTAAGGTTATTTTTATTTTTAATATGCTTATTGGTCGTTTAGAAATAATACCATTTCTGGTATTATTAAATAAAGATTTTTGGAAAGTTAAGTAATAATATTACTATTTAGCGTTCGAAACAAAAAGAAAGCTAACTTATAACAATAAGTTAGCTTTCTTTTTGTTTATCCTGTACATTTATTTATTGTTTTGCAAATGATTCATTTGCTCTTGTCTTAATTTCATCTTCAACTTTGTTGATAAATTCATCAATCTTAAATGTGCCGATTTGACCGATACCTCTTGCGCGAACTGCAACTGAATCTGCTTCGATTTCTTTATCACCTATTACGCATACGTAAGGGATTTTTTTATCTTGAAGTGATTCTCTGATTTTGTAGTTCATACTTTCAGAACGATCATCAAGATTTACTCTAATTCCGGCTTCACGCATTTTATTGTACACTTGTTCTGCGAAATCAACGTGTTTTTCATTTGATATAGGAACGATGTTTACTTGAGTTGGAGCAAGCCATGTTGGGAAAGCTCCTGCGTAGTGTTCAATTAAAATACCGTGGAATCTTTCCATCGAGCCAAAGATTACTCTGTGAAGCATCAATGGAGTTTTCAATTGCCCGTCTTTGTCTTGATATTTGATATCAAATCTTGCAGGAAGATTGAAATCTAACTGAATTGTAGCACATTGCCATGTTCTGCCGATAGCATCTTTAATTTTGAAGTCAATTTTTGGTCCGTAGAACGCACCGTCGCCTTCATTGATTTCATATTGCATACCGCGTCTTTCCATAGCTTCTTTCAAGCCTGCTTCTGCTTTATCCCAGTTTTCAATTTCACCTACAAAGCTTTCTGGTCTTGTTGATAATTCGACTTCAAATTTCATGTTAAATATAGCCATTGTGTCAGCTACAAAATCAATGATTCTGTTGATTTCATCAACAAGCTGTTCAGGTGTGCAGAAGATGTGAGCATCATCTTGAGTAAAGCCTTGAACCCTTGTTAATCCAGATAAAGCTCCTGATTTTTCTTTACGGTAAACAGTACCCAATTCAGCCATTCTTAAAGGTAAAGAACGGTAAGAATGTCTGTTTGCCTGATAAATCAAAATGTGGAATGGGCAGTTCATTGGTTTTACAACAAATTGTTCATCAGAATCTTCGTCTTTTTGGACGAAGAACATGTTTTCTTTGTAGTGATCCATGTGCCCTGAAATTTCCCACAATTTTGATTTTGCAATTTGAGGAGTTTGTACTATTACATAACCTCTTTTTCTGTGTTCACTTCTCCAGTAGTTTTCAATTTCTTCTCTTACTGTATAAAGATTTGGGTGCCATAAAACCAAGCCTCCGCCGATTTCTTCTCTTACTGAGAATAAATCAAGTTTTGTACCAAGTTTTCTATGATCACGTTTTTCGGCTTCTTCAATGAATGTTAAATAAGCTTGTAAATCTTCTTTATTCCAATATGCTGTTGCATAAATTCTTTGAAGCATTTTATTTTTTTCGTTACCGCGCCAGTAAGCTCCTGCAACCTTCAAAAGTTTAATGGCATTAGCTTTGATATATGATGTATTTGGTAGGTGAGGCCCTGCACAAAGATCGTTAAATAAAGCGTTTCCATCTTTGTCTTTTGTGATGTACAAAGTCGGATTGTCATTTTTATGTTCTTCTAGTAATTCAGCTTTGTAGATTTCACCTTCTTTTTTGAATTCTTCGATTTGAGCGTCAACATCAGGGATTACATATTTTTCAAAAGTTAGATTTTGTTTAACAATTTCTTTCATTTTTTCTTCGATTTTTGCAAGATCTTCTTCAGTGAAGGCATGACCGTCTGTTAAGTCAAAATCGTAATAAAAACCGTCAGCGGTGGCCGGTCCTATTGCTAACTTTGCAGATGGGAACAGGCTTTGTACTGCTTGTGCCATGATGTGTGAAGTTGAGTGTCTTAAAATACTCAAAGTTTCGTTGTTCTTTTCCATATTTTCTTCTTTCTGCCCTTTTAAGGAATGGTAAACTTTTTCGGAAAATTTCCGTATCAGTCAAAAACACTTGAAAGAATAATTTACCCCCGAGGTGGGCCCCTCTAACTAATAACTATATGATTATAACATAAAATAGAAAAGATATTATTTGATAGTTCGTAAGTAATTCATGTTGTTATTTAGTAAGGCGTAATAAGCGCATCCCCAAGCTGATTCTTTGTTACATCTGTTGGAATATGGTGTCAGAGGGCTTCCTTCCGGATATAGTGCATTATTATAATATGAGAACAGGAATAAGTCTTTACCTATTGTGTTGGGCAAAGATTTTCCATTCGTATCTACGTAAAACCATAATAAAGTTCCAAATTGTGGTTCTGGTATGTAAAACCATAATGAGGTCCCGTTTAATAACTTCATTTTGTAATAATATGATGATGTTCTGTAAAACTTAGATGGATCATCTATGCTGCCGGAAAGATGTTTATATTCCTTAGCAGGTATGCATAAATTTTTTTCATCATTAGTGCCGCAATCTACTGCTATTTTTAAAAAGTGTTTTAATTTGCTCGCGACATTTATTATAGAATCTTTATTATGCCATTTTAAATCCCAGCCTTCAATTTCACCGTATTCTTCTGCCATTTTGATGGCTTGAGTTAAAATTGATTGTGTCTGGCGGAGTTTTACAATCGTTCGTTTTTCATAGTTTTTTTGTAGTAGTGCAGGGATAGATATTGCAGATATTATTCCGATAATTCCTAGTGTTATTAATATTTCAGTAAGAGTAAAACCTTTATATACTTTCATATAACCCCCGTTCTAATATTAGCACATGCGTTCTTTAGTTTAGCACTAATATTGATTTTATGCAAGACACGTATATGAAAAATAAAATACTAATGCAGAAAGTTCTCTCGTGTATTATTAAAAAGCATCGTATTGATAAAAATAAGTCAATAAGTCTTATTTCAGATGAAATCGGAATGACAAAATCTATGTGGGCTGATTTGGAAAAATCTATAAAAGATCCTCAGTTATCTACGTTGTGGAGAGTTGCAGAAGCTCTTGATATTCCGTTGTCAGTAATCATTATTGAGCTTGAAGAAGCTTTGAGTGATAATTTTACTTTAACGAATTGATTATTCCCAGGCTTGCAATATACCCTGTTGACCAGCAATTTTGAAGGTTAAATCCGCCACAAAATCCGTCAATATCCAGAACTTCTCCGCAAAAATATAATCCGGAGTATTTTTTAGATTCCAATGTTTTTGGATTAACTTCTTTTAAATTTACGCCACCGCAGGTTACAACTTCTCCATCGGGAACTTTTCCAGTTATTGTAACTTCAAAATTTTCCAATCTATTTATGATTTTATCTCTGGTTTTGCCGTTTATTTGGTGACATTGAGTATCATGAGGTATTTTTAAGGTATTCAATATCCATATTGCCAGTGCTTTTGGAACAAATTGTCCAAGCAAATTCTTAATTTCTTTGTGAGGATTAGAATTTAATTCATCTTGCATATTGTCACATTTTGCAAAACAGAAAGATAGTTTGTACGGAAATTGTTTTCTTGCATTAAGTGAGGATATTTTATATATTTCCGGTCCTGATACCCCTTTATGTGTGAACAATATATTATTAATTGAAACCCCTGCAATGCTTGAAAAATCTTCTTTGGTAGTTAGCCCTACCAGTGATTGAGTTGGAGGGTTGATGTCTATTCCCAGTTTTGAAATAAGCTCAAATGATGAGTGTCCGCCAATAGCAACTACTACATTATCAAAGGCGTACGTACTTTTGTTGGTTGAAATTTTAAATCCGTTAGATATTTGTTTTAAATCTGTTACTTTTTCATTAATAAAGGTGGTTTTTGATATAGATTTTAAGAGTTTTGCTCGAACTTCTTTTGCCGAATTAGAAGTAGGGAATATTCTGTTATCATCTTGTGTATATGTTTCTATATCAATAGTTTTGAAAAATTCTAAAGTTTCGCATACTCCAAATTTTGAAAATACCGAGTATAAAAATTTTTCTCCTCGCGGATAATTTTTTGCAAGTTCTTTAAAGTCATATTGAGCATGAGTCAAATTGCATCTTCCGCCACCGGTAGGTAAGATTGTTTGTAAAAATTTTCCTTTATCAAATATTGAGACATCATATCCTGCATCAATTAAAAATTTTGCGCAGATGCACCCTGCCGGTCCTGCTCCAACAATAGCAATTGTTTTATTAGAAATCGACTCTTGTACCATATAAAAATACCATTTCAGGGTTTTCTAAGTCATTATGCATTTCAACTATGCTCTTGTGTAGAATCGGGTGGATAAAGTCGGCATTTAACTCTAACATAGGAACTAGAGTAAAAGCTCTCAAGTGAACATATTTATGAGGGATTGTTAAATTTTCTTCATTAATAATGTCTTTGTTGTAAAAAAGTATATCAATATCTATGGTTCTGTCCAGATATTCCTTAGTTTCTTTATCTGTTCTGCCAAGTTGTTTTTCTATTTTTTGACAAATATTTAAAAGTTCATTTGGTGTGTATTTAGTTTTGATTTCTACAACTGCATTTACAAACCAGGTTTGAGTATTCATATTCCAAGGCTCTGTTTCATAAAACGCAGATGTCCGAACTATAGTTATACCCTCATCTGCACCAAGTAAACTTGCTGCTTGTTGAACATATCCTATTCTGTCACCCTTATTTGAACCTAAACTTAAGTATACAATTGCCATAACTAAATTTTATAAATTTTTGTTTATATTGTCAACATGTTTTACTATTTGTTGTATAATTTTTGTTATGGTGACATATTCAATTATTTTAATATTATTAGTTTTAATTATAGTTTCAATGTTCAGTGAATTATTTCTATATGGACTTGTTTCAACTATCGTATTTATTATTCTTTTACCGTTTTACTATATTGTTCGTGTATTTAACGGTAAGTTTTTATATGGATGGAAAGAAAAACTTGGATTTTTTAAAAATCCGGAGCTAGGTGATAAGGTTATAATGTATCATGGCGTTTCTGTCGGTGAAGTTATAGCTCTTGAAAATTTGATAAAGAAAACTAAAGAAGAATTTCCTGATTATAAAATTGTGGTTACAACCGGTACGAAAACCGGTCAGGAAATAGCAATTAAAAAGTTTTCAGAAGTGGCCGATTTTATTACTTATTTCCCTTTTGATATTCCTTACTGTGTTGATTCATTTTTGAAAAAAATCAACCCTGCTGTTGTATTAATTGCAGAAACTGAATTATGGCCTGTGTTTTCGTTTTTTTGTAAAAATAATTGTATTAAATTGTACTGTATAAATGGCAGGATGTCTGATTCTACATATTCGTTATACAGAATGTTTAAACACTTTTTTAAAATGGTTTTGTCTAAGTATACTAAAATTCTTACTCAAAGTGATATTGATAGAAATAAACTTGTGTCTATAGGTGCTCCCGAAGATAAAACTTTTGTTATGAAGAATTTGAAATTTGATGTAAAAAAATCTGAAGATACATTTGATATTGGACAGGCTGGTTATAGGGTAATCATCGCAGGAAGTACTCATAAAGGTGAAGATGAAATTGTGCTTTCTGTGTTTAAGGAAAAGCTCTCAAAATATTCTGATATAAAGCTGCTTCTTGCCCCACGTCATACAAGTCGTCTTCCTAAAATTATTGAACTTTTAGATTCAATGAATTTAAATTATGGTTTTCGATCTAAAAATGATTCATTTAAATCTAAGGATATTATTCTTTTAGATACAATGGGTGAATTAAGTAAAATGTATTCTTTATGTGAGTTTGCGTTTATTGGCGGTAGTTTTAATAAAACTGGCGGGCATAATCCTTTAGAAGCTACTGTATATGGAAAACCTGCGATAACAGGGCCTTCAATTCATAATTTTAGAGATATTTACTGGTTATTATCCAGGACTAATGCCGGTAAAATTGTCAAGACTCCTAAAGAGTTGTCAGAATATGTTGAGCGTCTTTTAGCGGATAAAGAATTTTATAATAGGGCATGTACAGATTGTGAATTTGTTTTTAAAGATCAGCAGGGCGCCTTAGATGTTGTTATAAAAGAGTTAAAAGCTGTTTTATAAAATTTTAAATTCTGAAATTTACGGCTATGTGTATAAGTGTATATATTTAGTAAGCTTGTTTTGCTATTGATATTTTATTGTTGGGCGTAGCAAGAGTGTTGTGTTCTTGTTTGTAAGGAGAGCTAATGTTAACTTATGTTAATATTAGCTCTTTAATTTTTAAAGAATTTTGAAATTGATGCCGATAATAAAATTAAGGAAAACAACAAGAAAGGAAAGAACGTCATGAGTATGGCAGCATCTCAAGCAAGATTCTTAAGCTTGACAGCAAGAAAATCAAATGTAGAGTTTGAAGGTCAACAAATTAACCAACAAAGAACTACACTGTCAAATCAAACAGCTAATTACTATAACAGTTTGACAAACATGACAGTTCCAACACCTCCTTCAACTCAGGATTATACAAAAACCACTTATTCATTTACTGATGGTTCAGATAAAAATGTGATAAATTCTCTAATCGCTCAAAAAAATGGCTATTATATTTTGAATTATACACAATCAACTGAAACAGAATCTGTAGTATCTAACGGTACTGTAATAGTTACAAAGCAGGATAATGATTACTATATTGGTGCAACTAAGTTAAGAGATTTAGGTGCAGATGTTGCAAATGATCCGTATTTATCTACATTGACTCCTAAAGAAAAAGAAGCTGCGTTGGCTCTTGAAAAACAATATCTAGGTATGCTTCAAGATAAATACAAAGAATCAGATTGGTTTGTGCGTTATCAATTGAATACAAAAACAAATACTTACGAACCTGTATTCTACAATAAACGTCAGATAGAAGATGCAGAATATAGTGATAAAACCGGTGCATCTTTAACAAATATTAAATCATATGTATATGGACAAACTACAGAAACTCGCGAAGTAAAAAATGCTTTGGCTCGTGTAGAGCAAGATAGCAGTGGTCGTTATATGAGTTTATTCATATATGAAACAGATACTGATGGTAATATTAAATATGATGACAATGGTAATCCTATTGGCACAGAATATAATCTTACAACAACTACAACAACTGACGATAATGCGTATAATGATGCAATGAATCAGTATAACTACAATAAGGCACAGTATGAACAGGCAATACAGGAGATAAATTCAAAAATAGAAGTAGTTCAAGTTCAAGATAAAGACTTAGAACTTAAACTAAAACAATTAGACACAGAAGAGAACGCGATATCTACCGAGATGGATGCAGTAAA
>CAJMAX010000008.1 GCA_905211505.1 uncultured bacterium | reverse complement strand
ACAATTTAAAATCAAAAAAAATGGATTTAATTATATCAAACGCAATGTTTCAATGGTTCGAAAATCTTGATAAAGCTATTTCCATAATAAAATTACCACTTAATAAAAATGGAATTTTAGCTTTTTCTACATTTTCTCCGGCTAATTTTAAAGAAATTACTGAAATAACAGGCTTATCATTACAATATAAAACTCAGGAAGAAATTGAACAAATTTTATCTAATCAAGGTTTTGAAATCCTATATAGTGAAACATTTTATGAAGAAATAGAATTTAAAACACCTTTAGAATTACTTGCACATATGAAAAACACTGGTGTTAATTCGCTATCTGAAAAAACTTGGACTGTAAAAAAAGTAAAAGATTTTTGTGATAATTTCACTAAAAAATACAAAAAAACAAAACTTACATATAGCCCAATAATTATTATTGCAAGAGCTAAATAATTATAATTTTATTATTTTAATTTGCCCAAAATAACTCTATCAATATTTGCAAGATCTTTTACAACCTGGATTTTTTCAAATCCCGTTTCGCTCATAATCTCCGCAACATCTTTACTTTGTCCTAAGCCCAGTTCAAACAACAAATATCCACCTTTATTCAAAACTTTCGGTGCACCTTTTATAATTTGTTCATAAAATTCTAAACCTTTATCATCCTGAGTATAAAGAGCTAAATCCGGTTCAAATGAAACTTCTTTTTGGATTGTAGCTTTCATTTGCACAGAAATATATGGAGGATTAGAAACAATTATATCAAATTTTTCTTCATCCCTAATTTTTGAATATAAATCTGATTTTCTAAAAGTTGCTTTATTAAATAACTTAAATCTTTCCATATTACTAAATGCAACATGAATAGCCGCTGTTGAAATATCAGTACCAATAACCTGACAATCTGTCAATTTTGCAATCATACAAGCGATACAACCTGAACCTGTACACATATCTATCGCACATTTAAAATTATTATCCTGCATTATTTCAACAGCTTTCCTCACCAAAATCTCAGTTTCATCTCTAGGTATAAGAACATCTTTATTTACTATAAATTTCTCGCCCATAAAATCTGCTAATCCAATAATATACTGTATTGGCTGGCGTGATGAAGCTCTTAACTTTGCTTTTTCTTCAACAAGTTTTAACTTCTCTTCATCCAGTTTTTTACCCATCAGTATATCAACAAGACTATAGCCAGCAAAATGTTCAATTAATAATTTCACTTCGACATTTGCTTCATTCTGTTCAATACCTGCATCTGTTAATATTTTTACAATATCTTGAATTAGCATAATTCGTCAGTTTCACTTTCTACTTCTATTTTATAATCGGTTTGATGATCTGTAATAATCTTATCAATTGTATTACGAGCTTCTAATTTTGATTTTAATTCGATTTTTTCTATATCATATTTTTTACACAATCGCTCATAATAGTAAAGTTGTTTTTTTGTCGGCGGTTCTTTTGACATTTTTACTTCTTGTAAAAATTTTCGTTTTTTCTTTTCATATTCTTTATTTGCCTCTATTATCGGACGCTGCTTTTCTTTGTAATCATAATACCTTTTACATTCTTTCAGGTATTTTAAAGTATCGTTTTCAAAAATTTCATCGTCAATAATTTCTGCCAAAAATTCAAATCTGGAACAATTTAACTCCAGATAATACTTTTCATCCGCAACAAAACTATCCCAAATCTCTTCTACAGTTAAATCCATAGATTTTTTAACTAATGCACGTAAAAAATTGCATAATGCTGACTTCTGATTTTTCGTTAAATCTAAATAAATTTGTTTTTTTATTTCGTACATAACTACCTGAAATTAAAATAAATACCTTAATTACACAAAAAGTGTAACGAAGTAAAATTAATTTTCAACCTTTCGCAAACCGCACAAATTGATGTACGTGTCGATCCTCATAAAACCGTGCGACAGGGTCTATCGTGTGAACAAATCTTTGACTGAAAATCTGCGGGTTTTGTTAGCGTTGCTAAAGTCCAGCAGCTTTCTTGCAATAGGATTCGTCTGGTGAGACAACCGATGTTGCTCAAAAACTTCATTTTCACTCATCTCTCTGTGATTTTTAATTAATTCTAAGTTTTGTTCAGTTTTCTCGACCATGATTTTAATTATACCTCGTTACACTATAATAAACAATTTTTGAAACATTTAATTGCTTAAAAATATAGCAAAAGTATATATTCTTTACATATTGTTACATTATCAGTAACAGGACTACGCAGAGATTATTCACATCAGTTCATAATAGCCATTACGTACTGACTAAGTTTATGATTACACTATTATAACTATTGAAAGTCATCCGGAATTCGTTTCATTATCTAAAAAAACTTGTACTGGTGTCGCTCTAAAGATGAGATTCTGATATTTAATACGAACAACAAACCGCCTTTTTATAAAACGAAATGATTTAATCTTTTATCCAACGGAAACTCTTTACATAATTATTTCCATTAATATCACCATAAATTTCAGCCTTAAAGACTCTCAATGTATTATTTTTATCAAAATTAGGTATTTTATTTATATTACTTGTAGATTTGGGATTAATTTCATTGATACTAATTCCGGGAATTGCACTAAATAACCTGTTCAACGAAGCATTACCTATTCGGCCAAGTAAAGTTGAGAAATTTTTAGAAAGACTTCCATAAACTTCCATGTCTGCAACAAGTGTTGCTATATTATAACTACCAGTCAAATACATATTCAAATCTTTACCTTTTGAAAATACCTGAATATCATTTGCAATACCATCTTTAATCTTAATTGAACCACTTATACTCTGGAAATTCCCTGTTTTTAACGGAGTAATCAAATCTATAATCCCATTAATTGAAAGCCCGGTAATTCCACCTGTTATCAGGTTACCAGCTTTTAACAAATATTCAAGAGAACCAAGTTTCGGCATTCTGCCATCTGCAACCGTAAAATTACCATTTCCGGACAATGTATTTATACAATCTACACTTGTAACACCTTTACAGGCAACACTCATTTCGCCTGTAACCAAACCATACATCTGCCCCGGCATATCAAAGAAATTTTCACCTATAATAGAAGCATCGGCATTTTTAATATGCATTTCGCCATAGCCATTCTGTGACGATAGATTATAGCTTAATCGTCCATCAACAGTTCCATTAGCCAGATTAAAACGATATTTATTAATATTAAATATATGATCTGCACCTAATGATATATCTGATTTAAAATTAGTTGCATTAGCTTTCTTTATCAAAATTTTATCCGCATTCACTTCCGCATGTTTAATGATAAATTGTTCCGGAGTAACCGGCATAGAACCGTTCGTTTTGATATGATTTGTTCTTGTGTAATCTGCATCAAAATCATTCAATGCATTTGATATAACATTTAAATCCAAAACATCCATCTGAACATTAACATCATCAATAACATAAGGAGGTTCTGTTTTATTCAAAATCTTAGCAAACATAATAATATCATTTGTTAAGATAACCCCTTTTGATTTCAAATAAATAAAATCATTCTTAAAATCTACGCTAATATCACGAATTGTAGAATCAAGTAATGGAATATCAACACTTGTGACATTTAAATTTCCTAATATTTTTGGAGCTAAAGAAGTTCCATTTATTATCACATCAGATGTAAACACACCCTGTTTTATTGTGGGTTTCTTCATTAAAATATTGAAAATCTTAGCATTTGTAGGTTGATTAGTAGTAATCTTTAAATTTTTAAAACCTAGAACATTATCCTTCAAAAGCATTACTTCACCGGAGGCATTAAGCTGATTCTGCACAGACGCTCTTTTGTTTTGAGATGTAATTGTCTGGTTATATCTTAAATAATTCAATTTAATCTTATTAGGATACAATACAACATCAGAAATCAAAGATACCGGATTTGTTGTCATCCCTTCTGAACTAATTGTTCCTGTCGGTGCTCCTGCAAGAGTTGCACCCATATAGTAAATCGAAGAATTCTCTCCGATATTTAAATTTGATCTAATTCCAAGACGCTCCAATGTTCCTCTAAGATGTGCATTAAAATTCACATCTCCCTTTAGTTTTACAGGGTAAACAGATTTTGAATTCAAAAATCTATCAAAAAACACTTGAGTAGGTTTTGCACTTACAAACAAATGCAAATTCGGTTTTGTATAGATATCTGAAACGCTCCCGTCAATAAAGACTGGCATTGAACTGACTTTTGTATTTACACGTTCTAAATAAAGTTCATTACCTCGAATCTTTGCCTGACCATTCAAAATTCTTACAAGAGTATTATACGGTTTGTAAACAAAACTTATATTTGCCAGATTAGTATTTGCCCAAATTTTGCCATTATTAATATGACCATTGATATTTGTTTTACCTCTAATATCAGATATCAATGCCATTTGTTGTTCTAACTCTTTTGGAAGTTTCATTTGTGTTTTTACGACATTAAGAACACTTACATCAAAATTTTTAAAATTAAAGACAGCATTCGAAATATTCATTTTATCGTAAATATCTGTAAGAGTTAAAGAAAGTGTATATGGATTATTATTAAACAATCCTGATAACTGTGATGTCTTAAGCTCTCCTTTTCTAATTGTAAACGTTCCGCCATTAATTTTTATAGGATTTGATGAAGCTCTGTTTGATAAGAATTTTCCATCTACAAGAACATTATTATAATCAAGTTTTCCAGCTTCGGCAACTCCCTTATAATGTCCGGTAAAAGCAACATCTATCTTGCCCACTTCTTTTTGATAAGGCAAATTCATCTTTGGATACAACAAATCATTACAATCCCCTATTGCAAACCTATCAGATTTAGCAGTTAAATCAATCTGAGAATTTGACCCTGTACCTTTTACAAAAATTTTAGAACCTCTAACATAACCGTTTATATCATAATCTGAATCGTATTGATTAAAATTAACTACTCCATTTACCCTGGTAAATGGCAAGTAGGTATCCTGCATCACAGTTGTCGCGTTATGAAGAGTTATTGTTCCTTTAGCAAATAAATCTTTGTTAAATTCAATAGTTTCAGCATTTTTTGCATTACCGTAAATATTTAGAAATACATCAGCAACACCACGAGGATTAGTAAAAGGTGCAACAACTTTTTGAATATCTACAAGGATTGGAGAAGTATTAATTACTTTTATCAACTGAGGAATATTCTGACCTTTTGAAGTAACAAGAACATTCAACTTTCCTAAAACAGAACAATCACCCTTTATTTCAACGGGCTTACCATTTATTGTTGCATGATAACTTTTAAAAGTCGTTTGCGTATCATTAAAAATAACTTCACCTGAACCATTTTTTAAAACTAAATTGTGAATATCATTAAATGAGGCCGTTACATTTCTAAAATGAATTTCGCCCCAAATATGCGGATCTACCTTTTTACCGGCAGAACGGAGCTTGATACCTCCAAGCCCTGCCACTTTTAAAATTGGTACCGGACCGAGTTGAAACTTCAAAATTTCATGCAATGGATTTAAAACTTCCTGCGCCGGAGCAAGTGATACTGAATCGGTACTTTCTATTTGCAGCTCCGAATATTTTGAACCATCAATAAGAACCATACCTTTAACACTTACCGATTGATCCTTGCTTGTTGGAACATATACATCAAGATTCATTTTTTTTCCAACAAAATTTAAATCAATATTCGCATTTGCAGGAGCGCCTTTTATTGGGTGAATTAAATATCCGTCTCGTATTTTAACAAAACCGGTTACAAATGGTCTATTGGCAACACCTTTAAATTTAATTTTTCCCTCACCACTGCCATAAAATACATATTTTTTCAATTTATACAAGTTAAACTCAGGAATAAGAGTTTCTGTTCCTGGTAAAAGAGAGCAAATCTCATCCAATCTCGAAGTTTTAGCAGCAACACTCAAATCAAGATACGGATATTTTTGTCCCAGTTTATATATACTGCCTTCAACAGATGCATATATATTTTTTGAAGTTATAGTTGAATTTTTAAAATTAACACCGTTTTCAACTGTAGTAAAATTAATCTTTGCAGTTAAATCATCTTTATATATTATTGAAGCTGCTTTATCTTTACCAAGAATTTCAAGATTCTTTGTTGAAACTTCTGCTATAACCCTTTTATGCCCAAAACTATTATCTTCAGTTGTTGCAGAAAAATTCACAGTACCATTTAAATCTTTAAGTTGGTCTTTTGATAAAATTCTGGCATACTCTGCAATAGAAGAAATATCAAAATCCTCGATTTTAGCATTTATTTTCAATTTATCTTCACTAAATTGATTGATAGGCAAATTAATTTCAACATCGGCAAAATAATCAGTAGCTTTATCTTGAACTTTTAAAACACCTTTTGTTCCAAACTTTAATTGTTTATTTTGAACAAATTTGCCATGCTCAAAATATTCTCCATTTACTGTTAATTTTTGCCCATTAAGCTTATCATCCAACAAAACATTATATGCTCCCAGGTTCAAATCCATTTTTTCTAAAGTAAAATCTTGTTTTGCATTAACTTGCAACGGATATTCGCCAAGCTGGAATTTACCCTCTTTTGACAATACAAAATAAATATCTTCTTTTGTTGCAGACACTTTTGATATTTCAACTTTTTTAAATAGCAAAGGAAATATTTTTACCTTAAATCTAGGATTTTCAATAGAAAGAGCCTTAGAGTTATCTTCATTTAAAATAGAAAAATTATCTGTTTTTATCCATACTGAAGGAAACATACCCATAGAAAGCTCAGGATTTCCAATATCAACAATATATCCTGAATTTTCATATATTTTATTTTCGATAAAATTCTTATGGGCTTTTATATTAACAACAGCAGGAATTCCCCACGTATAAAACCCGCAAGTTAACAATAAAATTCCCGCTGCTGTTACAATTTTCCATTTTTTCTTCATATTATACTTATTATATTATAATATGTGTATTTAGTGCAATAAAAAAAATCATACATATCTAGTATTTTTCACATAGTAATTGAAAATAAGCTCTAGGATGTTCACAACAAGGACATACATGAGGTGCTTCATCTGAAATATATATATAACCGCATTTTCGGCATATCCATTCTTCTTTTCTATCTTTTTTGAATATAGAATCATCTTTCAAGTTTTCGTATAATTCTTTATATCTTCTTGCATGATGTTGTTCTGAAACTCTTACATGCCGGAAAGTATCGGATATTTCATCAAAACCCTCTTCTTTAGCAATCAATTCACCATTATAGTAAAGCACGCTAAACTCTTCTTCTTCACCATCAATGGCAGATTTTAAATTTTGTTCCGTTGTTCCTAAAAAGAAGGGATAAAATCCGTCAACATGAGCATTTGAATGATTCCCAACATGTTTGTAAAACAATTTCGCATGCTCTAACTCATTTTCAGCAGTTTCCAAAAAGATAGCAGAGATTTGTTCATATCCCTCTTTTTTAGCAATCTTGGAAAAATATGTATATCTGTTTCTTGCCTGAGCTTCGCCTGCAAATGAATTTATTAATATTTGTTCTGTCTTTGAGCCTTTAATACTTTTATTCATTTATAACACTCCTTTATTACCCCGTACATCATAATTTTTTATCAAAAAAATAACAAGACTAAACCAGAGTAATCCTTTTAGGGAATAATAAACATACCCGTTTGATACTTTTCGGGGATTATTTTAAGACTCCAATAATACAAAATATAATTGTTATGATAGTTAGGAAATTTATGACAGATTTACTTGAATATACAAAAAAAATTGCGAAAAAGATTTCATATTATGATGCAATAATAGATTTTACAGACGACAGCCACTGGTTTAACCCATTTTACAGACAGCCGGATGTAACAGTTATATGGGTAGAAAATCCTGACGATAAACACTGGCGTTACTAAAAAATCAACTACATATTATTTATAATTTTTTCGAGAGTGTTGAACCTTGAATGTAAATCTTTTATTTTGTTATACAGAACAGACTGGAGACATTCACAATCATATGGCTCCAAATATGAAGGTTCCCGCATACAAGTAGTTAATATTCGAGCAAGACTCTCTACTACTATAAATTTATATGCAATAAAATTTAGTTTTGATTTTAAAAATTTTGTATCTGTTTGCTTATTCATATTCAATCTATTATCCTTAATCTTTATTAAAATTAATCTCATCTATGTATAATAATTCTCATATATGAGAATTATTATACATAGATATGAATATATAGTCAATTATGTTATAATATTGCTATGAATAATAAGAACTACATAAGATCTCTTTTAACATTAAATAATATGAGTATTGCAAAACTTGCTGAAAAAATGTCCGAACTATCCAACGAAAAATACACTCAAGGAAGTCTATACGGGAAACTCGCACGCGACACTCTAACATTAAAAGAATGCCAATTAATCGCTAAAATAATTGGTTATCGAATCGAATTTATAAAAGAAAATTAATAAATCCTGACACCGGTTGCTGAATCAAATTTATACAAATCAGAACTTCTAAAAGATAACTCAATCGTTTTACCTATTGTGTAATCAGCATCTAATTTTGCTGAACATTTTTTATCACCTATATTAAAATATGCAATCTTTTCACTGCCAAGCATTTCAGAAATTTCGACTTCAACTGTCAATTTTATATCTCCATCGGCTCTTGTCATTTTTTCAGGACGGACACCATATAAAATATTTTCATCAAGACCAATATCTTTGCCGTTTATAAAATTCATCTGTGGGGAACCAACAAACCCTGCTACAAAAGTATTTTTTGGATTGTTATAAATTTCATCAGGGCTATCAACCTGCTGGATATCCCCATTATTAAGCACAACAATTCTATCCCCCATTGTCAGAGCTTCCGTCTGATCATGAGTCACATAGATAAATGTAGTTTGCAATTTTTCGTGCAATTTTTTAATTTCTGAACGCATTTGAACACGCAGCTTAGCATCAAGATTAGACAAAGGCTCATCCATGAGAAAAACTTTAGGATTTCTCACAATAGCACGTCCTAAAGCCACACGCTGTCTCTGTCCTCCTGATAACTGCTTAGGTTTTCTATCAAGATATTCACCTAAATTCAAAATTTCAGCAGCCTCCAAAACTTTTTTCTCAATTGTTGCACTGTCAACTTTGCGCATTTTTAACCCGAATGCAATATTTTCTCTGACTGTCATATGTGGATATAATGCATAACTCTGAAAAACAAAGGCTATATCCCTATCTTTTGGAGCTACATTATTTACTTTTTTATCTCCTATATATATTTCTCCATCAGAAATATCTTCCAATCCGGCAATCATTCTTAAAAGTGTAGATTTACCACAACCTGACGCTCCTACAAGAACAACAAACTCTTTATCCTTTATCTCAAGATTAACATTATTGATAACAGTTTTATTGTTATCATATGTTTTTCGTACATTTTTAAGAATTACACTACTCATGATTTCCCTTTTCAACAGGTATAATTATATCGTATCTTGAGCCTTTCATAACTTCAGAACGTACATAAATATAACCACCGGCTCTCTTTATTAATATACTAGCTGCTCCCATTTGAAATGCTCTTAATAAATATTTTTTTCCTTTTTCCAATTGAGCATATGGATCACATAAATACTTCATATCTTCATCAGAAATACCTATACCTGTGTCCCTAATCGAAATTTGCAAATACCCTTTACTATAATCAATAGCAGTAAGCCCGAATCTACTTGCAGCTTTTTCATCCGGTTGCTTTAATTTTATAGTCAAATATCCGGCATCTGTCATTGCCAGAGCTACTTCCAAAATATTTCTTAACGCTTTTTGAACAGCTTTCAAATCAGTATAAACAGTCCGTTTGTCAATTGACTCATAATCAAAGTCAAAAGCCAGCTTTTTTTCCTGCAAAACAGATTCAAAATCTTTTATTACAGTCTTGAACGCTTCAACTATATCAAAGTTTTGATACACAGGTTCGTATAACGAAGACTCAGCTTCTGTAAACTCTAAAAACTTATCCATAAAATGATAAAGTTCCTGGGAGTTTGAGTTTATAATTTTAATATATTTTGCCTGCTTATCTGACAATTCCCCTCCAAGTCCGTCAAGAAGCCCTTGAGAAAATCCGGATATTGAATTAATTGGAGATTTAATATCATTTTCCAACTTAACTAGCATTGCATTTTTTTCACCATTAAACCTAGCAATTTTTTCTTCTGTTACAATTTCATCTGTTAACTTTGTCAAATCTCTGATTGCAACACAATAGCCATTGCCTTTTTTATATGCATTCAGTTCAACATAAAAATCCCTGCCTGGAATTGAAGCGGTTGCAACAACCGGTTTTTGAGCATTAATAGAAGAATAAACAGCATCCATACCATCTTTTATAAAATCTTTGAGCATTATAGGACTTGTTTCTTCAATTGTTAATCCAAAACACTCAAAAGCTTTTTTATTTGCTCTTTTTACGAAACCTTTAGAATCTACAAAAATAATTGAATCCGGCAAATCATTAATTGTATTCGCCGCAGTAATAGTCCACCATAAATCCTTCAAGAATTTTTCTAAATTCATAATTGCATTACTTCCTTTTATAGTATATAATACATAATAACATGAAAAATTATTGAAAAATTACATGTAAATTTTTGTAATTTTTTTTGATTAAAAGTAGCAAAAAATATTATTTAGCTGTTTTCTAACTAAAAACCAAAACATGATGATATAAAATGAAGTAATCTTCTGAAAGTAAGGTGATACTATGAGAGAAATAGACAACAATAACATCAACAATTTGAACTTCAAAAGCATACAGCAAAAACCAGCTGTTGAAGATATCACCCTTGATGAAACAACTGTTAACTCTGCAGAATCTAAAGAAATAAAAGATTTATCAAGCATGCCGGCAGCATCTCTTGGAAAATCACAAATTTCAACAGATTCAGTGGAAAGTGATATGAAATTTTTAGAAAAAAATCCTAAATTAGCACAAGAGTTAAACAAAGCTATTGATAAATATGCTGAAACTCACAGCGAAGAAGATACTCTTAAAATGATTGAAAAAATGCATCAAGAATTTGTTGCAAAAAAATAAAAAATTACAAGAGTGAGCAACAACTCTAAAACTAGTAATCTATATTATTAATTACGTTATACATACAACCAATTCCTTGAATTGGTCCATAATTCTTTAAAGATTTTTTCTATCACATGAAATTTTTACAGGCCATCTAGACTCTGGTACCCCCATAGGATAAAGATTGCCATCTTTATTTACCCAGAAAGTAAAAACATCTCTCCCCCAAACATTAGGCGTTGACTTATACCCATTAACATCTACTGTTATAAGTAAAAGAGTCGACTGTGAGGAATTTTGAATCATCCAAAATTGCCCGTCTAAAGTAGAAAATTGACCTTCATCCATCAGTGAGGCATCCGCATTTTCACCGTTTAAGGTTCTATAAACATTAGAATTATATGAAAAAGGAACACAATTTTTCAAACCACAATCCTGTGCTACTTTAAAATATGCCATAAAATCGTTTTTGAAAGTTTGAGGATTTAAATAATATTCCTCCAAAACTTTACCATCATCCTGCATAGACCTAAAAGCTTGCTGAGCAACACTATAAGCTTTTTTAGCAGCTGTTTTATATTGCATATCCTGAATTTTTGTAATTAAGCTAGGAATTGTTATTGCTGCAACAATCCCAATGAGGCCAACAGTTATTAATGATTCTGCTAAAGTAAAGCCTTTATTATATCTACAATAAATATTGGTTTGATAAACTTTATTAAACTAGCAGAAGTATTTGATATCAGCCTTGATGAATTAGCTGATTTTAAAACAAAATCTAAATAAAATACAAAAAAAATATTTAATCGTTTGCACTGGTTAGGAAATTAACCAAACCTTGAAGTCCCAATTTATAACTGTCTATCTTAAAACCGGTAATCTGACCCACACAAACATCAGCAAACATTGAGTTATGACGAAATTCTTCACGTCTATATATATTTGAAATATGGACTTCAACAGTAGGAATTTTAACTGAAGTCAAGGCATCACGAATCGCCACACTGGTATGAGTATAAGCTCCGGCATTTAAAATAATTCCATCAAAATTTCCCAGAGCATATTGAATCTTTTCAACAATCTCGCCTTCAAAATTACTTTGAAATATTTCAAGATTAACCCCGAGCTCAAAGGAATATTCATGCAATTCCATTTCTAAATCTTTATAAGACTTAGAACCATATTGTTCAGGCTCTCTGACACCTAACATATTAATATTTGGACCATTAATAACGAGTATATTTAAATCTTTTTCCATATTTATATTATAACACAAAATTTGGAACTTATATATAATTCTCCGCCAAAATCCTCAAAGCATATAATATCATCCCTAATTATTTTCAGTCATTCCGAACCGGGTTCAGAATATAGTTTATCACTAAGTTCCTGAAACAAGTTCAGGATGAGAGCAGAAGAATATTCTTGATAACATTAAATAATTATTGTTCTAATGTATCAGTCATCCAAAAAATTAATTGAGTTCACCAAATGTAATTTTTACACCTACTCGGAGTTTCATAATCTGTTCTTATTGTCATGCTGAATTTATTTCAGCATCTATTTTACCAAATTAACCCTTGAAACAAGTTCAGGGGGACAATTTATTAGTTCTACAAAACGAATTTATACGTCTTCAATCAAAACTGATATAAAAATCCCAAAACTTTATATTTGTAAATTTTTGTTAAAATTTCTAATATACAAGTAACCAAAATTACATGCTTGCATTATCATGCATGTACAAACTATCCCAAAATCTCCTCCCAAGATTATTGTTCAAGTCGCAAAAAGTTGTGACTTTTTTTTTGCTCAAAAATAAAAATTTCATTATTAATTTTCATTCATGCTAATCTTAGACGAAACTTCTGCAACAATTCTTGCAATATCAGCTCCACCAACAGAAACTTCTAATATCAAAGGGGCATAGATTAATAAAGTTTCACGATATTCCATATTATCAACATCCAGAATATTAAATTCTATAAAGTCTTCGCCTACGCACATAAGCTTTCCATATTCACCACCTGTCGCCCAGCGGATAAATAAATACTGACCCTCAAATTCTTTAAGTTTCTCTACTAATCTCATATCCTAACCTATTACCTTTAATAACATATTAATAATATTTTACCATAAGTCAATTAGAAAATTAAACAATAAATGTTTTAACAGAACCGTCCTGATGGTACAATCCACCGCCACATACAGTTTCAACCACCTTTAATACAACCTCTCTTGGAGCATCTATCTGATTAAGAGCAAATTCCTGCCCTGTATGTTTTATTTTAAAAATACACTTTTGATTTTGGTCTGCAGGAACGTATAAAGATGCAATCTCATTTTCCAAGAGTTTAACCATTTCCTCTTCTCTGTCCTTAGCATCTTTTATAATATCATTATAATTTCCTCTAATAGCCATAATTCTATTTGAAAATACATGCCTGCCGTCATCTCTAAACAAGGCTTGAGGCTGAAAATTACAACGTGTAGTAAAGCTCATTTTATGCCATAAAATATTGATAACTGCAACAGATTTCAATGAATCCGCATCAATATAAATATTTTGAGTAGTTACCCCACGAGACGAAAAAGATTGTTTCAAATTATTCGATACCAGCTCTAAACAATCAATCATCCTTGTAAAAATATCATTCATATTAACAGTAGAATGCTGGTAATCCAAAAATTGTTTATACATATGGGAAGAAACCAGTTCAACTCTCTCCTGTATCACTATGTCTTTTTTAGTTGCAGTTTCTGAATTGTCAAAACTTTCAAAATTATTTAGCAATTTCGTATCCTTTTTTATACCATATTTTTAAAATAAACATGTGTTGTTGTAAAGATTATACATTTTTTCGTTACAAAACTGAATACATATACGAGCTTATTTACAAATATTATTATTTGAAGACCAAGTCAAATACAGCTCTACTGAAAATTATTTGTAAACGTGTGAATATATTCAAGAATCATCGCAAAGTATTTCAAATCAGAATTACCATTTAATACTAAATCAGCTTCCTTACGGAACGGTTTCACGTATTTTTCACCGGCTTCAGCTATATAATGCCAATGCTTTTCAGCATTTTCTTCACTCTGATTGCGTTCTTCGATTGCTCTGCTCATAAAGCGGCTTTTTCTTAGTTCATTTTCAGTTTCAACATAAATTTTAATATCAAAAACATCTTTAACAGTTTCATACATCGTTGCAATGCCTTCAACAACAATAATCTTTTGAGAATGAACATCAAACGCTTTGGGAACTGAAACCCCGGTACCATTAGGGAGATACATTGGAGCTTTTATATCTAAACCGTCAGATAAATCTTCCAAATCCGATCTTAAAATATCCAATTGAAAACTTGATGGAGCATCAACATCATACCCGTTATCTCTAAGATTATCAAACGAACCATACTTATTAATAAGCAGAGATATATCATTAAAATAGTTATCTGTACTCAATACAGCCACAGGCATAGATAATTGTTCAATCACATTTTTAATTTCATGACAAATTGTAGATTTACCAGAGGCAGACTCACCGGTAACACCTATTAACAAACGTTTTGTAGGATTATTTATTATTCTGCGGCAGAACCGGTTAACAAAATCAGGATTAACCGAATTAATAATAGGGACTTCCTGTTTTTTATCATACAAATATATTTGTCTAAATTTTGTCTGCAGGTAAAACGCTAATAATTCTCGTCCGGATTTTGAATTAAAGTCGGGCTTGAATATTTTGTCTGTAGAATTTAGTTCTTTATCTATCAACAATTGCATATTCTTTCCATGTTTTTGGGATATGCATATCATAATACATGAGAAAAAACTTTTTTGCTAGTGTTTTTGTAAAAATTAAGAAACATTTTTCAATAAATCATTAATATCAATATCTAAAACTTTTGAAATATCATAAACAAGGAAAATTGACGGAGTTTGCAACCCTCTTTCTAAAAGGCTTATAGTACTCTCGCTAACATCGACTTTTTCAGCCAGTTCAGACTGAGTTATTCCACACCGATACCTTTCTGCTTTTAAATTTCTAGCAAAGATTTTATTGCGATGGTCTTTCATAAACAAATTATAACGGCTTGACAATTTTTTATTAAGAGGATAAACTACCACTAACTAGTAGTTAACTACTAGTTAGTGGTAGTTTTAAACGTGGAGATATACATGAAAAATTCTAAACAAAAAGCATTTACACTCGCCGAGGTGCTTATTACACTAGGGATAATAGGTGTAGTTGCTGCAATGACAATCCCTAACTTAATTACAAACTACAAAGCACACCAGCTCCGTTCACAGTTTTTGAAAGCCTATTCTCTAACGCAACAAGCTTTTAGACTTATGGAAGAAGATGATGTATCACTTGATCCTACATCGTATCCGGGTGTAACATTCCACAAAACATTTCAAAAGTATTTTACAGGCAGTATAAACTGCCAATCCTCAAGCGTACGTCAGAAAAAGCCATGCTACCATCTTAACAGCTCCGCACCTGATGCCTATAAAACATACCACGGATCTTCTCTTCCTACATTTATATTAGATGACGGACAGTTTGCACTGCAAGACGGAACACTATTTCTGTTTGAAAATCCGAATGCCAGGGATACACCTATACTTATAAGTGTTGATATAAACGGATTTGGCAATAAACCAAACAAAGCCGGTTATGATTTGTTCACATTCCAATTTTTTGACGGTGAATTAAAAACAATGGGAGCCATTGGCACGAAATACGATGTAGAAAAATATTGTAACAAAAATACCAATAATGCTTTTAATGGTATTGCCTGTGCTCAAAAAGCTAAAGAAGATCCGGATTATTTTAAAAATTTATTAAAAGAATAAAATAAACTTCCCTTTATTTATCCAAAATATTTCCAAAGGTATTATTTAAAAAATTTTTCTTGATGTATAATACAACTATAAGAAAATAAAAGGAGAGATATTTATGGAAACACTAAACGCAACAGAAGGTTTAATTACCAAAATTATCGGACCTGTTGTCGATGTAGAATTCCCATCAGGTGATTTACCAAATATTTATACTGCACTAAATATGTACCAGGAAGACGGCACAAAAATCGTTGCAGAAGTTCAACAAATGCTTGGTTCAAACAAAGTCAGAACCGTTGCAATGTCCTCAACCGACGGACTAAGACGCGGAATGAAAGTTATAAATACAAATGAACCTATTAAAATTCCTGTAGGCAACGCAATTTTAGGAAGAATCCTGAATGTTGTAGGCGACGCAGTAGATAATATGGGAGCAATTCAAACTGATACATATCTTCCAATCCATAGAGAATCTCCAAAATTAGTTGACCAGAATACAGATATTGAAATTCTCGAAACCGGTATTAAAGCTATTGACTTATTGCAGCCGTACCAAAAAGGAGGGAAAATCGGACTTTTCGGTGGTGCAGGCGTTGGTAAAACAGTATTAATTCAAGAACTAATTCACAATATTGCAATGGCGCACAACGGCGTTTCTGTATTCGGCGGAGTTGGAGAAAGAACACGTGAGGGAAATGACCTTTGGAACGAATTTAAGGAAAGCGGAGTTCTGGATAAAGTTGGTTTAATTTACGGTCAGATGAACGAACCGCCAGGAGCAAGAATGAGAGTGGGACTTTCAGCTTTAACTGCGGCAGAATACTTTAGAGACTACTCCAAACAAGATGTACTTTTATTTATTGATAATATATTCAGATTTACTCAGGCAGGTTCTGAAGTATCAGCACTATTAGGACGTATGCCATCAGCTGTAGGTTACCAGCCGACACTGGCAACAGAAATGGGTGAATTACAAGAAAGAATTACCTCAACCAAAGATGGTTCAATTACATCTGTTCAGGCTATTTATGTTCCTGCAGACGACCTTACAGATCCGGCTCCGGCAACAACATTCTCACACCTTGATGCATCAACTGTTCTATCAAGAAACATCGCATCACTGGGTATTTATCCTGCTGTTGATCCGCTTGAGTCAAATTCTAGAGCATTAGATCCTCATATCGTTGGAGAAGAACACTATGAGGTAACAAGAAAAGTTCTTGAAATCCTCCAAAAATATAAAGAATTACAAGATATTATTGCAATCTTAGGTATGGATGAATTATCTGAAGAAGATAAAGAAACTGTAAATAGAGCAAGAAAGATTCAAAAATTCTTATCACAGCCATTCTTTGTTGCAGAACAATTCTCAGGTATTCCTGGTAAATACGTTAAAATTTCTGACACAATCAGAGGTTTCAAAGAAATAATTGAAGGAAAACATGATAATTTACCGGAACAAGCGTTCTACATGGTTGGAACAATCGATGAAGCTGTTGAAAAAGCAAAAACCATTGAGGAATAATTATGAAATTAAAAATTATTACGCAAGAAAGAGTTGTTTTTGACGAAGAAGTAGATGAAATCTATTCAAAGGGAGTAGATGGCGAATTCGGAATACTAAAAGGACATATCCCAATGATGACAGCTCTAGATATAGGTGTCACACGCGTTACTCAAGGAAGTGAAGTAAAAATGTTCACCACAATGGGAGGCATATTACAATTCAAAGATGAAGAATGTTTGATACTGACAACCTTAGCTGAACCCGGCGAAGAAATCGACGAAGCGAGAGCAAGAGAAGCACTTGAAAAAGCGAGAAGAAAACTAAGAGAAGCTAACGCAAGAATGGATGCAAAACGAGCCGAAGCTGCAATTGCTAGAGCAGAAGCTCGTTTAAAAGCAAAATTGTCAAAATAAATATAAAAAACAGTTGAGTTCAGGAAACGTAATTTTCTGTTCCTACTCGGAGTTTCGGAATCTTACCAGCACTCAGACCCTGAAACAAGTTCAGGGTGACAGTTCTAGCTATGTTTAAAATGCTATATAAGTTCCTGTTTCAGCATCTTTTTTGTTGAGTAATCAGGGAGCTCATTAGTGGAATGTCGCGTCGGCAGAAGCCTCCTCGCAATGACGGCTATTTCGTCATTCTAAATCTGCACGAGCAGAGGGCGAAACGTAGTGGAGTCCCGTTTAATGCGAGTGCAGAGATGTCATTCTGAGGGAGCAGGCGACCGAAGAATCTTTTATTACTGTTCTGTTTATTAGATACTTCGGCTAAAGCCTCAGTATGACAGTCGGGTTGATTTTGAGGACAAACATGTGTTCTACTGTATCCGTCATTCTGAGCGAATGCGAAGAATCTTTTTACACTTTTCACCCTAACCTTGCGGAGCTAAATTTGCTGGTGTTGTGAGCAAATATTTGGTAGCATACCTACGTGCGTAGCACCCTTGCGGAGCTGAATTTGCTGGTGCTGTGAGCAAATATTTGGTAGCATACCTACGTGCGTAGCACCCTTGCGGAGCTAAATTTGCTGGTGTTGTGAGCAAATAATTGGTAGCAAAATGCCACGTGCAACGGGCGCAGTCATTCCGAATTTAGTTCGGAATCTCTTGGTTGGACACTTAGATTGTCATCCTGAAGCAAGTTCAGGATGACTTAGTAAGTTCTGGGTAACATTCTATCAGTTCAGGATGACAATTATCCGTTAGGTTCTTTTAATTATCCAAACAAACTAAAACCTACTCTTGAACAGCTTTTGAACTATTTGTCATATTTTTCGCTAAAAGCAAACTATCTGCCGCTTTCGCTCTTTGATTATTAATAAAGCTATCTGTTAGCAATCCGATACCATAACCGGCAAGAGCAAGCATTGGACAAGCAACGGCCAATTGTTTAATCTTAAACAACTCTGCAAACTTTCCACCATTAGAAAGTTGAACACACTTTCCCGCAATTGGAGCAGTGAATCCTAAAAGAGCAAGTGTTTTCTTTGACACATCAGTTTCTTTATAAGGATTACCAAATTCTGTCAATGCCATATCTTTATTATTGAAATCTAAAGAATAATTTTTTAATTCCTGATTGACATCATCGGCTTTATAAGGTAGCTTTTGAGATTCCTGTTCAACAGTTTTAGCAGACAAGTTTTGAGAAACTGAGTTATCCGCAAACAACACTTCCGGAGCAGCATTATTTCCAGTATTTACTTTTAAAAACTCGGGCATCATAAAATCATCTTCATAATTATTATTCACGCTCTGCAAAGAATTCAATGGAGCTGTATTAAAAATTGACGAATTATCAGACAAACCATTCACCGGTTGTTGTAACTGTCCGATATTCAGATTATTCCCAAACGGTTGAGCAAATCCGACATTAAAAGTTTTATCCAATCCTACTGACATAATATAACCTTTCTATACACATAACTTTCCACTTATATAAAGTATTTTTAAATACAAAAATTGCAAAATATGTAATATTTTTAAAACTTTGTAACATAATATTTTTATTTACTGAAACCTGCTTTTATGGTATATCCAGAATATGAATAAATCTTTTTACAGCATTTTCAAAACTTTTTTTAAAGTTGGAACATTATTGCTAGGCGGCGGATATGTGATATTACCCCTACTAACAAGTGAACTTGTTGACAAAAAGAAATGGATAACCAATGATGAATTATGTGAATATTATGCACTAGGCGCAAGTCTCCCAGGTATTATTGCTGCAAACACAGCAATATTCACTGGACGAAAGCTATTAGGCACTCGAGGCGCAATTGCTGCAACATTAGGTATCGTTACACCGGCATTTCTTGCAATTGTACTGTTAGCATCTATTTTAAGTGAAATAGTCACAAAGCCTTCAGTACAACATATTTTCTGGGGTGTAGGCATTGGAGTTATAACACTTTTATACCTTGCCGTAAAAGAAATGTGGACAAAATGCATAACTGACAAATTTACACTTATTGTATATTTTGCATGCCTGCTACTAGCTCTAACAGGAAAGATTCCTCTATCTTTGATTATAATCGGGGCAATAATAACAGGTATAATATACCAGAAATTCCAGTCTAAAAATTCTATAAATAAGGAGAGTAAATGAAGCTATTTTTACAGTTATTTTTACAATTCTTTCATATTGGAGTTTTTTCATTTGGCGGGGGATATGCAACATTACCTTTTTTATATGATATTGCAGAAAAATATCACTGGTACACAACAAAACAACTGACTGATATGCTGGCAATTTCGTCAATTACCCCGGGACCTGTGGGAGTTAATGTTGCCACATTTGCAGGATTTGCGACCTCCGGAATTTTAGGAGCAATAATTGCTACAACAGCAATTATTCTTCCATCATTCATTATTGTAACTATTGTATCTAAAGTTTTGGATAAATTTAAAACAAATACATATATTAAAGGCGCAATTAAAGCGTTAAAACCTGCAGGCTGCGCCCTACTTTCCGCTGTTGGATTAAAATTAATCTTCACATCTAATCTCCACTTACTTGGAACAATCGTGCTAATAACATTTATTTCTACAAGTTTCTGGAAAAAACAAGATCCCCTATTTTATCTTGGGGTCTCCGCAGTAATTGGGCTTATTCTTGGACACTACAACTGGATTGGTGTATAAAATATTAAATATATATAATTTTCTTTTCAGGATTAGTTTCTGAAACTAAAGCAGTATTTTTAGGAGTACAAAAAACTACTCCGTTTTTTAGCCCAATATAAGTATCTTTTACCTTGAAATCTTCAGGAACATGTAGATGCTTTATTTTACAATCAGGCAGATAAGCTTTAAAAACTTGAGTTAGAAAATTCAAACTTATATTTGTCTCTTCTCTAACTCCTGGAATAAATGTAACCTCGGGATTTTTCAAACCTCGAATTAAAAATTTTATAAGATTTATACTATCACCTTCATCACTATATAAGAAGTAATGCAACAATTTCTGTAGATTTTTAGCTTTATCTACAATTGCAACACCGGCACATTGATACAAACCATATGTATAAAAAGTATCAGACAAATCCCCTTCTATTGAAATAGTACCACCGGGTTTCGAAAAATTATCAATCATAACTCCAATTTCCGGATTATTTTCAATTTTCATAGGAGTGGAAATATTAGTTTGGAAATACACATCATCAATAGCATTTCCAGCTTTCTTTGGTACTAAGAATTTAAAATCAGGCGCCTTTCCTAGTGCATATTCAGTAGGCATTGGATTTGTATTTTTATCATTGAAGTGTAATTTTCTTTGCCAACCTTTTTTGGCAAAATCTATTGAAACTCTGTCATAATCAGGATATAACAATCCTTTTGTTTTATAAACCGAAACTACATCGCCAGACATTTCAACAAGCTTATTTGCCTCATCCAGTATCGCCTTGGAACTATTACTACTTTTACTTTCAAGGCAAGACATCATCATATTAAATTTATCTATAATTTTAGATGTAATTTTCATACTATACCTTTTACCAAATAAAGTAAAACAAATACTATACAAAAATTGCCCATATAAAATTATGGCTTAATCAAAAATTTAATTGCCTTTCCTGCAATATGCTGCTGCATAGCATATTCTACCTTATCCAGAGACAAAGTATCTGTTATAAGTTTTTCGACTTCCATGTCGCCCGATGCAATATAATCTAGCGCCATTCTAAAATACTTAGGTGTATGATGGAACACACTCATCATCTTTATGTCACCATAGTGCATTTTTGTAGTATCAAATGTAACTTTTGAACCTGATTTACACCCACCAAAAAAGTGAACAGTACCACCCGGCCGTACGCAATCAAAAATTTGTTCCCAAATTTCCGGGAGTCCCACACATTCGACAGCAACATCAAGCCCTTTATGCTCTTCTGAAAACTCTTTAAAGATGCGTTCCGGATTAGGATATTTTTTCAAATCAATAATTTCATCAGCATGGGCAAATTCTTCGGCAGCTTTAAGTTTTATAGGATTTCGGCCTGCAACAATAACTCTAGCACCCATAAGCTTAGCTACGCGGGCAAACATCAAACCTATAGGCCCTATCCCAATAATTCCAACACTATCACCCGGTTTAATACCTGTTCTTACAGCACCGTGAACAACATTTGCCAAAGGTTCACAAAATGCAGCACGCTCAAAACTTAAACTTGGAGGTAAATGGAGTAAGTTTTTTTTCACAATACGAGCTGGAACATTGATATATTCAGCATAAGCACCATTTAGAAGATTTAAATTTTCGCAAAGATTATATTCCTGTTTTTTACAGTAAAAACAATCCCCGCAAGGTGCAGAATTTGCAGCAACAACACGATCACCGACATTGAATCCGTCAACATTACGTCCTATTTTTTCTATAATTCCGGAAAATTCATGCCCGAATCCTGATGGAACTTCTTTGATGAGCACAGGATGCCCGCGACGAAATGTTTTAACATCAGTACCACAGGTTAATGCAGCCATGACCTTCACAACAACTTCGCCTTCTTCCGGAGGCTTTACCATTACATTTTCATATCTTATATCATTTGGTCCGTAATATTGTATAGCTTTCATAAAATAATAATACCAGAAATAAAACTTCAGGACATTAAAATTTATGTAAGGTTCAACTTAAATCGTTCGGCAAGTTCACTAATCATATATAAAGAACCACATATTACATTAAGTCTTCCATCATTAAAATCTATCTGAGTCTCTTTAGTTAACTCTTTTGCATGTATAGGACTGGCCTCCATCAAAGCTCTTACATCACAAGAATTTTGATGGCTAAAATGATAAAAATACACTTCCGGAGTATTATATTCAGTCTGCCCGATAAATTGCTCAAACAATAAATTCAGCATTTTTGCATAATCTTTATTTTTCAAACAGCCAAAAATATAACGCCTCCTAGAATTTGGATAATAAGAATCTAAACTTTGAACAAGAGAACTTATCCCATTTGGATTGTGCGCACCGTCGATAATAAGGTTCTTATCCTCAATATATTGAAATCTGCCAATGTGCTTAACCCGCTTTAATCCCTCATCTATTATATTTTGCGAAATAGTTGGGAATATAGTTTCAATAGCTGCAAGGGCCAGAGACAAATTTTCTTGCTGATAAGTCCCCTTTAAAGATAACTTTGAAACATCTGCAAATGGTGCTACCATCACAAGCATCGAACTTTTTTCATCCGCAACATCTCGATAAACCTCCCGTCCCTCAAATACAATACAAGGACAATTTGGTTTTATAATACCTGCTTTTTCAAAAGCTATTTTTTCAATAGTATCTCCCAATCTATCTGTGTGATCATAATCAACATGAGTTATAATAGAACAAAGATTTTTTTTTATAACATTTGTCGCATCAAACCTGCCGCCCAGACCAGTTTCTAAAACTACAACATCCACATTATTATCTGCAAAATATTTAAACATTACAGCAGTTAATATTTCAAACTCGGTTAAATCAATACCGTTTTTATCAGCTAAATTTGATATTTCAAAAACATATTTTGCAAAATCTTCATCAGGAATATTAGCATTTTCCCCTGCACCCTGCGGTAGAGTGTTAGGGAAAGGGGGCAATAAAATCTTTATCCTCTCATTATATTTAAAAATATGCGGAGAAGTGTATACACCAACTTTTTTACCGGCACAAGCCAGAATTGACGATAAAATTGCACATACAGAACCTTTTCCATTTGTTCCTGCAACGTGAATACAATCTAACTTGTCTTGAGGATTTCCTAGCAGCTCTAAAATTTTAGAAATTCTTTCAAGCCCCAGAGACACATGAAACTTTCCAACAGAAGTTAATAACTTTACTGCATCATTATATTTACCGCTCATATTAAACCTCTATTTCTATAAAATTAAAATCTATAATCATTTTAGCAAAAAAGTTCTTATATATTTATAAGCTAATATTAATTCTTCTTCCTTAAGAATATCTAACATAGATATTATTTCAGATTTTAAATCTGTAAAATTCTGTAAATGATAAAATTCAAACAAATCTTTTGGTTCAACCGATAAAGCACGCGAAAATCTATCAATTAATTCTGGAGATGGAAAATTTTTACCACTTTCAATACAACTAATATGTTTATCATCAACATTTACCAATTCGGCAAGTTGAGCCTGTGTGTAATGCATTTTTTTGCGGTATTCTTTAATTTTACGTCCAAATAATACTTTTATATTTGCCATTTCCACCTCGTTTTCATTTTACATAACCAGCCATGGTATTGGAATTAAAATATAGGTAAAAATTTGACAAAAACTTACCTGATAAGTATAATAATTTACGTAGAACGTAATTTTCCTTAATATATTTACCTAACGTATAGGAGAGAAAATGAATAAGAAACAACCAAAAAAATTAGCTTTTACACTTGCAGAAGTTTTAATTACATTAGGTATAATTGGAATTGTTGCAGCCTTGAGCATTCCAACACTAATTTCTGCTTATCAAAAGAAAACCACTGCTCTTGAAGTAAAAAAAGCCTACACAGAACTTAATCAGATATTAAAAATGGCAATCGCAGACTACGGCGAACCTCTCGGCTGGCAATATTATGGAGCTGATGAATTGCCACAGTGGGTTCAAACATATTTTGTACCATATGTTAACGGTGCACAACATAAAGCTTGTAATTCAAACGAAAGATGTTTCGGACTTGCTTTGCCATTTCCTTTACATTTTAAAAAACCAGGTTCTGTTAATACAATGGTTGGGCAATATGTAGTATCAAAACTTGGCAGTCCTGTTGCCTATGCCTTCTTTAGGTACCCATCGCCATATGACAAAGTAACCAGAGTAAAAGCCTACATACGAAATCCTAAAAAATATGCTATGCTTGGCAAGGATGTATTCACTTTTATACTAACAACGGCAGACGAAAATCCGACATTCAAACCTTACGGCTATGGTACTCTCGGATCTTACGGAATGAGCACAAAAGATAGAAACACTCTACTTGGAACAGGATGGGGAGGATGCAATTCCAAAGCAAGCGGTTCCGGTTACTTTGGTCCAGGAGATGCCTGTGCCGCCGTCATAATGATGGATGGCTGGAAGATTGCCAAAGATTACCCATGGACAAAATAAAAAATAGATTTTAAAGAATAAAAAGAGAACTAAGATTTATAGTTCTCTTTTTATAATTATAATTTGATTTACGCAAGTTCTATTTTTCTTCCAACCCCTTACGTTTGTAGAATTCTTCAATGAAACCAGTATTAAAATTTCCGCTCATAAAGACTTCATCTTCAATAATTGCCTGATGGAATGGAATAGTTGTTTCAACACCTGTTACAACGTATTCTTTCAAAGCTCTGTACATTCTTCTGCGAGCTTCGTTTCTATCACGTCCCCAACAAATCAATTTTCCAATCATTGAATCGTAGTACGGAGGAATTGTATAATCTTGATAAACATGAGAATCCACTCTTATACCAAAACCTCCAGGTGCTAAATAACCTGTAATTTGTCCAGGGTTTGGCATAAAATTCTTAGCTGGATTTTCAGCATTGATACGGCATTCAATAGCATGACCTTTTAAGTGAATATCATCTTGAGTGTAACTTAATTTTTCACCAGCCGCAACTAGGATTTGTTCACGAACCAAATCAACACTTGAAATCATTTCTGTTACACAGTGTTCAACCTGAATTCTTGTATTCATTTCCATGAAATACCAGCTGCCATCATGATCAAGTAAGAATTCACAAGTTCCGGCCCCTTCATAGTTAATCGCTTTAGCTGCACGAACAGCTGCGGCTCCCATTTCTTTTCTTGTTTCTTCATTGATAGCCGGAGATGGGGCTTCTTCCAACAATTTTTGGTGACGTCTTTGAATAGAACAATCTCTTTCTCCTAAGTGGACAACGTTACCAAAACTGTCACCCAATATTTGAACCTCAATATGACGAGGATTTTCTAAGTATTTTTCAGCATATACATCAGGATTTCCAAAGAAATTTTTAGCTTCAGTCTGGCAAAGTTCCATATTAACTTTAACATCTTCATCACTGCGGCAAATTCTCATACCTTTACCGCCGCCACCGGCTGTAGCTTTCAAAATAATCGGATAACCAACTTTATTTGCAAAAGCTTGAACATCTTCAACCGTATGAACAATTCCTGTACCCGGAGTAACAGGAACATTATTTTCAATCATTGTTTTACGAGCTGTAGCTTTATCTCCCATTTTCTTCATAGCCTCGGAAGATGGACCAATAAATTTAATACCTTGCTGTTCACAGATTTCTACAAAATCTGCTCTTTCAGACATAAATCCATATCCAGGGTGGATTGCATCAGCACCTGATACCATAGCTGCTGACATTATTGCAGGAATGCTTAAATAACTATCAGCACTTTTTGCAGGTCCAATACAATAAGCCTCTGTTGCTAACCTAACATGAAGAGAATTTGCATCTGCCTGTGAATAAATAGCAACCGTAGGAATACCCAATTCTCTACATGCTCTGATAATCCTTACAGCTATTTCTCCCCTATTCGCAATTAATACTTTTCTAAACATTTTTCAAATATCCCTTATCAAATTAGAAAGTGAACAGATATAACCGTTCACTTTCTAATATTTTAAAATTATTATTCTACATACATAAGAACTTGACCAAATTCAACAGGTTGTCCATCCTCAACACAAATTTCAAGGACTTTACCGGCAACCTCTGCTTTAATTTCGTTCATCATTTTCATAGCTTCAACAATACAAACCACATCGCCATTTTTCACAGTATCACCAACAGACACAAAAGGAGCTGCATCCGGAGATGGTGATTTGTAGAAGGTTCCAACCATTGGAGATGTAATTGGAGTACCTTTTTTAGCAGGTGCTGCCGGCGCACTTGCTGCAGGCTGAGCTGACGGAGCTGAAGCCGGAGCAGAAGGAGCTGCAGCTACAACTTGAGGAGCTGCTGAAACAATAACATCTTTTCTTAATGTAATAGCTTGTTCTCCATCTTCTAGAGAAATTTCTGTCAAGCCAGTTTCAGATATAATTTTTGCTAATTTTTCTATATAATCTGTTTCAAATTTCATAATTTGCCTTTCCTATAAGTCAAAACACAAGATTTTTCGGATTGTGTTAATTTAAAAAAGCGAAAAATCTTACAAAAGTATCGCCTCAGAATGACATCAAGACTAGCATCTGTCTAAATATTCATTTGTTCTGGTGTCAACTCTGATAATATCACCGTTAGCTACAAAGAAAGGAACGTTTACTACCGCACCTGTTTCTAATGTTGCAGGTTTTGTACCGCCTTGAGAAGTGTTTCCTTTTTCTGAAGGAGGAGTATCTACAACAGCCAATTCAACATGAGCAGGAATATCAACACCAATAACTTTTCCTTCATGTGTCAAAATCATGACATTCATATTTTCTTTTAAGTATTTAATACCACTACCAATTTGAGCTTCTTCAACGTGTAATTGATCATAAGTTTCATTGTCCATCATTACATATGCTGAACCTTCTTTGTATAAATATTGCATTTCTCTTCTATCTAAAGTAGCTTTTGCAACTTTTTCACCTGCTCTGAATGTCTTTTCAACAACTTGTCCTGTAATAACGTTTTTCAACTTAGAACGAACAAATGCTGCACCTTTACCAGGTTTCACGTGCAAAAACTCAACTACAGACCACAAACCGTTGTCCAACTCAACTGTCAAGCCTGTTTTAAAATCATTTACTGAAATCATATTTTTCCCCTTTTTCAAAAGTATTCTTCTTCTAGTGAACCAATAATAACACAAAAACTTCTTTTTACAAAGTTATTTACAATTAAGGGAAAAAATATTGTTACCATTTGTTCATATTTCATGATAAAATTTAAACTATGATAGAAAGATACTCAAAAAAAGAAATGGCAAAAATTTGGGAACTTAATTCCAAATTTGATTATTATTTACAGGTAGAATTAGCTGTATGTGACGCTTATGCAGAGTTAGGAACAATACCTAAAGAAGCAGCTGAAGAAATCCGCAAAAAAGCAATGTTCACCGTTGAAAGAATCGATGAAATTGAAAAAGAAGTTCGACATGACGTTATTGCATTTTTAACTTGCGTAAACGAAAGCTTAGGAGACTTAGGCAGATATGTCCATGTTGGAATGACAAGTTCTGATGTTATAGATACAGCTTTCGCCCTTCAAATCCAAGACAGCGGAAAACTTGTAAGTGAAGACTTAGAAAAAACAATAAATACATTAAAAAGTCTTGCAAGCCAACATAAAACAACAATATGCATAGGACGTTCACATGGAATTCATGCGGAAGTTATGACTTTCGGTGCAAAATTGTGCTCATGGATAGATATTTTAGAACGTCAAAAAGAAAACTTCGAACACGCATTAGAACAAATCCGTGTAGGCCAAATTTCTGGTCCTGTTGGAACTTATAGTAATATTTCAACAGATGTTGAGAGAATTACGTGCAAACACCTTAATTTAAAACCTGCAAAAATATCTACACAAATTATTGCTCGGGATTACCATGCATACTTTATGCAATCCTTAGCGCTAATTGCCAGTGTTATTGAACAATTTGCAACCGAAATACGACATCTGCAAAAAACAGAAGTTCTGGAATTGGAAGAGGGGTTTGGAAAAGGTCAAAAAGGATCATCAGCTATGCCGCACAAGAAAAACCCTGTATTGAGCGAAAATCTTTGCGGATTAGCAAGAGTTGTTAGAGCAAATTCCATTGTTGCATTAGAAAATATTCCATTATGGCATGAAAGAGACATCTCTCACTCATCTGCAGAACGAATTATTTTCCCTGACAGTTTTACTCTAGTAGACTTTATGTTGAACAGATTCAATGGTTTAATGGAAAATATTGTAGTTCATAAGGATAATATGCTAAAAAATACAGATAAGTTCGGAGGAATAGTATTCTCGCAAAAAGTATTATTATCTCTTGTAGCAAAAGGATTATCCAGAGAAGATGCTTATATAGTAGTACAAAGAAATGCTCTTGATGCTTTCCAAAACCACGGAGACTTCAAAGCCAATTTATTAAAAGACAACGAAGTAACGAATCTTTTAACGAACGAAGAAATTGAAAAAATATTTGATAAACAAGCTTTCTTACAAAACATCAACGAAATTTATTCCAGATTTGGAATTTAAATCAGCAGTTTATAAATTTCGAATAAGGCAATAAAAAAGACAGGGTTTAAATATCCTGTCTTTTTTATTATAAATAGGTATATCGTTTTATGAAAGTACTGATTGCGGGTCTGGGCCTTATCGGAGGCTCGTTCGCCCTGGCGCTGCGCGACCGTGCGCAGGCAGACATCGCACCGATATTCGCCCGGATCGACGAGGTTGCCGAGCATAATGCTCAGAAGGTACTCGCCGCATTTCAAAAGCATAAAGTGGCAGAATATATGTTTGCAGGAA
>CAJMAX010000007.1 GCA_905211505.1 uncultured bacterium | reverse complement strand
CCATCCGCCAGAAAAAAGAGGTGGACTGGAAACAGATGATGGATTTGATTCATATGACCTCCATGGAAAAAAGTTTAAAAAACCAATATCTGGATGCCTCTAATATTAACGCCAGAATTCATCTGCACGAATTATACAGCACGAATAAAAAGGGCTGGTTTCCTTGGATTTTTGAACAATGCCCTTTTAAAAAGGATATGAGTATTTTAGAAATCGGCTGCGGCGATGGCTCTTTTTGGACAACCAACGAGGATAAACTTCCCGGTCATCTTTCGGTTACTCTCACCGACATTTCAGAAGGAATGCTCCGCGACGCCAGAAGAAATCTCATGTCATGTTCCGACAGAGATTTTACCTATGTTGTGGCAGATGCTGCCCATCTGCCATTTGCAGATAACCGGTTTGATCTCATACTTGCCAACCATGTGTTATTCTATTTAGACAATCCGATGGATGCACTAAAAGAAATCAAACGCGTCTTAAAACCAAACGGCGTGCTTATTGCCAGCACATACGGCGAGCATCATATGGAAGAAGTCACAAGCCTCACCAGAGGATTTGACGAAAGAATCACCTTGTCTGCGGACAATTTATACCTTCATTTTGGAAAAGAAAAGGGAGCCACGATTCTATCTTCCTGCTTTCAAGACGTAACATGGATAGACTACGAAGATTCACTGTTTGTCCCAGAGGCAGCTCCTTTGATTTCCTATATTTTATCCTGCCACGGAAACCAAAACCAGTATTTGGCATCGCGTTACCGTGATTTTGCCTCTTATATCGAAAAACAGGTTGCCGATGGATTTTCAATTACTAAGGATGCCGGTCTGTTTCGTGCCATAAAAATGGATTCAGACTGCTGATTTATCTATTTTTTTCAAATTATTAAAAAAAGTTCTTGCAGGTGACGTTACGTCATGTTATATGATATAGATATCAAATAAAACGGAGGTCACTATGAAAGGGATTATTTTAGCAGGAGGTTCCGGCACTCGCCTGTATCCTCTCACAACTGTAACAAGCAAACAACTTTTACCAATTTATGATAAACCAATGATTTATTACCCGCTTTCCGTGCTTATGAATGCCGGCATCCGGGATATCCTCATTATTTCCACACCGCAGGATACACCACGCTTTGAAGAGCTCTTAAAGGATGGTTCCTCCTTTGGCATCCATTTATCTTATGCGGTACAGCCAAGTCCGGATGGTCTTGCACAGGCTTTTATCATCGGAGCAGATTTCATTGGCGATGACAGCGTAGCCATGGTTCTCGGTGATAATATTTTTGCCGGACATGGTTTGAAAAAGCGGTTAAAGGCAGCCGCAGAAAATGCGGAAACCGGAAAAGGTGCAACCGTATTCGGCTATTATGTAGATGATCCGGAGCGTTTCGGTATCGTTGAGTTCGATGAGACAGGAAAGGCGATCTCTATCGAGGAGAAGCCGGAGAAGCCGAAGTCCAACTACTGCGTAACCGGTCTTTATTTCTACGACAACCGCGTTGTGGAGTACGCAAAGAACTTAAAACCATCCGCAAGAGGCGAGCTTGAGATCACAGACCTTAATCGGATCTATCTTGAGAACGGTGAGCTTGATGTAACACTCTTAGGTCAGGGCTTCACATGGCTGGATACCGGTACCCACGAGTCCTTAGTTGAGGCCACAAACTTCGTCAAGACCATCGAGACCCACCAGCACAGAAAGATCGCGTGCTTAGAAGAGATCGCCTACACAAACGGCTGGATCTCCAAGGAAGAGGTTATGGCCGCATACGAGATCTACAAGAAGAACCAGTATGGCCAGTACTTAAAGGATGTTATCGACGGAAAATATATCGACAAACTGCCGGGACACGCAGATAAGTAAAACGAAAAGAAACAGCAGGATTTCAGCGCACTTATGCCCAAACACAAAGCGTTTGAGTGAAAGCTTCTGAACTGATACAGGAAAGGATGGAACATGAGCTGAGTGTATTCCTGTATGGAAATTTTGCAGTCAGAATCATGTTCATGAAGGAGAAATAAACACATGAAAATCATCGTAACAGGCGGCGCCGGATTTATCGGCGGCAACTTCATCCACCATATGGTAAACAAATACCCGGAGTACCAGATCGTAAACCTCGATCTCTTAACATACGCCGGAAACCTTGAGACATTAAAACCAGTGGAAGACAAACCAAATTACAAATTTGTCAAAGGTGATATCGCAGACCGTGAATTTATCATGGATTTATTTGAAAAAGAAAAATTCGATATCGTTGTAAACTTCGCAGCAGAAAGCCATGTAGACCGTTCTATTGAAGATCCATCTATTTTTGTAAAAACAAACGTAGAAGGGACAGTCGTACTGTTAGATGCAGCAAAGAAATACGGTGTAAAACGTTACCATCAGGTATCTACAGATGAAGTATACGGAGATCTTCCATTAGATCGCCCAGATTTATTCTTCACAGAGACAACACCACTGCACACATCAAGCCCATACAGCAGTTCCAAAGCAAGTGCAGACTTATTTGTATTAGCTTACCACAGAACATTTGGACTTCCAGTGACGATCTCAAGATGCTCAAACAACTACGGACCATATCATTTCCCAGAGAAGCTGATTCCACTAATGATCAGCCGTGCCTTAGCAGACGAAGAACTTCCAGTCTATGGAAAAGGTGAAAATGTCCGTGACTGGTTACACGTATCTGACCACTGCGAAGCTATTGACCTGATCATCCACAAAGGAAAAGTCGGGGAAGTTTACAACGTAGGTGGACATAACGAACGTACTAACTTAGAAGTTGTAAAGACAATCTTAAAAGCGTTAGACAAACCAGAAAGCCTGATCAAATTCGTAACAGACCGTCCAGGACATGACATGCGTTATGCGATCGACCCAACAAAACTAGAGACAGAACTTGGATGGGAACCAAAATATAACTTTGACACAGGAATTGCACAGACGATCGAATGGTACTTAAATAACAAAGAATGGTGGCAGAACATTTTATCTGGAGAGTATGCAAACTATTTCGATAAGATGTACGGAAACCGCTTATAGGAGTCTGTATGAGAGTACAGAAACAGACAAAACGAGTGTTATACTGGGGGATAACACTCGTTTTGATGATTTTGATTTTTTCATTTTCTGCAAAGAATGGTACATCCTCAGCAGGGATGAGTATCGGATATGCGAAAGAACTTGCAAGGATCCTAAGCTTTCTTGGATTCTTCCAGATTCATTCTAATGCTGATCTTATGATGCATGCAGAAGCGGTGCATACGTTTGTTAGAAAAACAGCACATTTTACGGAGTATGCAGTACTTGGATTCTTTACGTATAAGGCAGTGTCTTGTGATGTGAAAGATCGAAAGAAAGCAGTGTTAATGGCACAGCTGATTTCTACAGGATATGCATCAACCGATGAGATTCATCAGATGTTTGTTCCAGGAAGAGAAGGAAAAGTATTTGATGTGATGATCGATAGCTGTGGGGCGTTTTGTGGAATTATGGTATCTTTGATCACGCAGAAATTCATAGAGAAAAAGAAAGGAAATCAGATTTAAGATGTCTGATTTCCTTTCTTTTTCATGCTCACTAAGCTGGAATCCAATTCCCGATCCATTTTTTTGTTGTTTTGTTATATTTTCTTTTGTATAATTTCCCGTTCATAGTCTTATATTTCCAAACGATGACATCGCCGCTGTATACAGAGGAATCTTCTTCTGAAACAGCAATGGAAGGTTCGCTTGCGGTATTTTGGGCTGAGACGATTGAACCAGAAAATACACCAATAGAGATAAAACTAAGTAAAAATAGAAAAATAAATTTATTTAATGTTTTCATAAAATTTCGTAGCCTCCTTTTTGCTAGAATATATTTTAGGATTTTTATAATCTTCAGGGTTTTCAATGATTCCTGTATTTATAAAAGCATCTTCATGTTTGACATATAAATCATAGCCCTTTCCATCTTTTCGCTTTATATAAAAAGAATTACTGCTGTCAGGTTTATCAAAAATAACAGTGCCATCATTGTCATAGTTTGGAGCTGGCGAACTGGGCTGAAAGATAAAGCACAGCGAAAGGGTGAACAATAAAGAAATAGATCCAATATGTATAAATTGTGAAAATAAATTTCTGCGAATCTTTGGACTATCACTGATAAGATCGCATCTTTTCTCAATGTTTAAAATCGTACCTTCCTGAAAATGCAGTGTTGGAAGGGTGTGGAACGTATGAGTCTGTTTGGAAGTATTGAGAAGACTTAACATATAATTTGTTCTTGTAAGTTCATCTCTGTCTTTGGTAAGTCGGATATCATTTGCATATTCCGCAGTATCTTTGATCAGACGGCGAATCATATAAGAAAGAGGATTCCACCAGTAGATACATACAACGAGTTCCCAGAAAAAAATCTTCCATAAGTCATTGTGTAGATAATGATTGAGTTCATGCATAAAAATAAAACGCAGATCCTGATCACTGTATTCTCTGTCAGGAAGAAGGATCACTGGATGGATCAGACCAGAAATTGCAGGACTAGAAAGGCCAGGCACCTGATAGATTAAAATCTGCTTCGTACAATGATATTCTTCCAAAATATCAGAAAAGATTCTTAATATTCTTATGTCATCGAGAGGGTCTAACTGATGAAGTAAATGACGATAGCGAACAAGTTTATAGAAATATAAAGCAAGTCTTAAACAACTTCCAAAGCAAAAAATGATCACAAGGATTGTCAGAAATTCCACAGATAAAATCTTCACCCTTAAAAGATCAAAAAGAAAAGGAAGAATTTTATGGGATTCAACATTTGCTGCAAAATGAAAATTCCAAGGCAAAAGCATACGGATCGTGACAACTCCGACAGCAAGATAAATCACAAAGGTTCCGTTTCTTAAGATAAATCGTTTGCTTCTGCAAAATACATAAAGATAAAGCATCATCAGACTGCCAAAAAGACAGCAACTAAATACGGAACCATAATTCGCAGGTGTCATATCAAGACTTCCTTTCTAGAATTTTCTTACGTTCCTCTAATTTCTCCTGTAAACGTTCGATCACTTTAATATCATTTTCAGACTCCACATATTGAAGAAGTATATTAGAAGATAAAAGATCTTCCAGCACTCCGTTGATATTCTCAGAAGCATAATCTTCAGAGGAAACAACAGGAATATAACGTCTGGTTAAAACCTTACCACTATATACAATGTCGGAAACTTCAATATAGTTTTTCTTAAGTAGAGAACGCAATGCAGATTGAACGGAATTCAGATTCAGTGAAGGATCAAGCTGAACAAAATCAGAAGCAATCATAGGCTCTTTTTTGTCCCATAATGTTTTCATGATATTTAATTGTGATGGTGTTAGTTTTTTGTATTTCATAAATTATCAACTCCTTGAGTTTATTTTATATGAATATATTTATATTTTCAATGAATGTTATGTCTTCAAGTTTGTTTGAAAGTTTTTTGATATTTTTTTTAGGGGTATCTTTATCTATTAAAATATAAATATTTATAAAGTCACATTTTGAAAAGTTCTTAAGAATACGTATGTATCTTGGAGAAAGTAAATCCGGTTCATATGATTCTTCAAATTCTTTAATTATATCATTATAATCGATTAGAATACATAGTTCTTGTTCATTTTTTATCTGTTGTTGTATATATTTTAGTTTTTTCATGGTTTATCCTTTCAGTTTAAAGTGCGCAACAAAATTTAAGCATAATAAATATGCTTTACAATCTTTTTGACGCGAGGAATCAAGCTTCCTCGCTCTTTAAATGAATTTTCTATACCTGAAAAATAAAATCATATTACTTTTATTATACCACATATTTAAAACTTTTCAAATAAGTCAGATTTGCCTGAACTTAAAATTTTTTGCTTATTTTATCTGTGATAGCTTCATTAAGCATGTTTGTATTTAATTTAAAACCAAATGTGCAAATTCCGTCATCGCAACTGTTTGCAAAAACTTCTCCTTTATGCATTTCTATTATTTGTTTTGTAAGGTATAACCCCAGGCCTGTACTTGCACTATTAAAGTGAGACATTGATGTTGAGTTGAATCTTTCAAAGATTGTAGAAAGTTCTTTGTTTGTAATTTTTTTACTTTTATTTTTTATTGAAAATTCAAGTGTATTATTGCAATGTTTTAGTTCTACGTGAATATTTGTCCCTGAAAATCCATATTGGATAGCATTTGAAAGAATATTAGCAATTACTCTTTTTAGTTGTAATTTATCCACTGTAGCATAGCGTTCCTGAGCTTTGTACTTGAAGATTATATTTTGCTTTTTGCCTTCGGCTAATATTTCTAGTTCGTTGCAGATATTTGTGATAAGTTCAATTATATCAATCTTTTCGAGTTTTAATTTTATTTTTCCATTCTCAAATCTGTATGTGTCTAGTATTGTATTGATTAAAGCCGCTAAATAATTACAAGAGTTTTTTGTAAGAGTAATCATTTCTCTTTGTTGAGCTGTTAGCGGTCCAAATTCTTCATTAGCAAGAAGATTTAGTGTGTTTATTTGCGCAAATGTCGGGTTTTTTAAATCATGTGCTAATGTCGCAATAAACGATTCTTTTATGGCTTCAGTTTCTTTTTCCTTATCAATTTTATTTAGCAGGACAAAGTAGCCGGATAAATTATTATGCCCGTTGTAAATAGGATGTTTTGATAGTCGGTAGTGATGTTTACCGTCCTGATTAAACGTAAGCTGTGTTTCTATATCTGTACTAATTTTATTTTTAAGAATTTCGTTATCGGTATTTTTAATTATAGGATCTATATCTTTTGGATAAATATTATTCACATTAGCATGCTTAAGAGTATTAATATTAATTCCTGCTACAGTCATGAATTTTTTATTTGCAAAAACGATATTTCCTTTTGTATCTTTCATATATATCCCTAGTGGAAAATCATTTATTAAATAGTTTATATAGGTATCTCTATTTTTAAATTTCTGGAGATATCTGTGTTGTACAATCAAGGAAATTACTAGTATAAAAATTGTTGAAAGTATAAGGAAATTCATATTATCATTAACCTTTTTTATAATAGTATATGTTTAGTTATTTAATATTACCCGGTTGGTTATATTTTATGTAAAAAAATATTAAATCTGTTAAAAATAATGTAAATTAAAATGTTCAGGTGTTTTTATAGGTGCATGATGATAAATAATTATGTATATTTACAGCCAAAATGTTCGGTGACTGCATCAAATAAAAATGAATGCGTTAGTTTTACCGGTAATCCTTGCGTAGAAACCTTGAAATACACAAATATTGGGAGTTGTTTAGAAGGTTTTATTGGAAAAGTTCGATTAAGAAAGGCTGAAAACGGCGGGGAATATTTTGCCGATGTTTTTAAGCGTCATATAGGGCATAATGCAGAAAATTATGCAATTAAAAACGAATCCGGTCAGATTATGGGTGAAATTGATATTTTCATTCGAAAATATCTTCCTGGAAGTTATGATTCATTTACATATAAAGATGATCCAAGTCACGTATTTGTAGATAATCTTAGAAATTATTCAAATCCGAAATCTCCATACTACAGGCAAGGACTTGAATATATGAAAGATATCGGTACCCGTTTGCTTCAAATTGCGCAGAGACGCAGTGATGAGGCACAATGCGTCGGAAATATAAAACTGATTTCTAAAGGTGAATCTAAAGACTGGTATAAGAATGTAATAGGTATGATTGAAGAATTTCCACCCATTTCAAATAATGCTTGTAAATTTAAATTTCAAGTAAATAATCCTAATGCTATGATACTCCCTCCCCACAGCAAAGAACCATTATCAAGATTGCAAGGCGGCTTATAAAATTTTAATCTTTTGATTGAACAACACCATTTATGTCTTTAATTATGAAAGGACGTACAAAAGCCCATGTTCCATATAGGGAAGTTAGTATGCCTGTTATATTTAATGGTTTTGATATTTTAGGGTGTTTGTTCAGAATAGAACCAAGTGTGATTAGAGAGGTTCCTGTCATTATTCCAAGATAACCTTTGAAAATTGTTCTTGGAACGACTATAGTATCAGTCATATCTGCTGAATTTTTTGTCTTTTCATGAAGTTTTGAAAGAAAATCGTGTTTATCTGTGTGATTATTTGGCTGAGCGGATGTGAAATTAGGACTGATACTATTAATTTTCATTGTGTGAATTTCCTTTATATATTTGTTTATTTGTTGTATTAAATGCCTCTAAATTTAAAATTTTGCTATTTTTTTATTGTAAAACCTGTTTGTACAATATTTTTTCCAAATTTAGCTTCTAACCTGTCAAAACATTTTGTCAGATTTTGTTTTTTACTTTCGGCAGTTTTATCAGAATATAGTGATAATTGTTCCAGTCCCTGTTCTCCTATTTTTTCCAGAACAATGCCTGTACTTCTGTATAAAATATCAGGCTTGTAAATTTGTTGTAATAATTCTATTGCAATATTGGAAATTTCCAGTTCAAAGTCGGTAGGTGTACGCAGTTCTTGTTTTATATATGAAACTCTAAAGTCTTTTGTTTTTAGCATAACTCCGATTTGTGAACACTTTGTGTCATATTGACGAAGTTTTCTGCAAGATGTGTGGATGTGTTTGTTAAGTTCATTTTTTATGTAATTGAAATCTGTAGTAAAAATTCCAAATGCTCTTGTATTTTGAATTGATTTTGGTGTTTTTTCAGTATTTGTGACTTCTGAAACCATTTTACCTGAAAGCTCGTGGCGCATTTCTATACCATGTATACCAATAGTTGAATCCAGCCATTTATCACTTTTTTGAATAAGTTCTTCTGCTGTTAGAACTCCGTATTGTTTCATTTTTTTTGTTAATCTTCTTCCAATCCCCCAGATTTCTTCAATTTTTGTGTTTTTAAGCTCTTTTCTGATTTTTCGTTTTCCGATTAAATAAATTCCGTCAGAATGATTTTTAGCTTTATCAGATGCAAGTTTTGCCAGTGTTTTTGTCGAACTTAAACCTATAGATACAGGAATATCTGTCTTTTCAAGAATTAGTTGTCGTAAATATTTTGCAAGTTTATAGTAATTGCGTTTATATAATCTGGTGAGTCCTGTTAAATCCACAAATGCTTCATCAATTGAGTATATTTGAGCATACGGGCTAAAATTTTTTAAAATACACATCACTTCAGCTGATGTCTTTTGGTAATAATCATGGTCAGCCGACAAATAAATAGCTTTTGGATATTCTTTTTTTGCCATAAAGTATGGTTCGCCCATTTTTATTCCCATTTTTTTTGCTTCTCTGGAGCGAGAGATTATGCAGCCGTCATTGTTTGAAAGAACGCATACGGCTTTTCCTTTCAAGTCAGGATTCTTTTTTTGTTCGCAAGAAACAAAGAAAGAATCACAATCAACAAGTGCGATTACCTTTTGTTTTACCATAATATTAGTATTCTATATTTTTGGATATTAGTCAATGAAATCTTATTTGTAATAAAACTACAAATATTAGCAAAAAATATCTTGATGTTTTTTTACACATAGTATATTATTAAACTCGAAAGCAGGTAGAATTTTATGAATACAAAAGTAGAAAGATATATGTTTCCACAAAAGTCTCAATTAGTATCTATTCGAATTTTGGATATAACCAAAGAGCTTCCCGATTTGAAAAATATATCTGAATCAAAGTCAATTGTTATTGGTAAATGGCTGGCAGAGTGGATAAAAGAAGATTTGAATCAGGGGAAAATAAAAATTAATAACCTGCTTCCATCAAAGGCAGAGTTCGCATATCATCTTGGTGTCAGTATAGGAACAATCCAAAATTCATTTAGATATCTTGAAGATTTGGGGTTTGTAGAATCAAAGCAGTGTATTGGAACTCTGGTGAGGGATCCGGAAAAACGCACAGCTTCATTTAGAAAACTTACTTCAAAACGCGAAATTGCAGTTGAAGCTATAAAACGATATCTATTAACAGATAGTTTTAAAGTTGGCGATGTTCTGCCGTCATCAAAAACAATTGCAACAATTATTGGTTATTCGCCCAATACAACAAGATTAGCTCTGGAGTATCTTTCTGCTAAAAAAATACTTGTTCACAAATTTAGAAATTCTCAGGAAACTGGCTGGGTTGTAAATTCTTTAGATTTTGAAGTTGAAGTTTCGATAGGTGGAGAGCAGAATACTAAAACTCTTGTAGATATGGTTGTAAATGATTTGGAAGATTATATTACAAAAAATTTAAGAGTTGGCGATAGAATACCTCCACATGCAACTTTAGCAAAAGGTTTAAAAGCCAGTATCAAAACAGTCCATGATGCATTAAAAATCTTAACAGATAAAGGAGTTTTGCTATCACGACGCGGCAGATATGGCACTTCTGTTATTAAACTGCCAAACAGTGAAACTTCTTCTCAAAAACCTGAAACTTCTATATTTGCGTCAGCTCAGGATACTGCATTTTATCATTATGAAAAAACTCAGGAACATATAAAACGTATGATAGCTCAGGATTATGAAATTGGAGATAAATTGCCGTCAATTGTTGAGCTGTCAAAAAAGCTTGATTTGAGTCCTAATACTATTAGAAAAGCTTTTCATAATCTGGCAAAAGATGGGTATTTAGTTTTTTCAAGAGGTCGTTACGGCGGAACTTTTGTTATTGATATTCCTGAAGTTGAAGCTCAGGCATTTAAATGGCTTGCTGTTAACCCAAAATATGCTCAGGAATATAATGAAATCAATTCAAATTAACCATGTAATTTGCGCTATGGTTTTTTAGGAAAGCCTGCTTTTTCAAGATTTGGAAGTTTCCCGTAGGTCAATACATAGGCCGCTGGACTTTTTTCATCTGGTTTACAAGAATTTTTAGCTCTATAGCTGCATAATCCGTTGTAAAATGTAGGTGAAGCCCAAGGGTGTATACTATAATAAGGGATGACTCCCGGGTAATCACCAACACTTGAAATAGGAAAAGTATCTTTACCAACCCTATTTGGTCTGGCTTTCCCGTTAGTATCAATTACAATATTCAAAGTTTCACTATTATTGAAAGCATTCATTCTAGAGATAGAAACAGTTGCTCCATTTAATAATTTATAATAGCAAACTCCTGAGTTATCTACTCCGCTGTATTTTTGTACAGTATATGTTGAATAAGAGGAGTAATCACCGTTAAGTGAATATGCTTTTTCCGGAAGCCAGTTTATGTTGACCTTACGTCTATCTGCAGGTGTTGCGTAGCATTTTTTATCTGCGTATTTAAAGTGTTTATCTATATTTGATGCTATCGCTTCAATTTCTGGTGCGGAGTATTTTGTATAACAGCTACCACCCAGGCATTCTTCTTCTTCCTCCATCATTTTTACAGCTCCTGTTATTATGGAATAACTTTGTTTGAGCACATTAACAGTTTGCTTTTCAAATATTATTGCATTAATAGTTGGTAGTGTAAGGGCAGCAATTACTCCAATAATCCCTAGTGTTATTAATATTTCAGAAAGTGTAAAAGCATAATTTTTTTGCATTTATCTTTATTTCCTCGTGATAGTAATATCTTATTATTTTATATCAATATATTGATATTTAGTATCATTATATTCACTTATCTTAATTAAGTCAAGGATATATAATTTATAAATGGAGAAAGATTTTAAGTATATTATTGGTCGAAATATTAAAGCTGAGCGGCTGCGTAAAGATATAACTCAAGAACAATTTGCTGAATTGATTAATATGAGTCTTAGTTATGTTAGTAAAGTAGAGCAAGGGCTTACTTCTCCTACTGCGATGGCTCTTTTTAAAATGTCTATAGTGTTAAATGTCCCTATGGAAGAATTTTTTAAGGGTATTAATTTAGAACTTCTTTCTCAATTGTAAATAATAGTACATATTTTTGACATGACATAATGTAAACTGCGATAATGATAAAAACATTATACTTGGATTAAATTATGTACATAAAACAATTAGAGATAGATAATTTTAAATCATTTGCAAATAAATCGGATATCCCCCTGTTGAAAGGTTTTACAACAGTATCAGGTCCAAACGGTTCTGGTAAGAGTAATATTATTGATAGTGTTATGTTCGCTCTCGGGCTTCGTACCGGTAGTGCTTTGCGTATTGAAAATTTGTCCGATTTCATTACTACTTTCAACAACAAGAATGAAGCTATGGTTAAGGTTGTTTTTGGGGATGTAGACGGTGCTAATGAACTTTCGGTTGCGCGTAGAATTAAAAAGACTAATCAAGGTTATGCAAGTACATATTATTTAAATGATAAAGTTGATACATTAACTAATATTCGTTCAATTTTAGAACGATATAACATCACTCCTAACAGTTATAATGTTATGATGCAAGGGGATGTTAACAGTATTGTTATGTGTTCTTCTAAAGTTCGCCGCGGAATTATTGATGAAATAGCCGGTGTTGCGGATTTTGACAGGCGTATAGATCAGGCCACAAATGAGCTTAAAACTGTTGAACAACGTGTTGAAGCTGCTTCTTTAATTCTTACTGAGGTTGAAAAAACACTGGAACAATTAAAAGCAGAAAGAGAAGTTGCTCTAAAGTATAAAAAACTCCAAGAAGAAAAATCGGGGTTAGAATCTCAGATTAGTACAGTTAAATTTTTTGATTTGAGGAGAAATTTAGAATTAGCGCATGATAATATATTGCAATCCAATAAGAAATTAAAAGAAGAGCAGATAAATAAAAAAGATTTAGATGAAAAAATAAAACTTATAAATGAGAAATATAAAGAGCTTGATGCCAAGTTAAAAGAGCAAGGGGAAGATGAGCGAAATAAATTAAAAGATTCGCAAAGTGATTTATCTGCTCGTATCCAAACCAAGAAAAATGCTATTGATTATTCCGATACACAGATTCAAAAGGGATTACATTCTATAGAAAATGCGAAAAATGGTATAGAGTCTTATACGAAAAAAATTGAAGACGAGAGATTAAATATAAAACTTGCGCATGACAAAATAGGCATAATTGAGACTCAATTAAAAGAGAAAAAAGAAGAATTATCTAAAAAACTTGCAGATATTTCGGGATTAAGTTCAACTGCAGATAAATATATTCAGGAACGTAATGATGTATCACGCAATTTAGATGCATTGAAAGATAAGGATAATGAGTTATTAAAGACATCCTTACCTAAAGAAAATGAGCTTAAAATTTTGAAGAAAGAAATTGAAGACGCAAAAAACTTTATTGAAAATGCAGAAAATGCAAAAGCTAATTTTGCTGATGATAAATCTTTAAAAGAATTGCAGGTTGCTGATTTAAAAAAAGAAATGGATGAATTAAAAGATATTCAGACAAAAACAATGAAAGAACTTGATGATGCAAAAACTGCAATTGAGGATTATGATCATGATGTCAGGGCTGCTTATAGAAAATTTACAGATATGGAAGCACAAAGACGTCTAATGTCTTCTTCAGGTTCAAGTTTGCCAATCAATGCTGTTATGCAGGCAAATTTGGAAGGTGTGCATGCTCCATTAATGCAACTAGGTACAGTAGATGAAGAGTATTCTTTGGCATTGGATGTTGCTTTTGGGGGAAGGCTTGCGCATATCGTTGTTGATGATCCGCATGCGGCTTATGTTGCTATGGAATTATTAAATTCTTCAAAAGTGGGTAGAGCAACATTTATTCCTTTGAGTAAGCTTAAGAAAGCTCCGACAAAATTGCAATTGCCTAAAAATAGAGGGGTAATTGATTTTGCTATTAACCTTGTTGATTTTGATGATTTATATTTAGATGCATTTTTCTATGCTGTTGGAGATACTTTGATTGTTGAGGATGCAGAATCCGCAGAACAACTTATGGGTAAATACCGTATGGTAACTTTAGATGGTAAACTTTATGAAAAATCATCAGCTATCACCGGTGGTTATGTAAAAAAATCAATGTTTGGTTTTGGTCAGAGTGATGATAAAGAATTAGAAAGAGCAAAAGCTAAACTTGATGAGCTACAGAAGAAATATGATACAGCCTCTGTGAGAAAAAGAGAGTTGGAAGATAAGCTTGAAAAAATTCGAATAGCTTATTCTTCTTCTTCGACGGAGTATTCTAAAGCTAAAATTGAACTATCAAACATGAATTCTCAATTTGAAAATAGCCAGTCTTTATTGGAGACAAAGCGTACTTATGTGTCTGAAAACGAGCCTAAGATTGAAAAACTAAATTCAGAACTTGATAAAATTGAGTTAAAGCGAGTTGAATTAGCTGATAGTATTCAGCAGGCACAAGACAAATTGGCAGAGTTGGATAGTTTATTAAATGATAAAGATTTAAAAGATTTGAAAGAAAAAACTCAAGGTATTGAGGATGAAATCAGACGTCTAAATACAAATCTTATGAATGTTAATAGTGAGATTCAAGGTTTTGAAAATACAATTAAATTTAATGAGCAATTAATTACATCTAAAGAAGACGATATAAAAAATACAACAAGAAACAATGAATCTTTAGAAAAAGACAAAGAGACATACAAGTCGGAAATCCTTCAATTAGAGGAACAATTAAACTCCCTATCTGATAAAATTGCAGTAATTGATGCAAAAATCGGAGAACTTGTGAAACAGAAAGAAGAAATTCACAGTAGTCTTGTTGAATTGCAGACTAATAGTGCTGTAAAAGCTTCTGAAATAGATAGAATCAATGAGCAAATTGAGTCTTTCAAAGCTCGCAGACGTGAATTGGAACCTCAATTAAAAGAAGCGACTGAAATTCTTACTAATGCTGGGGTTGAAGTTGAAAAATTAGAACCTGTACAAATTTCTATTGATGAATTAAATGCTAAAATCCAACGTTTGGATAAACGTATGCAAGAATTAGGTGATGTTAATATGCGTGCTATCGTTTCTTACGAAGAAAAAGCGGCAAGAAAAGAGGAATTAGATACTCAGATAAGAACATTATCAACCGAGCGTCAATCAATTCTTGATAAGATGAATGGATTTGAGCAACAGAAGAAAGAAGCGTTTATGACTACATTTACAGCTATAAACGAAAATTTTAAAGATATTTATCATCAATTATCAGAGGGAGAAGGCAGACTGATTCTTGAGAATGAAAAGGATCCGCTGTCTGCTGGCATGACAATTGAGGCAAAACCAAGAGATAAAACTACTAATAATAAACTCGGAGCATTATCCGGTGGAGAAAAAGCATTGACAGCTTTGGCGTTAGTCTTTTCAATTCAAAAATATCTTCCTGCTCCTTTCTATGCTTTGGATGAGGTAGACGCAAGTTTGGATACGATGAATGTCGAAAGAATTGCGGATATGGTTAAGAAACAATCTTCTGATACTCAATTTATTGTAGTAAGCCACAGACGTCCTATGATTGAGGCGGCTAATAGAACAATTGGTGTTACCCAAAAAGAAAAAGGTAAAACAAAAGTTACAGGTGTTAAATTAAGAGATGACGACAATGAATAACAATCTTATAAATGCTGAAGATTTGGAATCTTCTATATATGGTAAAACAGGTGAATTTGATGCCAATGATGGTATTGGAATTCTTGTTGATATGGCAAAACAAGGAAAAATTGATCCATGGAATATAGATATTCTTGATGTTACTGAAAAGTATTTGCAAAGAATGATTGAACTAAAATCATTAAATCTTCGTGTTGCCTCCAGAACTCTATTATTTGCATCAATTTTGTGCAGGCTTCAATCAAATGTTTTGGCAGGATTATCTCTGGATGATTTTCAAGATGAACCGCAAGATGATGTAATTTATGATGATGACGGATTTATTGTTGAGTATCCGGAAGATCAGGAATTTATACCAACTAGCAATGTTGTTAGTTTTGATGAAGCTCTTCAAAGAAGAACAAGTATCAGGTTAAATCGTAATCGTGTTGTGACTTTGAAAGACTTGATTAAACAATTGGAATTCTATGAAAAATTAGAAAAACGTGCTTCTATGAAAAGTGCTCATGAAAGAGCTAAAAGACATGTGAGAAACTATTCAAGATTAACTCCTGATGAAATTGTTTCAATGGCTCATGAAGAGTATATTGAAGAATCAGTTCTTAAATTAAAAGACAATTTAGAACAGATTTTTAATCGTGTTGATAAAATTGAATTAAATGAATTAACAATGTTAGGTATGGATAAAATTAGTGCATATTTAGCATTGTTGTTCTTGAGTAGAGATACTGATTATGAGTTAGAACAAGATGAGTTTTATTCAGATTTGTATGTGGTAAAAGGTGGAAATCGTGCAACAGCTTAAGTCAAGAATTGAAGCAGTTTTATTTGTTACCGCAAAGGCTTTAACATTAGAAGAAATTGCAACTTATTTAGATAAAGAACCGGAAGAAATAGAAGAAGCCATCTTAGAACTTATTATGGACTATGCTTCACGTGATGGAGCTTTAGAAATTGATGATGAAAATGGATATATTCTTCAGGTAAAAGAAGATTATTCAGATATTGTTGAGAAAATTTGTCCGATTGATTTGTCACCTGCGGTGTTAAGGACATTACTGGTTATAGCTTTGAAAGAACCTATCAGGCAAACTGAACTTGTAAAACTTCGTTCTGCGGCTTATGAACATGTTGCAGAGCTTGTAGAAAAGGGATTAGTTTCTAAGCATAAAGATAAAAATGGTAGAAGTATTAATATAAAAACCACTTCTAAATTTGCAGAGTATTTCAAATTAAAAGGTGATACTCGAGCTTTGGCTCAACAATTAGAAAGAGATTTGGCAGAAAAGAATAATGCGTAAATTTTTATTGGCTTTACTATTAATTGTATTAATTGTTTTTATGCTTTATAAATCCCCGTTTATGGGTATTATTTATTACAATAAAGCTAAGACTTTATATACAGCCGGCAAATATGAAGAATCACTGCCTGTATTTGAGCAGTCCTTGTTTGCAGATTCCAAAAGTGTTTTGGCAAGATTTTATTATGTTTTGGCTCTTTCTAAATCAGAACCTACTTATGAAGTTCAAAAAAAACTGTATATGATGGGTAATTCAAAGATTGAAGATGAAGCTAAGAAATATGCTCGTTATCAGGCTGTAGCTCTAAGGCATAAATTGCTGAAAGGAGTTGATGATAATTATATTTATAATGCAACCAGTGGCAACGATATTGTCAGATGGGATATAAAAACTTTTCCTTTGAAAATTTATTTTGAAGATATCTCTTCAGTTCCATCATATTATAAAAAAGATATAAACAGAGCTCTTAAGCAGTGGACTATTCGTACAAATTTTGTAAAATTTGTAGAAATTTCAAATCCGGAAGAGGCTCATATTTTGATTAAATTTAAGGATTTGCCGGAAGATGTTTGTACTGATGGGGTGTGTAAGTATACTATAGCTTATACCGATCCTATTATCGGCTCTGATAATTTGTTAAAAAAAATGAATTTGACGTTTTATAAAACAAATCCGCGGCAGCAATATTTTTCATCTTTAGAGGTTTATAATACAGCATTACATGAAATTGGACACACTCTCGGGATAATGGGGCATAGTGATAGTAAATCTGATTTGATGTTTTCATCAAATGAAAATAATATGAATATGTATGCACTGTATCGGTCAGATTTTCAGTATTTGTCTTTGCGTGATCTGAAAACATTAGCACTGCTTTATAGATTAGAACCAACAGTAACAAACGTTAAAAATATTGATAAATCTAATTTATATTATTCTCCATTAATTTTAGGTAGTGTTGATGCTAGATTGCGTCACAAACTTGCAGAATTAAAAAAATATATTGCGGATTACCCGAATCTTGCTGCAGGTTATATAAATATTGCTTCTGTATATTCGGATATGGGAGATTTTGATGCTGCAATTGCGGCTTTAGATAGAGCTAATACTCTAACTAAAGTAACGGATGAAAGGTATCTTGTCAGTTATAATAAAGCAATTATTTATTATAACAAACAGGAGTATGGTAAAGCTTTGAAGTATGCTCAGCATGCAAAAAGTATTAAAGATAATCCTAATATAGATAAATTAATTTTAGAGATAAATAATCTACAAAAAGGTTAGTTTAAAATTTTGAGAGAGTTTTAACTGTTTATATAAAACGAAGACTTCGTTATGTTATTAGCGAAGTCTTCTTCTTTGTAAATGTTTAGCTCTGTAGTTGCTTCTAACAACTGTTGTTTCAGAACCCTGTTGTTGAGTTTGACCCACCATAGAACCTGCAGATTGTAAGAAGCTGCCAAATTCCATACCTTTAGCTAATTTGTTAGCAAAACCTTTAGATGCTTGTTCTGCATAACCTTTTGAACCCATATTATTAAGTTTCTTTAATTGTTCTTGAGCTCTTTCTTTTGCTTTACCTGTAGTATTAGCTACTTGGGTTTCAGCTTTCTTTACAGCATTTTCAAATTTTGCTTGATCTTTAAGATCAATTTTTGCATGTAACTTGTCTGCTTGAGAATTTAATTTGTCTGCTTTGGCATCTATTTTATTAGCTTTATTTTGTAATTTTTCAGCTTGTTTATCTAGTTTATCTGCTTTTTTAAGATCTTTTGCTGTTGGTTCATTTACAGTCCCATCTGGTTTTTTTGTTCCAGCTCTTAAATTATCAGCTTCTGCACTTTTTGCGCTAGCTTGACCTGCTTTATCTGCAGCTTTAGCATCCATTTTTGCAGTAGCTTTATCCTGTGCTGCTGCAACTTGTTTGTCAATATTTTCGAATCCACTTTTAATTTCTTTAGTTCCTTTAACTGCGGATGTACCTGACATAACTGCTGCACCTGCAGAAGTTAAAGCACCAGCAATATTACCTTGTGCGGCATAAACTGCAGTTTTAGTTACGCTAGCTGCCATTTTTCCATAGTTTCCAACAGTTTCTACTGTAATACCAACTTTTTGAACTGTTCCTCCTGGAACAATTAATGAACCAAACATCATAGGATTTGCTGTTCCAAGAGCAATCATTCCTGCTCCAACCATTTTTGTCATCTGGCCGGCAGTTACTGTGTAACCAGCGATTTGGTCTGCTTTATTTGCAATTTTTAAAACGTCATCAGCTACTGTTTCATTTTTAGCAACTTGTTGTTGATTTACTTTTGCTGTTTTATTGTAACTTTTAGCTGTTCTTGTTAGTGTTCTTACTTTTTTGTTGGTAGTAACTTGAACTTTTTTCAAACTAACATTGCTTTTGCCAAGTAAATCTTGATTTTCTTGTAATCTTGAAGATTTACCCTGGATAAGTTGTTGAGCTTGAGTTCTATCAGATTCAGAAGAAGAGCTTGAATCCACAATAAGAGAAGCTTGTTCTATTTCAGAATTAATAGCTTCATTTTCTAATGATAAAGCTTCCATTTTTGCAGCCATTTGCTGCATTTTCTTTTCATTAGTTTTAATTTGTTTTTCGCCAGCTTTCATTTGCTTTTTGAAAGTCTTTTCATCTTTTTTCATTTTAGAATTTAAAGACTTCATATCTGAAGCTGATTCTTTCATCTTAGATGTGCCTTGTTCAGTTTGAACAGTAGCAGCTTTGGCATCATTGTTTGCATCTTTAGAAGAAGCTACAGCTGCATCTCCATCTTTTGCAGAATATTTATCTTTCTTTTCAGTTTTGTCAGAGTTTTCAGCACCGTTTGTTTGATTGTTTTGTTCTGTACCATTAGTTCCGGATGCTCTTTTTTGCAATTCGGATTTAACTTTACCTAATTTTTTATTTACGCTGTTTTCTAAAAATCTTGGAATGTTAGAATCTTTTAATTCAGATAATTCAGCTTTCAAGCTATTTAATTCACTGCTTGATACTCCTGTTAAATTATCAAAATCGTAATTGCTTAAGTTTACTCTTGAATTTTCTTCATTAGCTTCTGATTCTCTTGTTGATTGAGAAGATTGAGAGTTAGAAACATTAGAAACGGATTTTGCCGTATTAGCTTGAAGAACATTATTGGTAGTTTGAATTCCTCTTGATGCTACAGCACTTCTGTTGCTGCCAACAGAACTTATTGTATTAGCATTAGCATTGAAAATAGAGCCGTTCATTGTCATATGAGCCGGAACTTTTGAAGACATAGCAGTTTTGCCGCTTTTGTTGGTTTTCATCAACTTTAGAAGCTTTTGTATGTCAGTATTCTGATTTACATTGTTAATGCTCACTTGTCAAAGCTCTCCAAATTTAAACTCTCTTATATATATAAAAACTTTTAGAAATCCACGATTTCAGCACTTAAGGTTTTGTTTACAATTGTTTACATTAAGATACTTCAGTATGATAATTTTTAAAATTTGCCTTAAATTTTTATTTTTGATAAAATTAATAAGTAGTTTTATATACGAAGTTAGGGAGAATTTAATATGGATTTAATGAAAGGTAAAAAAGGTGTTATTTTTGGAGTATCAAATACTCACGGTATTGCATATGGAATTGCTAAACAACTTTACGATGCAGGTGCAGAAATAGCTTTCACTTATGCCGGAGAAGCAATGGAAAAAAGAGTAAAACCTATTGCTGAGAGCATGGGTGCTAAAATTATTATGAGTTGCGATGTTACCAAAGAAGATGAAGTAAAAGCTGTATTTGCAGAATGTGAAAAAGTTTATGGAAAACTTGATTTCGTAGTTCATGCTGTTGCATTTGCTAAAAAAGAAGATTTAATGGGCAGATTTATCGAAACATCTAAAGATGGCTGGGATACAGCATTGGGCGTAAGTGCGTATTCTCTTGTTACAATCGCTCGTAATGCAGAACCTCTTATGAATGAAGGCGGCTCAATATTTGCTCTTACATACCTTGGCTCAGTGCTTTCTGTACCAAGCTACAACGTAATGGGAGTTGCTAAAGCTGCTCTTGAGTCTACAATGAGATTTCTTGCTGTTGATCTTGGTAAGAAAGGTATCAGAGTTAACTGCATATCAGCAGGTCCGGTTAAAACACTTGCGTCTATGGGCATTAACGGATTTTCTAAAATGCTTAAAGCTGCTGTTTTAAGGGCTCCAATGAAACGTAATGTAGCATTGGAAGATGTAGGTAAAGCCGGTTTATATTTAGCTTCTGATTTGTCAACAGGTACAACTGGAGAAGTTCTATATGTAGATTGCGGTTGCCATTCAGCTTATGCTTCATCAGAAGAAATGGATATAATTTCTAATAATGTTGAGCTATAATTCTGGTATTTTTAACAGATTTTAGCGTATAGAGAAGAAAAGACTAAAGTTATCACTAACTTTAGTCTTTTCTGTATTTAACTTAATGAATTATTTAAATATCTATAAAGATTGAATATCAATTTCAATCTGAGTTTTTAACTCATCAAGATTTGCAAATTTAATTTCAGGTCTCAGCATTTTTGTAAATGAAACTTTGATGTCTCTGTCGTACAAATTACCTTTAAATTTGAAGATATGTGTTTCTAGAGTACAAATTCCTGCATTTGAAACTGTAGGAGAAACACCAAAATTAGCAAGACCTCTATATACTTTTCCGTTATCCAATTCAACTTCCACATCATAAACCCCGTGAGGAGGTTCAACAATATCTAACGGATAAATAATATTTGCGGTAGGATATCCGATAGTTGCACCAAGTTCTTTTCCTTTAATAACAGTGCCGGAAACTGAAAATTTTCTTCCCAACATAGAATCCGCCATATAAACGGAGCCTGTTTTTATGTACTGACGAATTGCTGTACTGCTGATTACGTCTCCAAAAATAGACTGAGGCGGAGTTGCAAAATAAAGATAATCAAATTTGTTTTGGCAGTCAGATAAGAACTTTACATTTCCTGATTTATCCACACCAAATTGATGGTTAAATCCTGTAGAAATTGCTTTTGGTGAAAAATATTTTACCAGAACTTCTTCCAAATATTGCATAGGTGTCATATGACATACTGAACCAAAATCTAGTTCAATAATATAATCAACGCCTAAATCTTCTATTAGTTTGTATTTATCCTGCAATGTTAAAATATACTTTGGCGAAATCCCGTTGAAATAACAATAAGGATGTTCTCTAAATGTAACGACTGCAGACTGGTAATTATTATTTTGAGCAAATTCAACAGCACAGCCTATGACTTCCTGATGTCCAAGATGGACTCCATCAAAAAATCCTAGTGCTAATGATAAATTTGGAATTTCTTTAAGTTCTCTAATAATTTCCATAATATAATTATATTCCAAAAATTTTAAATGTAAAAAATGTTACTTATGTTAAGAAATTTAATTAAATAAAATTCCGACGATAGCAGCAGACATATAGCAGGTTAATGTCCCGCAAATTAAAGCTCTTACGCCTAATCTTGCCAAATTTTTTCTCTGATTTGGAGCAAGTTCTCCGATACCTCCAAGTAATATTGCAATGGAGCCAAAATTTCCAAAACTGCAAAGCGCGAAACTTGCGATTAAGAACGATTTTGGAGATAGGTGAACTGCAGGATTTGTTAAATCCATGTATGCAACCATTTCATTTAATACAAGTTTTGTACCCATTAGTCCTCCAACAGTTGTTATTTCGTTGAATGGAACTCCCATAAGTAGAGCAAACAGGGCAAATATTTTGCCTAAAATCATGTTCATAGATAAATGTGTTAAATCCATACCAATACATGTTAAATTGATATGCAGATATTTGACTACAGCTGCTCCGATTCCTGCAAGAAACCAATCTATCATTGCGACTAACGCAACAAGAGCTAAAATCATAGCAATAACGTTGATTGCAACTTTCATTCCTTCTGAAGCTCCGGATGAGATTGCATCAAATATGTTTGTATGTGTTCTGTGGCGTTTACTTACTGATAGTTTAATGTCTTTACTTGTTTCCGGTACATTGACTTCAGGGTATACGATTTTTGAAATTACGAGAGCGCCAGGGGCGGCCATAATAGATGAAGCCAAAAGGTATTCTGCTGGAATCCCCATTGCTATATATATTGGCATTGTCGCGCCTGATATACATGCCAGACTGCCGGCCATAGATGCAAGAAGTTCTGAGCGTGTTAAATTTGCAAGATATGGTTTTATCATAATTTGAGCAACAATTTGACCGACAAACGCGCTTGCAACATTTGATAGAGCCTCAGCTCCGCTGACGTCCATAAGTTTGTTCATTCCTTTTCCAAGTACAGCAACAACCCTTTGCATAATTCCATAATGATATAGCATATTAACTAAAATCATCATAAATACCATAGAACATATCAATTGGAGTGCAAAGATTGAGCCTCCGCCAGAAAATAGTTCTGTGAATTTTTGACTCATAAGACCTCCGAATACAAATTCGCCGCCCTGTCTTGCAAAAACTAACAATTTTTGAATAAATAAACCTATTGCCATAAATAATTTTTGTCCAAGCGGAACTTTAAATATAAAAACCGCAAATAAAACCTGGAGTAAAAACCCCATGCCTACTGTTTTATAATTTATAGCCTTTTTATTATTTGACATCAAGTATGCCAGTGCAAAAATAAATATAATCCCAAATATTCCAATAAATCTGCTCATAATGCCCCTTAACTATTCACTATTTAATTATACAAAAAAAGAAGTCTTAACGACTTCTTTTTTTATAAAATGTGATAAAAGTTAATGTTACTGATTTTTGTTAAAAAATCCCATTATTTTGTCGAGTAGTCCGACAGATTCTTCGTTTTCAGAAACTCCGCACATAAGTTTGTCCAGTCTATCTTTTGCCATTTTATGGTCAACAGGGTCTTTAACGAGTTCTAAGTATTTATTATAAATTTCTATAGCTTTTTTGTTCGATTTTATTTTTTCGTATGCTTTTGCAAGTTCTTTTAGTGTTTGTAAATCCTTGTCATCAGCTTCTACAATTTTTTCAAGATAATGTACTTGCATTTTGTAATCACCTATACCTTCTCTAAATGCTGCCAATTTCTTTAGAGCCTCTTTATTGTTAGGTTCAAGTTTTACAATCTTTTCATAGTATTCTGCAGCATGGTTAGATTCTCCATTGTCGGTGAGTAGAGCAGCAAGAGTAAATAATAAATCGATATCATCATCTTTGAGTTGAACTGCGTTTAAGAATTCATTAATTGCGATATCTGTATTTTTTCTGATTATGTTATATTTGCCCCAGTTTAAATGTGCATTGAATTCATCTCCGTTTTCGTCATAAACCAGAGCTCTCATCTGGTATGTTAACGGAGAATTTGGAACTAGTTTATTGTATTCATCAATATATTCCAGAGCTTTTTCGAAATCCTTAGAAGAATAACAATATTGTGCCATAAGTGTATAATATCTTGCTGAAGATTTAAATTCTTCCGGAAGATTTTTTAGTTTTTCATATGCATTTTCGATTTCACCTATTTCAAGCATTGCCTGAATTTTTAATAGTTCATCTTTTGTGAATTCAATCGTTTTTTTAGGATCTCCGCTTTTTAGGTATACGGCAGCAAGTCCCTCATTAATTTTATCAGTATCAAAACCTTTTTGTTTTGCTCTCATTAAGGCATCAATAGCGCTGGAATAAGCTTCATCCTGCAAATATAAATCCGCAAGTTGTAAAAATATTTCTTCATGAAGATTATCGTACTCAAGTATAATGTTGTATTCATCAAGAGCTTTTAAGGTGTTTCCGAGTTGTTTATAAATATTTGCCAGAGTTAAGCGAGTCATGACAATTTGAGTTTCTTCGCTTGCATTGGCGAGGGCTTTTTTAAAATCATTAACAGCAAATTCAAGTTTACCCTCAAGAGAATTTTTGTTACCTCTATAGATATAATACTTATATCTGTCAGTATTTTCATAAATAGACATTAATTGTTCGTAAGCAAGTGGATTTGTAACATCACGTTTTAAAATTTCATGGTAATAATTAGCTGCTTCTTCCGGTCTTCCGAGAATTAGAGATAGATGTCCAAGTCGTTCTAATAAACCCAAATCATCAGGGTTTTGTTCATATACTTCTTTGTATTCCCGATATGCATCTTCATATTGTTCATTTGCTTCAAATTGTTCAGCTAACTGTAAACTCATTTGCTTCGTACTCCTTTATAACTAAATAATATGCTTTTCTATTATAGCATCAATTTGGGTATAGTTCAAAACGTTAATTAAATTCATTTTGAGTCTTTTGCATGCCATTATCAAAATAATATTCAAGTCCGTCAATTGCCCGCTTTAACACAGGTTTTAAGGCTTCAAGTTGATCTTTATAAAAGTTTTGTAATACGAAGTGTTCTGCAGGAATTGGTGGTTGGGGACCTATGCCGATTTTTAAACGGGCGATGTTAGAAGAACCAAGAGATTTTATTATAGATTTTATGCCATTATGTCCACCGTCAGAACCGTTTGGGCGGAATCTCATTTTGCCGAGTTCTAAAGACAGGTCATCGTATACAATAATTATGTCCTCTGGTTTTATTTTGTAATAATTCATGACAGCAATGACTGATTCTCCCGATAGATTCATGAACGTTGTTGGTTTTATGAGCATTATATCTTCATTTTTTGTTCTTAGTTTTCCTGCAAAGCATTTTAGCTTTTTTTCTTCTTTAAATTGGACATCGTTCATTATTGCCCATTTGTCGACTACCATGAACCCTACATTATGGCGCGTAAAACAGTATTTGTCTCCGATATTGCCCAGACCTGTAACTAATTTCATTTTATTAAAATCCCTTCATTATTCAATGATACTTATAATTAGTATTTTAACGTAAATAAATATTACCATAATGGTGTAGAAAGTTTAAGCTTAACAAAATGATAAATAATAACTAAATTAAGGGAAAAATAGAGGTGAAACAATGAAACATGAACTAACAGGCGAAAAAAGCTCTCAAAAAGTCGCCAATTTTTTAGAAAAAAATGCATTACATAAAAAGGATTTTGCAGAAATGATTGGTGTAACTCTTTCATATGTATATAACCTGATTGATGAAACAATCCCATTCTCAACGCGCAGCACAACTTTAGAAAGAATTGCAACTGTCATGGATATTGATCCGGTTGAATTTGATGAGTATAAAATTCCGCAAGAGCCACTATTAAAAGATGATACTATAGAATTATTAAAAAGCATGCTTCATGATAAAAAGATGAGTGTGGTAACTTTTTTAAAAGCCTTTCCTCGTAAGAAACGGGTGGAAATTGTGGATATGTTACGTGGTGCTTATCCTGTACCTATCGATTTTAAAGAACTTGTGATGATAGGTCAAATTCTTGATTTAGATAAGAATGATATTTATAATATATGGGAGGAAAGGGTTAAACAGGTTCTTGAAACTAATGGCATGAATTTGAATAACAATGCGGCTTTGGTTAATGCGATGTTTGAATGTGCAAGAAAATATATAGATATTTAAGAGAATTATATATTTTTACGAGCAAAAAGAGCTCAAATTGTTTGAGCTCTTTTTGCTATAATTTTAAACTGCTCCAGTAGTTTGCTTTTTTCTTATCCGGGTCTTGATTTTTTTTAGCATATTTGTAACACCCTCTCCCGTTATATTCACTAAAAGTGGTACTTTTAGCAGTGCATAACGGATACCATGTTCGCTCAGCTGTCCAAATAAATATATCGTATCCATATCTATTTGGACCTTTTTCCATTCCATTTGTATCAAATGTAAAAGCTACAGAATCATAATCGCCATGGTGCATAAAGCACATTGAGGTAATCATAGTGCCATCAAGTAAAACATGTGTACCAAAGTTTTTATTTCCCCACCAGTTGGCTCCATATGCATTTTCAAAGCTATAACCAATTTTTTTGTTCCCTGCAAAATCAGTAATATAATATTGGGGTTTTCTATAATTTGGCAAGCATTCTGTTGAAGTGCAGGAGTGAGAAATTTTGAATTTAGATAAAAATGAGTCATTGATTTGTTTGAATATTGTGTCATCACATGCTCCTGGTCCACTAGTTCCACATGCTTCGTAGCTGATAAACTTATTAAAATCATCTAATTCCAATTCGTCAGACATGGATTTCAGAGCCTGTTGTATTTTTGAATCCATTGCTTTAAATCGAACTTCAAGTTCTTTAATTTTGAAATAATGTATAAGTCCAGGGATTGTTATGGCTGCAACTATTCCAACTATTCCCAGAGTGATTAAGGTTTCTGCCATTGTAAAAGCTTTTTTCATATCTTTACTCCTTATTAATGTTGAGTAGGTAGTAAAATGTTATCATATACTTCTATATTAATCAATATAAACGACTATTATTTAATAAAAATCTATGTAAAGAACCTTACAAAGGTGTAGCGTTATTCTTATCCTTTAAGAAAGGAGAAGTTATGCATAGTAAAGAGATAATAGGCAGACGAATAAAGGAATTACGTAAAAATAGAAAAATGTCACAGGAATTTTTAGCTGAAAAGCTTGGAATTGAACCAAGACAGTTAAGTAAGCTAGAAACAGGTAAACACTACCCATCGTTTGAGACTATGACAAAATTATTAGGTATTTTAAATCTATCTTTTGAAGATTTTATGAATAACGGACATTTACAATCTGCACAAGAATTGGAGCAGGAAATCTTATACATGGTACATTTGTTGGACAATAATCAAAGGCAAATTATGTATAAATTTTTGAAAGCTATAATTAATTAAAAAAAAGTGTTGACATTTAAAAATGTTCTTGTTAATATGAATACACACGGTGAGTGAACCGGATAGCTAGGAAATATAAATAGATAATTTGCGCTTGTAGCTCAGCAGGTAGAGCACTCCCCTTTTAAGGGATAGGTCGCGCGTTCGAATCGCGCCAAGCGCATTTTTTATTGCGATAAAATAGAGTCCTTGTGACTCTTTTTTGTTGCAGAATTACTGTTGTCTCAGGATGAGAATGCCATTTTGTGTTAGGTAGCTTGTGTACAGAAGCCGGAGGTGTTGTTTTTGGATTGTATAAGATTCCTGAACAGAAAGTCCGTGGTCATGTTTAACGCAAATAAACCGAGACAAATAGCGCGTTACGCGCTATTTGTCTCGGTTTAAAATTATCAGAATTTACTACGGAATTATATTAAAGTAGAGTAGGGATTGGTGTCATCCTCTCCATAGGTTTTTGTTGTCAAAGTTCTATTATAATCCGAGTTTCTTGTTTAGTTTTAATTGATTAATAAAATCTAGAACTGAAACGATTTCTTCAAATAGAGCAATAAAAGTTTGTTTACCGGTATCAGAAGTCATATTGGCCATTTTAAACATATCTCTATCTGTATGAAGTGCTATAACGATTTTATCATCTTTAAACGCAACTCTGATATATTTTGTTTTGAATTTAGTTTTTATATTTTTTAATCTATCAATAAAAGCTGTAGTAATAAGGTATCGTGCTTCAATTTGATTTGTAGAATAAACTGTATAATTTTTCATAAACTCAATATCTTCCAATTGAACAACACTATATTTCTTTTTATTGACGGAAACATTACGACCGTCTTGTGAATTATCCAAAATGATTGTTTGACCTTCAAAATTTTTATTCATAGCAAATTCAACAATAATACCACGAAATTTTCCGGCCCATGACATGAGTTTATTAATTAATAATTGTATGATAAACTTTATTCCAAAAATAAATATCGAAGCTGAAAGAATGACAGACATCGGTTTGGATAAACCCAATTTTGCAAGAGTATCTATTAATTGATAATAATGGGATATGATAGTTATTATTCCTATAAGTCCAAGGATAAGAATAACAAGAATTATAGGGGGAAAGAGCAAAAAGCCTGTAAGTACACCAGATAAAATTGATAACTTAGATATTGTCTTAGCTTCTATTATTGAAAATGGTACATTTTTATAACTTCCACAGATACAGTCATCTATTGACAGTGCAGCTAGATTAAATAAATCTAAAGATTTTACTTTTTCTATGTTTTTATAAAAATCAAGATTTAAATTTACCACTTTATTATTTTCAGTGATAGTTACATTATGCTTTTGTACGATATTTGCAATTTTTTTATTTGAGAGAAGAATTGCAGTATCATCGTTGAGTCCATATTTTCTCCAATGTAGATTCCCAAACAACTTAACAAAATCGTCCATAAATCTGCGTTTAAAATCATCTTCCAATTTGAAAGATAAATATGTTATACGAAACTTCTTAGATAAAATCTTAATAGCGATTACTAAGCTAATTATAATTAAAACTAAGCAAAGAGATAGCTTTGGAATAGCTATTGGTACGAAACACAAAGCAAAACTTATTAAAAGAGCTATGCATAAAAATAAGACTATTGCTTTTTGTTTACGTTTTTTATTAAGTAAGTTTAGCGCTGGACTTATTTCTTTTACGTAAAAATTACTTAATTTGCGATTTAACTCAAAATATTCAGCTTGTTCCATTATACCACCTCTCTATTGCGCATCTAATCCCGTGAATTCACAAAAGACACATTTTCATTTTCTATAATTACTGCAGTAAGCACTGCATCTTTATATTTTCCGCAGCCTGTATCAATACATATTTTATCATCTTGAACCAAAGGTTTATCAAATTCAGTATGTCCAAAGATAATTTTATATGGAAGTCCGTGTTTTTTAGAATAAAACTCACTTCTTATGTAAACCATATCTGATAAATCTTGGTCTTCTAATGGTATTCCAATTCTTATACCTGCATGAATAAACAAATACTTATTTGCAAGGTAATATGGCTTTAAACTATTAAAAAACTCCCCATGAATTTTCATAATGTTTTCAAAGCTTCCATAGCTTTGAACTGTGGCATCTCCACCATAATTCCAAAATAGATAATTATAATAGTCATCACGTGGAGCATTGAGCATTGCATATTCATGTGAACCTATTAAATATATACAATTACATAAATTTTGCATGTCTATTAGTTTATCAACTACTTCGCGCGATTGGGCACCTCTATCTATGTAATCCCCCATGAATACAATTGTATCCTCTTTTTGCGGTATGACTTTATCCAAAACTGAACAAAGTTTATCATATTCACCGTGTATATCTGAAATGCCTATTAATTTACTCATAT